>NZ_CP152413.1:4216666-4525000 GCF_038967635.1 Bradyrhizobium sp. B124 | reverse complement strand
GATTCACCGCATCGTATTTACCGGTGACCCAGGTGAAGGTGTCTTCGGACGCTGCCTGGATCGCGGCCTGATAATGCTTCGGCAGCGCGTTCCACTTGTCCTTGTTCAGCACGTTGTGGCCCTGTCCGGTGCCTTCCCACCAGCCGGGGTAGTAGTAGAATTTTGCGACCTTGACGAAGCCGAGCTTCTCGTCGTCATACGGCCCGACCCACTCGGCGGCGTCGATGGTGCCTTTCTCAAGCGCCGGATAGATGTCGCCGCCGGCGATCTGCTGCGGCACGCCGCCGACCTTGGCGATGATGGTGCCGGCGAAGCCGCCGACGCGGAATTTCAGGCCCTGCAAATCCGCCATCGACTTGATCTCCTTCCGGAACCAGCCGCCCATCTGGGCGCCGGTCGAGCCGGTCGGAATGCCGACACAGTTGTATTCCGCAAGCAGGTTGTTGATCAGCTCGCTGCCGCCGCCCCATTGCAGCCAGGAAATATGCTGGCGCGTGTTGAGGCCGAACGGCAGCGAGGTGCCGAAGGTGAAGGCGGGATTTTTGCCCCAGTAATAATACAGCGCGGTGTTGCCCATCTCGACCGTGCCGTTGGAGACGGCGTCCAACACCTGCAGGCCCGGCACGATCTCGCCGGCGGCGAAGGACTGGATCTGGAAACGGTTGTCAGTGATTTCGGCGACGCGCTTGCAGAAGAATTCACAGCCGCCATAGAGCGTATCGAGCGCCTTCGGCCAGCTTGCCGCGAGCCGCCACCTGACCTCCGGCATCGATTGCGCGACCGCAGGTGCAGCCACCGCCGTCGCAGCCAGTCCGACGCCGCCTGCCCTCAAGAAATCACGACGCTTCATGCGTATTCCTCCTGTGTGCCGATGCCTCGACAAGGGGAACGATCTTGGTGCCGTCTTTCTTCGCCGATCGATCGACGTTGCTGTGGTGAATGTGTCCGGTGACCCTCGACGGGCTCTTGTGTCTGGAATCCGAGCCTTCGGTTCCACCGGTCAGGATGATCGTTTGCCGGAGGAAATCAAGCGCCCGCCTTGGTTGCAGCTGCGAAGGGAAATCGGCGCTGTTGGTCTCATCCGATACCTGTCGGTCTTGCCGTGATCTGCTACGCAGGGCAGGTGAGTTGATGGGAGTTCAAGGACATGGCCAACAAGAAAGTCGTGGTCGCCGGCGCGACCGGCCTCGTGGGCAACGCCGCCTTGCGACACTTCGGCGCATCCGGCGACTGCGAGCGCATCGCGCTGTCGCGTCGCAAGCCGCGCGATCTCTATGGCGCGCAGCATGTGCGGATCGACCTCACCAGCGCTGAGGATTGCCGCCGCGCCGCGGCCGAGCTCGCCGGCGCGACGCACCTGATCTATGCCGCGCTCTATGAAGCGCCGAGCCTGGTCGATGGCTGGCGCGATGCCGGGCAAATCGAAATCAACGACCGCATGCTGCGCAACCTGATGGGCGTGCTCGAACCCGTCGCGCCTGATCTCAAACATGTCGCACTGCTGCAGGGCACCAAGGCTTATGGCGTGCACGTCCGGCCGCTCACGGTGCCGGCGCGCGAGGGCCGCTCGGAAATGTACGAGCAGCCGAATTTCTATTGGGCGCAGGAGAATTTCCTGCGGGAGCTGCAGCGGGGCAAGCGCTGGCACTGGAGCTTCTTGCGCCCGGTGTTGATCATCGGCGAGGCCATGGGCGGTGCGATGGATTTGATCCCGCCGCTCGGCGTCTATGCGGCGGTGTTGCGCGCGCAGGGCAGGCCGCTCGACTATCCCGGCGGTGCGCCGCGCGTCGCGCAGGCGGTCGACGTCGATCTCCTGGCGCGCGCGATCGCATGGTCGGGCGAGGCCGAGACCGCGCGCAATGAAGCGTTCAACGTCACCAATGGCGACGTCTTCACCTGGGAGAATATCTGGCCCGCGGTATCAGATGCGCTCGAGATGGCGCCGGGCCGGCACGTGCCGTTGTCGCTGGCGCAGGAGTATCCGAAATGGATCGCGCTGTGGGACGAACTGCGCAGGAAGCACGATCTGATCGCACCTAGCTTGGAAGAGTTCGTCGGCCTGTCGTTCCAATATGCCGATTACAGCATGCGCTACGGACAGACCGAATCCGGTCCGCCCTCGATCGTCTCGACTGTGAAGATCAACCAGGCCGGCTTCACCGAGATGATGGATACGGAAGCGATGTTCCGCAAATGGTTCAAGCTGGCGAAGGCGAGGCGGCTGCTGCCGTGAGTCGTTCGGCGGTGCTTTCTCTTCTCCCTCGCCCCGTTCTTACGGGGAGAGGGTTGGGGTGAGGGGCCTCTATCCGGCGAGCACTTTGCGTCTTGTTGAACAGCGTGCCTCGCCCCTCACCCGGATCGCGTCTGCGATGCGACATAGCCGAAGCTACGCTTCGGCGTTCTTGAGAGCGGCCGCCAAAGGCGGCCTACGCCTCTCCCCGCAAAGCGCGGGGAGAGGTGAAGGACGTCCTGTCGTTCGAGCGTCAGCGCGAAAACGTCTGCTCCATCGCCTTGCGCGTCTTGATGGTGTCGTTGCTCTCGTCGACCTCGACGTCGCTCCAGCGCACGACAGCGCCATGGGCGATGTCGTTCTTCAACTTGACGCGATGCGCGAGCCCGATCGGCAATGCGCCGGCGGCGAGGCTGGCGGAGGCGGGCATCAGTTTGCCCCACACCGTGTAGCCGCCTTCGCCGTCGAGCATCTCGCCGGCGCGCAAATTGCGCTTCGCCACCGCTGCGACGTCGCCGCGGAAGCCGCGCGGCTGCCCGGTCGGCTCGTTCCGCAGCGCCGCCGACAGGACGGAAATGTTCAGCTCGAGTCCGATCAGATGATACGGCTTGTACATCGCCGCATAGCGGCCGGACGCATCGGTCTTGAGGCCGTACTGCTTGAAGCAATCGGCGGCATAATCGTTCGGCGCCTCCAGCACCACATAGACACCCCAGCGCAGATCGCGAAACACCGGACGGCCGTCGCGCTCGAGCGACGACACCACCTCGACGATGCCGGATTTCTCCAGCACGCCGCCTTTGTCGCGCGGCCGCATCACATGCGGCAGGTCGTCGACGCCGCAGGGCGGAAACAGCAAGCCCTCCGACGGCACATCGAGCGTGCAGGCATTGGCGATCGCTGCCATCTCGATCGCGGATTTGGTGCCGTCGAGGAAGGAGTTGAACATCTGCGGGTTCATGCCGGCGGATTGCGCCTCGCCTGATGTGAGCCCGTAATGCTGCCACACGCCTTCCGGCGTCACGTCGTGATAGGCGGGCAAATATTTCGTGCCCTTGCCGGCAGCGACGACGCGGAATCCCGTCGCGCGCGCCCAATCGACCATCTCCGCGGTCAGTGCCGGCTGGTCGCCATAGGCGAGCGAATAGACCACGCCCGCCTTGCGCGCCTCTTCGGCGAGCAGCGGGCCCGCCAGCACATCGGCCTCGACATTGACCATCACGACATGCTTGCCGGCTGATATCGCCGCGCGGGCATGGCGGATGCCGACCGCGGGATTGCCGGTCGCTTCAACCACGACATCGAATGCACCGCCCGCGATCGCACGCGCGCCGTCATCGGTAAAGGTGGTCGCGCCGATCCGCGCGTCGTCCCAGCCGACCGTGCGGCACGCCTCGCGCGCGCGGTCGCGGTCGAGATCGACGATCACCGGCACCTCGAGCCCCGGCGTGTGCGGCACCTGCGACAGGAACATCGAGCCGAATTTTCCGGCGCCGATCAGGGCGACGCGAACCGGCTTGCCGGCGGCGGCGCGGGTTTTGAGGAGGTGATGCAGGTTCATTTTGCTTTCCAAACAAAAGGGTCATTCCGGGGCGACGCGCTAGCGTCGAACCCGGAATCTCGAGGTTCCCCGATGCGCAATCGCGCATCTGTGGTTCGCGCTTCGCGCGCCCCGGAACGACATCAGGGATATTACTCCGCCGCCTGCCGCGGCGCACGCGCCAGCCGCAGCAGGGCGTCGTCGGCAACGGTCTGGATCGGCGTGAAGTCGCGGTGCGCGATGTAGTCGGGCCGCGTCGGGGTGCGGATATAGTTCGAGACCGCGTTCAGCGTCAAATAGACGATCTTGCGCGGGTAGGGCGTGATGTTGCCGCTCGAGCCGTGCACCAGATTGCCGTGGAACATCAGCATGCCGCCGGGCTTGCCGGTCGGGGCGACGATGCCGCCCTGCTTCACGAGGCGCGTCACCGTCTCTTCGTCCAGCGTCCACAGCGGATAGGACGTGGTTTCGAGATCGTGCGACGCCTTGAGGTCGCCGGCGGTCTGGCTCTGCGGCACCAGCATCAGCGGGCCGTTGATCGGCATCACCTCGTCGAGGAAGATCGCGATGTTCATCGCGCGCGGCTCCGGCATGCCGTCGTCGCGCTTCCAGGTGCCGTAATCCTGGTGCCACTGCCAGACGTCGCCGGTGAAGGCCGCCTTCGCGTTGATCTTGAACTGATGCATGTAGACCTTCTCACCGAACAGCTGCTCGATGGGGTCGATCATGCGCGGATGCGCGCCGAGGAGGCCGAACGCCTCGTTGTAGAGATGCGCGGCGAAGGCCGTACGCGGCGCGCCGCTCTTCTCGCGCCACACCTCGGGGCGGTTGGCGTCATAGATCGAGACCGCCTCGCGTGCGAGGAAATCGACCTCTTCCTGGCTGAACAGCTCGGGCAGGAACAGCCAGCCTTCGCGATGGAAAAATTCGATCTGCTCCGGCGTCAGTTTCATGGTGCTTTCCTCCTTTGATTTTTGGTTTTCGTTCTTGGTGCCGTGACGGTCGTGTTCACGCCGCCACGTCGATAGCCCTCAGCTTCTCTTCGGTCATCCGCCCGGCCGTCTGCGCATGGGCCAACGCGGCGGCCTCAGCGGCGGCGGCGTTGCCGGAGAAAATGTGTGCGGCGATGGTCTCGTGCTCGGTCCAGGCGCTGTCGCGGTAATCGAGCTCGGCGAGCACGGTCGCCATCGAGCGGCGCATATGCGGCCATTGCGGCGCGATCATTTCCTCGATCGCGGTATTGCCGGCCAGCCGATAGATCGCGCTGTGGAAGTCGACGTCGAGCGCGATCAGGCGCGCCAGCGGCGCGGTGTCGTCGATCGCGCGCCCGGCTTCCAGCGCGGCCTCGAGCTGCGCACGTGCCGCGGAATCCTCTTTCACACGCGTCGCGGCAAGCCGCGCCGCCAGCGCATCGATGGCGCCGCGCACTTCATAGAGCTCGCGGATACGCTGCGGATCGAGCTGCGTCACCTCGAAGCCGCGCCTGCCGCTCTCCGCAACGAGGCCCTGGCGATGCAACAAATGCAGCGCGTGCGAGATCGGCTGGCGTGAGACGCCGAGCCGATCGGCAAGCTTGTTCTGGGTGATGCGCTGGCCGGGCAGCAGCGTGCGGTCGATGATCGCTTCGAGCAATCGCCCGTAGACCTGGTCGATCAGGTTCGGAAGCGGGTCCAACGGGATCATATGCCGACCATCCAAATTGGAATACGGAATTCCGTGTTCGAAAGGTAAGCTACTGCGGCTAGCGGGAACGGTCAAGGTTGAAGTCAGGGATCGATCTAAGCTGTTGATGAGTGGACACTTTTTCTGACTTGGCTCTGCCCGAGCCCATCCGTCATGGCCGGGCTTGTCCCGGCCATCCACGTCTTTCCTCATGCGCAAACCAGGACGTGAATGCCCGGGACAAGCCCGGGCATGACGAGATCATGGTCGTCAGCGAACCCGTGGTCCGAGCGCTACTTCGCCTTGCCCTGCTCCATCAGGATCCGCGTCATCAGATAGAGCCGCGGCACGATCGAGTTGGTGTCGATGTATTCGTCGCGGGCGTGATAGCCCCAGCCGGCGAGGCCGAAGCTTTCGACCACGATGGCCTTGCCGCTGCGCGCGGCGTAGCCGGCGTCGGTCGCGCCGCCGGTCATCTCAGCGATATCCAGCGTGCGGTCGAGTTCGGCGTAGATCGCCTGTCCCTGCCTGGCGAGCGCGCGGCCGCGATCGTTTGCCACGAAGGGCGGGCGGCCTGCGACGACCTTCACGGTCACTTCGGTGTCGGGGATCAGCTTGCTCTTCACCTTTTCGTCGAGCGCCGCCTGCAGCTTTTGCACGCCGTCCGGAATGGTGAGGCGGATGTCGGCGCCGGCGCTGGCGTGATCGGGTATCTGGTTGCGCACGGTGCCGGCCTTCGCGGTGGTCCAGTTCAGCTGCGTGCCCGGAATGGATTTCGCGACGTCCTGGGTCTGCAGCAATTGATGCGCGAGCTCGATCAGCGCGTTGCGGCCGAGCTGCGGCGCGGCGCCGGCATGCGAGGCCTTGCCCTTCACATCCATCGTGCCGGTCGCGGTGCCGCTGGCGCCGAGCAGCAGGCTTTCGTTCTTGGCCACTGGCGGTGCAACTGTCGGCTCGCAGGACAGCACCACATCGTGCTGGTCGGCGAGCTCGGCGATGATCTCACCGGAGCCGATCGAGCCGACCTCTTCATCCGGATTGAACGACACCGTGAGTTTGGCGTAGTCGCGCCAGCCCGCATCGTTCAGGATCTTGAGCGAATGCAGGATGACGGCGATGCCGCCCTTGTCGTCGGCGATGCCGGGCCCGTAGATCCTGTTGCCGTCGACCTTGTAGGGCTGGGTGTCGAGGATGCCGTGCTCATAGACCGTGTCCATGTGCGCGATCAGCATCAGCTTCCTGCTGCCGGTGCCCTCAAAGGTGCCGATCACCATGTCGGCGCCGGCGCCCTTCGTGGTCTTGCGCCGTTCGGTTTTGGCGCCGAGCGCCTTCAGCCGTGCTTCGGTGTAGTCGGCCATCTTCTTCAGGCCTTCGACATCGCTGGAGCCCGACTCGATCAGCACCATGTCGTGCAGGCTCTCGATCACGGCCGGCTGGGCCTGCTCGGCGGCCGCGCGCAGCTTTTCATCCGCGGCAGCAAAGGCGGGGGACGAGGCAAAGGCGAGCGAAAGCAGGCCAGCCGACGCGAGCAATTTGATGGATAGTTTCATGATTGTCCTCCCTGTATAGCGCAGGGAGGACACTAACATCGCGGCCTGTTCGCCTCTAGCTGCGATCAACTCGGATCGAGGACTTCGACATCGAAGGCTTCGATCTCTGCGGGCTCAGCGGTGGCATCGATCGCCGCGATCTTGTCGCCAGATATCGTGACCCGCAGCACGACACGCAACGCGCCACCGAAGATGACGGCAACGCCGATCTCGCCATCGACCAGCGCTGGCTTCGCGGCCTGCGCGCGCCCCTTGAAGCTTTCCGCGACCGCAACTGCGCCGTGGGTGACCGGCAGCGAGCCGAGCCGCTGCGCGGCCTGATCGGCGCGCACCACGACGTCGGGCGCGAGCACGGCAAGCAGCCCCTCGAAGTCGCCGTTGCGGGACGCCGCGAGGAAAGCCTCGACGATGCCGCGCTGCCGGCTGAGATCGGCATCCGGCGCGGGCGGCGCGCCCTGCACGCGGCGTCTGGCGCGGCTTGCCAGCTGCCGCGCGGCGGCCGGCGTGCGTCCGACGATCGGCGCGATCTCCTCGAACGGCACCGCGAACATGTCGTGCAGCACGAAAGCCAGCCGCTCGGCCGGCGCCAGCGTCTCCAGCACCACGAGCAGGGCCGCGCCGACGGAGTCGGCCATCTCGGCCTCGCGCTCGGACGGATTGTCCGCGATCGGCTCCGGCACATGCGGCCCGATCGGCTCCTCGCGGCGTGATTTGCGCGAGCGCAGCATGTCGAGGCAGATCCGCGCGATCACCGTGGTCAGCCAACCCCCGAGATTGTCGACCGTGGCAGCATCGGTACGACCGAGCCGCAGCCAGGCCTCCTGCACGGCGTCGTCGACTTCGGCGGTCGAGCCCAGCATGCGGTAGGCCACCGCGCGCAGGCGCGGCCGGTTGGCCTCGAACTGTTCGGCCACAAACTTTTTCTCGTCCATCGGTCACATTCCCTTTGTCCGCTCCGTCATGGCCTTGACGAACGAAAGTGGGCCGATGTGACAACAGATCGGCACGGCTTCGTCAAAAGACAAATCAGGAGATTGACATGATGAAAGCCCGCATGAACCACCCGGTGATGGTTGTTCCCGATGCCATGAAGGCGCTGCAGGCGCTCAGCGAGAGCACCAAACCGGCTTTGCCGGAAAAGCTGCTCGAACTAGTGCATCTGCGCGCCAGCCAGATCAATGGCTGCAGCGTCTGCGTCGATATGCATCCGAAGCTTGCCAGGCGCGCGGGAGAGACCGATGAGCGGCTGTTCGCGGTCGGGGCCTGGCGCGACACGCCGTATTTCAGCGAAGCCGAACGCGCCGCGCTGGCGCTGACCGAAGCGGTGACCCGGCTCAGCGATCGCGAGGATCCGGTGACGGACGCGGTGTGGGACGAGGCGGCGAAGCATTTTGACGAGCAGCAGCTCGCGTCCCTGGTGCTGGGGATCGCCGCGATCAATGTCTGGAACCGGCTGAATGTTGCCGTGCGGCAGCCGGTCGGTGTCTGGAAGGTGTGAGGTGTGGGTCTCCCTCTCCCCGTTCTTACGGGGAGAGGGTTGGGGTGAGGGGCTCTCTCCGCGAGCGATGTGGTTGGACAGACCTGTACCCCCTCACCCGGCGCGCAACGCGCGCCGATCTCTCCCCGCAAGCGGGGCGAGATGAAGAGGTGTAGCGGCGCCTCAGCCCGCCAAGAACTCCAGCACGATCTCGCAATAGCGCTGCGGGGCCTGCTCGAACATCGGATGCGTGGTGCCCGGGATCATCTCGGTGCGCGCGCCCTTCACATTGGCGGCGAGGGCGTGCAGCACCTTCGGCAGCACGCCCTTGGTGTTGGCGCCGCCGATGAACAGCGTCGGCGTCTTGATCGCCTCCGCGTCGGCCTTCGAGAACGGCGGGCGCTGGTCGCGGGTCTGGCCGAGCAGGGTGGTCGCGTTGTCGCGCAACAGCTGCTTGGAGGTCGCCGGAATCCGCTTCCAGGCGCCGGGGCCTTCGAGCGCGTCCATGAAGATCTGCAAGCCGCCGTCGATGTCGCCCTTGGCGATCTCAGCGGCACACGCCGCGAAGCGTGCCGCCAGCGGCGAGGGGCCCGGCTTGAAATCGGGATCAAGGCTCGCGTCGAGTTCGCCGCCGGGCTCGGCGAGGATCAGCTTGCGCAGCAGGTCCGGCCGGCGCTGTGCGACGCGGAAGCAGATATGGCCGCCGCGGGAATGCCCCATCAGGTCGACCGGCTTGGTGTCGAATGTCCCGATGAAGGCGATGACGTCGTCGACATGTTGCGCGATCGAATAGGTGTCGCCAACGCCGTCCCAATGGGCCGGGAAGAAATGCCGCAGGCTGACCGCGATCACGCGATGCCGCCGTGTCAGCGGGCCGAGCACCGCCGACCAGATCCGGAAATCGCACAGCGAGCCGTGCACGCAGACCAGCGGCGGGCCCTCTCCGATATCGAGATAGGGCATGTCGAAACCGTTGACGCGGAGGCTGTGCATTTGGGGCTCGCGGAGGGCAGGAGATGTTGTTGATTTAGCCCAAGTTCCCACGGAATTCGGGTGGATAGCAACATTCTCCAAGCCTAGATTCCAGATCAGCAACAGGCTCGAATGTGTGAGCGCAAACGATATGAAGGAACATCTGGAGCGAGCCATGACCGGCCAGCATTTTGCAATCTTCGAAACCATGATCGGCGCCTGCGGCATTGTCTGGGGCGAGCACGGCGTCACCGGTGTGCAGCTGCCGATGGGCACCGAGGAGAAGACCCGCAAGCGCATCTTCCAGCGCAACGGCGACGTCACCGAGGCGGCGCCGCCGGCCGAGGTGCAGCACGCGATCGACGGTATGATCGAGCTGCTCGCCGGCAAGCCGAACGACCTCGCCGACATCGTGCTCGATCTCGACGGCGTGCCGGCGTTCAACCGCGGCGTCTACGACATCGCGCGGAAGATTCCGCCGGGCAAGACCGTGACCTATGGCGATATCGCCAAGCAGCTCGGTGGCGTCGAGCTGTCGCGCGACGTCGGCCAGGCATTGGGCCGCAACCCGTGCCCGATCGTAGTGCCCTGCCACCGCGTGCTGGCGGCCGGCAACAAGCCGGGCGGCTTCTCGGCCAATGGCGGCGTGGTGACCAAGCTGAAGATGCTGCAGATCGAAGGCGCGGTGGTGAACCACACGCCGAGTTTGTTTGATTGAGCGGGCAGGTATTTCCTGCTCCCTCTCCCCGTCCTTTACGGGGAGAGGGTTGGGGTGAGGGGCTCTAACCGCTAGGCGGTGATAGCCGATAGACCTGTACCCCCTCACCCGGATTGCATCTTGCGATGCAATCCGACCTCTCCCCGCAGGCGGGGCGAGGTGAAGAAAAAGAGCTACACCGTCTCACACACAAATCCGTTGCCCTTCCGGCTGATCTTGCCGACCGTCGGCGAGGGGAAGTGCGCGGGGCAGCACAGCGTGTCGGTGTCGCAATAGCGCTCCAGGAAGCTGCGCCGCGTTTTCGCGGCCTGCGCCGGGTCGACGTCGAACTTCGGCGACAGCTCCGGATAAAGCGTCTGGAGCGGCGAGTGCATCAGATCGCCGGCGAACACCGCATCGTCCTTGCCGCGGCCGAAGGTGAAGGCGAGATGGCCCGGCGTGTGGCCGGGCGTCGGCAGCACGCGCATGTGATCGCCGATCGCAAAATCATTGCCGACCAGGTCGGCCCGCTTGGCTTCGACCACCGGCAGCACGCTGTCGACGAAGGGCGGGACCTCTGCCTTGGCGTTGGTCGTGGTCCAGTAGTCGAACTCGCTCTTGTCGAACACGTAGCGCGCGTTCGGGAACGTCGGCACCCAGCGGCCATTCTCGAGCCGCGTGTTCCAGCCGACATGGTCGACATGCAGATGCGTGCACATCACATAGTCGATGTCGCCGACCGAAAAGCCCGCCGCCGCGAGGCCACGCAGATAGTTGTCGTCGGTCTTCATGTTCCAGCTCGGCCGCCCCGGCCGCGGCTTGTCGTTGCCGATGCAGCTGTCGATCAGGATGGTGTGGTGCGGTGTCTTCACGATGTAGGACTGGAACGCCAGGATCAGCGTGTCGCTGTCATCGAGTGCGCCGGCCGCTTTCATCCAGGCGCGGTTCTCCGCGAGCAGCTCCGGTGTCAGTCCGGGCAGCATGTCATGCGCGGGCAGGAACAGCCCTTCCTCCTCGACAATGCGATGAATGGTGAGATCGCCGGCGGCAAATTTCAAGCTCATGGTGATTCCTTGGATGAGGTCAGTGCGCGTCGCGCACGGCGGGAATGCTGATGTTGGCGAGGATATCTATCGCCGCAAGGTCTTGCTCCGGCGGGCCGTACCGGGCTGCCGTCATCATCATCACAAAGTCGAGATCGGAGAGGGTCAGCGCGAGCGCCAGGCTCGCGCTGAAAATCGAGAGGCGGGGACGCATTCGCGCATCGTCGTTCTCCCCACGCGTAGCCTTGCTACGCTGGCGGCGGCGCCGAGATCTTCACCGACGGCTGCTCCAGCATTCTCTGGTAGAACGCGTCGAGCTTGGGATAGGCCTTGCGCCAGCCGCAATCGGCGAAGCGGAAATCGGCGTAGCCGAGCACGCAGACGAGGCCGATCTGCGCGATGTCGAACGACGCGCCGTTCAGCACGTCCGGCCGGTTCTCGAACCGCGCCATGCCCGCCCAGGCCCTGTTCCAGTGGTCGTCATACCAGGCCTGCCACAGCGAACCCTGCGGCCGCACCATCTTCTCGTAGCGGCACAGCAGCATGGAATCGAGCATGCCGTTGAGCAGCGAATGATCGGTCTTCAGCTGCCAGCGCCGCGGACCGTAGCCCGGGATCAGCCGGCCGCCGCCGATCTCGTTGAGATATTCGACGATGACGTAGGAATCCAAAATGACGTCGCCATGGTCGAGGATCAGCACCGGCAGCTTCTTCAGCGGCGAGATCCTGGAGTATTCGTCATTGGCCGTGCCCGGCGCGACGCTGGCCGGCACCAGCTCGATCTTGTCGATCAGGCCAAGCTCGATCGCCGCGATGCGCACCTTGCGGGCGAACGGGGAGGCGGGAGAGAAGGTGAGTTTCATGGTGATGACCTCGTTTCGCATACACAGTCGTCATCCTGAGAGACCGTGAATGTATGACTCTCGATGACGCAACATACTCGATGTCGTCCCGGCGAAAGCCGGGACCCATAACCACCGAAAGTCATTGTTGCCCGACGCTGGGGCCGCAGCCTTCTAACAACTCAACCCTGTGGTTATGGGTCCCGGCTTTCGCCGGGACGACGAGGGGAGAGATTGCGCTGTATCCCAGTCATCCCGCGCAACGGCAAAGCCGTTGCGCGGGATGACGATTCCGAGACTACGCCGCGACGATTTCCTGGCGCTGCTCGCCGAGGCCTTCGATGCCGAGCGTCACGACGTCGCCGACATTGAGGAAGGTCGGCGGCTTCATACCGAGACCGACGCCAGGCGGGGTGCCGGTCGTGATGATATCGCCGGGCAGCAGCGTCATGAACTGCGAGACGTAGGAGATGCATTTCGCCATCGTGAAGATCATGGTCTTGGTCGAGCCGGTCTGCCGGCGCTGACCGTTGACGTCGAGCCACATCGACAGGTTCTGCACGTCGGCGATTTCGTCCTTGGTCACGAGCCACGGGCCGACCGGGCCGAAGGTGTCGTGCGACTTGCCCTTGGTCCACTGTCCGAGACGCTCGGTCTGGAAGTTGCGCTCGGAGACGTCGTTGCAGACGCAATAGCCGGCGACGTGGTTCAGCGCGTCGGCTTCCGAGACGTACTTGGCACGGGTGCCGATGATGGCGGCGATCTCGACTTCCCAGTCCAGCTTGGTCGAGCCGCGCGGCTTCTCGACGGCATCGTTCGGGCCGGACAGCGAGGTATTCGCCTTCATGAAGATGATCGGTTCGGTCGGGATCTGAGCGCCGGTTTCCTTGGCGTGGTCGGAATAGTTCAGGCCGATCGCAACGAACTTCGAAATGCCGGTGACCGGAGCGCCGAAGCGCGGCTTGCCGGAGACGGCGGGCAGGGAGGCGGGATCGAGGGCGGAAAGCTTCTTCAGCGATTCCGGCGTGTAGGCTTCGCCGGTCAGGTCCTTCAGATGGGCCGAGAGGTCGCGGAGCTGGCCGGATTTATCGATCAGACCGGGCTTTTCCGCACCCTTTTCGCCATAACGAACAAGCTTCATGTTGATCACTCCCTACGGTGTCTTGAGGATTGTTACTGGTATACCTCGACACGCTTCATGGAACAGCGCGCCGGGAAATTCAACCGCCATGAGCGCGCTGCATTGCTGCCAAGCCTTATGTCAAGGCCATTTCGGGCCGGTTACCCCAGCGCGACGAACCTGAAGGCGTCGCCGTCGCGCTTGATGTGGCCGGCATTGAAATGCCCGCCGATCACCAGCGTCGGCGTGTCGGCAAAGCGCGAGAACAATTCGCGCCGCGTTGCGGCCGATTGCTTCTGGTCGGAGTCCGCGGTCGATGACCAGTCGAGGTGATACATCTGGCAGGGATGATGCGCGACGTCGCCGGTCAGCAGTCCTTCCGCGCCGCCGGACTTGATGTGGATGCTCATATGGCCGGGGCTGTGTCCCGGCGTCGGGATCAGCGTGATCTCCTCGGTCAAGCGATGATCGCTCGGCACCAGTTCGGCCTTGCCGGCATCCGCGATCGGCTTCACCGAGTCGGCGAACACGGCGGCATGTGCGGCATCGTCGCTGTGGTCGCGCCAGTGCTCGAATTCGGTCTTGCCGAACACGTAACGCGCATTGGCGAAGGTCGGCACCCATTTGCCGCCGACGAGTTTCGTGTTCCAGCCGACATGGTCGACATGCAGATGCGTGCACAGCACGGTGTCGATGCTGTCCGGTGCAAATCCGGCCGCGGTCAGCTTCTCCAGGAACGGGTCGCTGCGGTTGTTCCAGGTCGGCACGTTGCGGCCCTGCTTGTCGTTGCCGAGCCCGGTGTCGACGATGATGCGGTGCTCCGGCGTCTCGACCAGAAGCGAATGGATCGACATTTTCAGCCGGCCATCCTCATTGGCGAAATGCGGGATCAGCCAGGGCAGGCTCTGGATCTCTTCCCGGCCGGCCAGCGGCAGGATGAAGCGCGTGCTGCCGACGGTCTCGAGCTCGACGACCTTTGTGATCTTGACCTTGCCGATCGTCCATTGCATGCGGCGTGTCCCCGGTTTTCTTGTTTCTCTCGTTTGCACTGCTCACTTCACCTCGCCCCGCTTGCGGGGAGGGGCATAAGCCGCCTACGGCGGCCGTCCTCAAGAACGCCGAAGCAGCGCTTCGGCTATGTCGCATGCAGCGAAGCGGAATGCGGTCCGGGTGAGGGGGAGCTTCCGCAGACTCCATCCTTACCATCTTTGCGGTGGCAGCCCCTCACCCCAACCCTCTCCCCGTAAGAACGGGGGGAGGGGGAAGAGAGCCTGCCCATCATCGCGCGCAGTCGACGATCACGGTGCCGATCTTGTCGCCCTTCTCGACGGCGAGATGGGCCTCGGCGGTCTCCGCCAGCGCGAATTGGCCGGCGATGTTGTGCACGCGGGTGCCCGACTCCAGCCAGTTCGTGATGTCGGCCTGCGCGGCCGCGAGCAGCGGCGGCGGCAGCGCGAACAACACCAGCGAGCGCACCGTGATGCATTTTTCCATCAATTCGCGCACCGGCAGCGTTGGCGTGCGGTTGCCGTTGGTGGCGTAGACCGCGATCGTCGAGTTCAGCGCCATGATCTTCAGCGTGGTCGCGAGATTGCCGCCGAAATCGACGTCGATCACGCGGTCGACGCCGCGATTCTCGGTGAAGGCCATCACCTTGGAGACGACGTCCTCGGTCCGGTAGTTGACGACCGTGTCGGCGCCGGCAAGCCGCGCCTCGACGTCCTTGACCTCTGAGCTCACCGTCGCGATCACGCGCGCACCGCCCCATTTTGCGAGTTGCACGGCATAGTGGCCGACAGCACCGGCGCCGCCGGTGACAAGCACCGTTTGGCCGGAGATCGGGCCGTCGGCAAACAGCGCGCACCACGCGGTCATGCAGGGGATGCCGAGCGTAGCACCTGCCGCGAACGACACGTCCTGCGGCAGCGGCGTCACCAGATAATCGGCGAGCGTGATGTATTCGGCGGCGGTACCGAAGGCGCGCCCGTTGCGCTGGCCGTTGAACAGCCAGACGCGATCGCCGACGGCAAAACGCGTCACGCCTTCACCGATCTGGTCGATGATCCCCGCGCCGTCGCTGTTCGGGATCACGCGCGGAAATTCCATCGCGCGATAGTTGCCGCTGCGGCGGCCGACATCGGCCGGATTGACGCCGGAGGCCGCGAGCCGAACCCGGACTTCGCCCGGGCCCGCGTCCGGCGTCGGCATCTCGCCGACGGTGAGCACCGTCGGCGCCGCGCCGGTCCGTTCGTACCAGACGGCTCTCATAACGTGCCCGGGAAGGCGCCGCCATCGAGCAGCAGGTTCTGTCCGGTGATGAAGCCGGCCTTGGCGCCGCACAGGAAGGCGCACGCGTAACCGAATTCGTCGGGATGGCCGAAGCGGCCGGCGGGGTTCAGCTTGGCGCGCTCGGCCAGCACCTGCTCGGCCGAGATGCCGCGCTTCTCGGCCTCGGGCTTTGCGGTGCCGCGCAGGCGATCGGTCTCGAACGGGCCCGGCAGCAGGCCATTGATGGTGACGTTGTTGATCACGGTCTTGCGCGACAGACCGGCGACGAAGCCGGTGAGGCCGGCGCGGGCGCCGTTGGACAGGCCGAGAATCTCGATCGGCGCCTTCACCGCCGCCGAGGTGATGTTGACGATGCGGCCGAACTTGCGCGCCATCATGCCGTCGACGGTCGCCTTGATCAGCTCGATCGGCGTCAGCATGTTGGCATCGATCGCCTTGATCCAGTCGTCGCGGGTCCAGTTGCGGAAATCGCCGGGCGGCGGGCCGCCGGCATTGTTGATCAGGATGTCCGGATCGGGGCAGGCCTTGAGCACGGCTTCGCGTCCGGCCGCCGTCGTGATGTCGCCGACGATCTCGGTGACGGTGATGCCGGGATGCGCCTTGCGGATTTCGTCGGCGGTCTGCTTCAGCGCCTCGGCGCCGCGCGCCGTCAGCGTGACATGCACCCCCTCATTGGCGAGCGCGATCGCGCAGGCGCGGCCCAGTCCCTTGCTCGATGCGCAGACGATGGCGCGGCGGCCTTTGATTCCAAGATCCACGAGTTCGCTCCCTGTGATGTCGGGTTGGTTTGTAAAGCTTCGATGGCGCCAGTCTAGCCAAGCCCGGCGTCGCCGGTAAGGGACGTGCAATGCATAAGTGCATGCCGGGCAGGAACAGGCGGGCGAACGCGATGGGTTAGAGCCCCGTTCCGATTGAATCGGAACGGGGCTCTAGATTTTGTTTTGACGCGTTTTCTTCACGCGAACCGGTATCCACTTCGCTCGAAAACGCTCTAAATGCACTGCTCGCGCCGCAGCCGCTCGATCGCCATGGTGGCTTCGGGCGGCAGCGACCGGAATCCGGCCTGTCCGGCGGCGGAGAACCACGGCCGCAACTGCGATCCGTTGAGGAATTGCGGCTGTCTCGCCGGCGGCACCAGCTGATCGAACACCAGCACCAGCGTGGTCACCACGAGGCCGACCCTGATCGCGCCGAGCAGCGCGCCGCCGAGCCGGTCGCCGATCCCGATCTCCGAGCCCATGGTGTCGTCGAGCATCGTCCGCGCCATCTTTCCGAGAATGACGCCGATCAGAAGGAAGAGGCCGAACAGCAGCACCCCGTTGGGCGGAAACGGCGAGGATGGCAGCGCTGCGATGTGGGGCCCGACCATCGCCAGCAGCGCGACCGCAAGCGGCATGGCAACGAGATAGGCCAGGATGGTGACCGCGCTGCGCAACAGGCCGGTTGTGAATCCGGTGGCGACCGCAAACAACAGACCGAGCGTCACGACGATGTCGAAGAGGTTCATGGATAAGGAATTCCTGCCCCGATCTCCTACGGTCCCCTGGTTGATCAAACCTGCTTACATCAAGGACAATTGTCGCTATCACTCGTCCGCTTCAATCCGGGAACCTGCCGATGTCCGACCTATTCGATGTCAGTAAAGAAATCATCCTCATCACCGGCGCCTCGCAGGGGCTTGGACGGCAGTTCGCCCGCGTGCTGGCGGCGCATGGCGCTGCGGTGGTGCTGGCGGCGCGCCAGATCGCGAAGCTGAAAGGCCTCGCGGAGGAGATCAAGGCCAAAGGTGGCCGCGCTGCCGCGGTGCAGATGGATGTTGCGGATGTTTCCGGCATTGCGAAAGCGCTCGACGCCGCGGAATCCGCACTCGGTCCGGTCTCGGTGTTGATCAACAATGCCGGCATCGCGATCGAGAAGCTCGCGACCGAGCAGACCGAGGCCGATTGGGACGCCGTGATCAACGCCAATCTGAAGGGCGCCTATTTCCTCGCGACCGAGCTTTCGCGGCGCATGATCCTGCGCAAGCAGCCGGGCAACATCATCAATGTCGCGTCCGTGCTCGGCCAGGGCGTGCTCAAGGCCGTCTCGCCCTATGCGATCTCCAAGGCCGGCATGATCCAGGGCACCAAGGCGATGGCGCTGGAACTCGCCGGCAACAACATCCGCGTGAACGCGCTGGCGCCGGGCTACATCGACACCGAGATGAACCATGATTTCTGGTCGACGCCGGCAGGCGAGCGGCTCGCAAAACGGATTCCGCAGCGCCGCGTCGGTGCGGAGTCCGATCTCGACGGCGCGATCATGCTGCTCGCCTCCAACGCCTCGCGCTACATGACCGGCACGGTGGTGACGGTCGATGGCGGGTTTTTGCTGAACTGATCCGCGCCTCATTCGTAGCCCGGATGGAGCGCAGCGAAAAGCCGCCAAACAAGATCTCATCCTGAGAGGATGTGAGGCTATGTCCTCGTCCACCGCCGTCATCGCCCGGCTTGTCCGGGCGATCCAGTACGCCGCGGCCCCCCGGCTCAAGCACTGTGGTCTCTGGAATACTGGATCACCCGCATGCGCGGGTGATGACACTGCGAGGGGCGTCTGCACGATTTCTGGATTCTGGAAGAATGCCGCTGATTTGCCCGACGAGTCAAGTTGCGGTGTCCGCCGGCAGTCGCCGGCTACTTTGCATGGGGTTGTTTTCGATATTTTGGCAGTGCGGCCCTGCGACGGCAGTCTCATAGGGTGGGCAAAGGCGCTCTCGCGCCGTGCCCACCATCAAGAGCCGGACAAGAAGAGGCGGGCACGCTTTGCCTTGCCCACCCTGCGCATTTGGTCACCCCGCCCGCATCTCAGCCTTGATCATGTCGGCGGCCTTCTCGCCGATCATGATGGTCGGCGCATTGGTGTTGCCGCCGATCAAGGTCGGCATGATCGAGGCGTCGACCACGCGCAGGGCCTCGAGCCCGTGCACGCGCAGCTTCGGATCGACCACCGCAAGCGGATCGCCGGTGCCCATCCTGCAGGTGCCGACCGGATGATAGACGGTGTCGGAGCGCGCCCGCAGGATGTTGCGGATATCGTCGTCGGTGCGGACATCTGATGTGAACATGTCCTTCTGCTGCAGCGCGCGCAGCGCCGGCGTGTCGAGCAGTCGCTTCGTCATCTTGAATCCCGCGACCATGGTCTCGACGTCGCTGTCCTCGCCGAAGAAATTCGGATCGATCGCGGGGGCTGCGAGGGGATCGGCGCTGTTCAGCCACACGCTGCCGCGGCTGGCCGGGCGCAGCAGGCAGACATGGCAGGAGAAGCCGGTGCCCCAGCGCGGCTTGCGGCCGTGGTCTTCCACCATGGCCATGCAGAAATGCAGCTGGATGTCGGGGACGTCGAGCTCGGGTCGCGTCTTCAGAAAGCCGCCGCATTCGGCGACGTTCGAGGTCATCGGGCCGCGCCGCTCGCGCCGGTATTGCCCGATACCCTTGAGGATACGCCCGATGCCGCTCCACGACAGTCCCGAGAAATAAGGTGCGTCGGAGGCGAAGCCGAACACGAAATCGGGGTGATCCTGCAAGTTCTGTCCGACACCCGGCAGACCATGCACGCTTGCGATGCCGTGCTTGCCGAGCGCCGCGGCGTCGCCGACGCCCGACAGCATCAGCAATTGCGGTGACTGGAACGCGCCGGCCGAGAGAATGACCTCGCGCCGCGCGCGCAGCACCTTCTTCTCCTTGCCCTGCATGTATTCGACGCCGACGGCACGCTTGCCCTCGAAGATGATGCGGGTCGCCTGCGCCTGCGTCTCGATCCGCAAATTCGGCCGGCGGCCCATGTGGGGATGGATATAGCCGCGCGCGGCGCTCCAGCGTTCTCCATTCCTCTGGGTCACCTGGTAGATGCCGAGCCCTTCCTGCTCGGCGCCGTTGAAATCGTCGCGAATCCGGAACTGGGCCTCGCGCGCGCCCTGCAGGAACGTCTCCTTGACCGGATTGTCGGACTGCAGGCCGGTGACGTTGAGCGGCCCGCCCTTGCCGTGATATTCGCCGTCGAGCTCGGTATTGTTCTCCGAACGCTTGAAATAGGGCAGGACGTCGGCATAGCCCCAGCCCGTATTGCCGAGCGAAGCCCAGTGATCGTAGTCGGCGCGATGGCCGCGGATATAGACCATGGCATTGATGGCGCTGGAGCCGCCGAGCCCCTTGCCGCGCGGCTGATAGCCGATTCGGCCGTTCAGGCCCTTCTGCGGCACCGTGTCGAATGCCCAGTTATTGAGCTTGCTCGAGAGCATGAGAATGATGGCGCCGGGCGTGGTCACCACCCAATTGTCGTTCTTGCCGCCGGCATCGAGCATCGCCACCGAGGTCGCCGGGTCCTCCGACAACCGCCCCGCCACCGCGCAGCCGCCCGAGCCGGCGCCCACCACCACGAAATCGAATGTGTCAGTCACGTATGTTTCCCCCTTCATTGTCATTCCGGGGCGATGCGTTAGCATCGAACCCGGAATCTCGACGTTCCGGGTTCGCTTCGCGCCCCGGAACGACAGCCCTGCCTACGACAACAGCCGCATCAGCTTCTCCAGCCGCGCGATCTTCGCGCCATAGGGCGGATAGAGATCGGCGAGCCGGTTGAAGCGTGAGCGGTAGAACACCGGCTTCAACTTGGTCAGCGTCTTGAATCCCCATTCGCCGTGATAGGCACCGGTGCCGGAGGCACCGACGCCGCCCATCGGCTGATAGGCCTGCGCGAAATGGAACAGGCAATCGTTGACGGTGACGCCGCCCGACACAGTGCGTGCCAGCACCTGATCGCGCGCGGCGTTGTCGGTACCGAACCAGTACAGCGCCAGCGGGCGGTCGCGCCGGTTGATGAAGGAGATCGCCTCGGTTGCGTCGCGCGTGCCCATGACCGGCAGCAGCGGTCCGAAGATCTCCTCCTGCATCACGGTCATCTCGGGCGTGGCATCGACGATGACGGTCGGCGGGAATTTGCGCCTCGCCTTCCACTCGGGATCGTTCGGCGCGGCCGGCTGCATGATGGTCGCGCCCTTCGCGGCGGCGTCGGCGACGAGACCCTCGAGCCTTGCATAGTGCCGGTCCGAGACGATCGAGGTGTAGTCCGGATTTTTCGGATCGGTACCGAACATGTGCTGCGTGTGGCCTTGCAGCCGCATTGCGAACGGCTGCACCGAGGCTTGCGGCACCAGCACGTAATCGGGCGCGATGCAGGTCTGGCCGGCATTGAGCAGCTTGCCGTAGGCGATGCGCTGCGCGGCCTCGTCGATGTCGGCGGAGCCGTCGACGATCGCGGGCGATTTGCCGCCGAGCTCGAGCGTCACCGGTGTCAGGTTGCGGCCGGCCGCCTCCGCGACCAGCCGGCCGACGCGGGTCGAGCCGGTGAAGATCAGATGATCGAACGGCAGCGCGGCAAAAGTCGTTGCGATGTCGTCGTCGATATCGGTGACCGCAAGCTCGGTGGTGTCGAACTTCTTCTCGATCACCTCGGCCAGCAGCTCGGCGAAGCGCGGCACCAGCTCGCTCGGCTTGATGATGGCGCGGTTGCCGGCGGCGATCGCGGCGACCGCGGGCGCCAGGGTCAGCTGCAGCGGATAATTCCAGGGCGCGATGATCCCGACCACCCCGAGCGGCTGCGGGATCAGCCGGTTCCTGGCCGGCGCGAACTGCACCGTGGTCGGAATCCTCTCGGGCGCCATCCAGCCCTTGAGGTGCTTGGCCGCATGCTTGATCTCGCCGAGCACCAGCATGGTTTCGGCGATCGCGGTCTCGATGGTGGAGCGGTGGCCGAAATCGGCCGAGATCGCCGCCTCGAATCGCGCCTCGTTCTCGGTCAGCGCGGCGCGCAGGCGGCGCAGCCGGTCGAGCCGCGCCTGCAATGTCGGCGCCGGCTCGCTGCGGGACAGCTCAAACTGGCGGTGAAAGGTGTCCTCAAGCGCATGCAGCCCCGGGCTCTTCAATGGCCGGTCCATGGCGTTTCCCCTCGAATGACGTGTCCTTGACGGATTTTGTTGGGCGCCAAGCTCCGCTTTTGCGCGCGATCTGGCAAGAGCCGGTTCCCGACGGTAAATTTGCCAGGAAAACCACCGATTTCGGCGTCACAAAATCCTCAAAAACCCGCATCCGGGGCTTTCCAAACCGTACTCACGTTGATACATACCCCTCGCACCCGACGGCTTCGGCCCGGGTCGCCTTCTCAGGAAGCCCTCCGGACGGATCGATCGGCGCCATCTGACGCGTTGGCCGACCGGCTCGGGCACTCTTTCTGCAAGGCACGCAACGGTTTAACGCGGGGTGGAGCAGCCCGGTAGCTCGTCAGGCTCATAACCTGAAGGTCATAGGTTCAAATCCTATCCCCGCAACCAAGTTCGACACGGAAACCCAGCAATCTGAATGGATTGCTGGGTTTTTGTTTTTTGGGTCGAACGTCGCCGCAACGCAATCAACGACTCGGGTTTTCGTGGGTTCGAAACACCCGCCACCTCCTGCGGCCGGCATCACGACACCGGGCGCGAACAGCGGAGGCCGACTTGCCTTGGACATCTCGTGTGGCTTGATTGGGGGATACCGTCGATCTCGCTGATCAATCGGATTATCGACGCCGTCAACTCGCGGTATCGTCTCGACGATGTCGGCGCGTGGATGGCCCTGACGGTCGTGTGAGCCGAACCAGAGGAGGTCGCTGCGGCGAGGGACGTTCAGTATGGCGCCATTGACGAGGTGCTTCGGTGAACCACCAAGCGTGCAGGCGATGCGCATCCGGATTTCAATCGCGCTTGCCTCGATGCGTTGTCGACACAAGCTCGATCATTTTCTGTCCTTGTCGGCGGTGTCGTCCACGTTGCCTCCATTGTCGACGCATTTCTTGAAATAGTCGCGTTCGGCTTGTCCGTTGCCTTTGGCGCTGCCCGCCGCCGGATTGCCGGGCTGACGTGGTGGAAAGTTCTTCGCAACGAGCGCATTGCATTTCCTCGCGACCTCAACGGTGACGGCTGATGTCTCGGATGGCAAAAGCAGGGGAGCCACCAGCGAGAATGCAAGAGCGGCTCGCTTGAACTTCTGTTCGGCGCGCATGGTTACCCTCCCTTGTGTGCTGCCATCATCGTTGACGCGGCGTGATCCTATCGCGGGGTGCAAAACAGGCAATGCTCGATTGCGCAACCCGTTCACGCCGCAGTCCGCAGATCAGCGCCTTGCGAGCCCTGGATCAATGCGAGCCTTGGATCAAGATGACCGCAAGGCTGGAGCGGGTCAGGTGCGTCGTCTGACGCGGCACGTACGATCCACCGCCGGGCGATTAATCTTACGCTGCAACAATTGCCGTCCTGATCGACCTCCGCACTGCGCATGCAAGCTGATTTTGGCTACATATGCGGATCATATTTTGAGTAGGCTATATGACCAAAAAAAGAGCATTAATAACCGGCGTAACTGGTCAAGACGGTGCGTATCTGGCCGAATTACTGCTCGCGAAGGGCTACGAGGTCCATGGCATCAAGCGACGGACCTCGCTTTTCAATACCGACCGCATTGATCATCTCTACGTCGATCCACACGAGCCGGATCCGCCGTTCCGACTGCACTATGGTGATTTGACCGACTCTTCCAGTCTGATCAGGATCGTCGGCCAGGTACAGCCGGACGAGATCTACAATCTCGCCGCTCAAAGTCACGTGGCCGTTTCGTTCGAGGAGCCGGAATATACCGCGAATTCGGACGCTCTCGGCACGCTGCGAATCCTCGAGGCGATTCGGATCGTGGGGCTCGAGAAGAAGTCTAAATTCTACCAGGCCTCGACGTCAGAACTGTACGGCCTGGTGCAGGAAGTCCCGCAGAAGGAGACCACTCCGTTCTATCCGCGGTCGCCTTACGCCGTTGCGAAGCTCTACGCCTACTGGATCACGGTGAACTATCGTGAGGCGTACGGAATGTATGCCTGCAACGGAATTCTGTTCAATCATGAGTCGCCCGTGCGGGGCGAGACCTTTGTCACCCGAAAGATCACGCGAGCGTTGGCCCGCATCCACCTCGGCCTTCAGGAACGTCTTTATCTGGGCAATCTTGACGCGCTCCGCGACTGGGGACATGCGCGTGACTACGTCGAAATGCAATGGCTGATGCTGCAGCAGGACACGCCGGAGGACTTTGTCATCGCGACCGGTGTGCAGCACTCGGTTCGCCACTTCGTCGAGGTTGCCGCCGGCGAAGTGGGGATGCGGATCCGCTGGGAAGGAACGGGCGTCGACGAAAAGGGCTATGATGCCGCCACAGGCAAGTGCATCGTGTCCGTCGATCCGCGCTATTTCCGTCCGACGGAGGTCGCGACCCTGTTGGGCGATCCCTCCAAGGCGAAGGAGAAGCTTGGCTGGTGGCCCAAGACCTCGTTCGAAAGCCTCGTGCGTGAGATGGTGCAGGAAGATCTCGCGTCAGCGAAGCGAGATGAACTGATCAAGCAACACGGCTTCAGATATTATCCGCGTCACGAGTGACGGCAGCCCAGAACGCCGTCTGGCGCTTGTTGAGGCGGAGGCCCCGAACGATTTCCGTGACCACAGGCAGCGGCGCCTCCCAATGCCGTCAAGGCAGACGGATGGCGTCCTTCACCGAGATCGCGTCGGGCGGGCCAGCGGTCATCGCCGCCTGCGTTCCGGACGGGGCCGGTGCGTTTCGCATCGCGCTCATCTCGAGCGCCCAGCGACCGACGATGGCCCGACGATCCCAACGCTCGAGTGAGCGCTTCCGTCCCTCGGCTCCAAACGCCGCGCAGAGCGCCGGATTCTGGGCAAGCGTGCAGATCGCATCGGCGAGAGCCCGCGTGTCGCCGGGCGAAACGACCGTCCCGGCACCGTTGACCTCCTCGGCCAACCCCGTTCCTTCGGTCGCCATCGCGATCACCGGACGGCCGGAGCCAAGCACGGCCCCAAGCTTGGATGGCAAGACCAGATCAGCCGCCTCCGCCTTCTGCGGAATGAGATGCACGTCCGCCGTCGCCATCAACTCGTTGAAGCTCTCGTTGGGTTGCAGTCCGAGAAAATGAACATTGGAGCGGCCGGCCGCCATTTTGATCAACCTCGCCTTGTCAGGCCCTTCTCCCGCGAGGATGAAATGAATGTCGGGATGGCTGTGTTGCAGGATGGAGGCGGCGTCGATCACGAGATCGAGCCCCTGCTTGGTCGACATCGTGCCCGAATAGAGTCCGACGATATCGCTTTCGTCAATGCCGAATTCATGCCGATACCTGGTCTGCCGCGACCGAGGAAAGATGGCGTTCGTGTCGATCCAGTTTCTGATCTCGACGGTCCGCTCCGCAGGAACGCCCTTGGCCAGCAGCCGGTCGACCATCTGCGGTGAAATCGACGATACCCGGTCGAACGACCGAAGGATGCGAGATTCGGCCCCGAGCATCAGCCTGCGAAGCGCGCCGTTTCGAAGAAATCCGAGATCAAAGGCGGCATCAACCTCGAAATCCTGCACATGGAGCCAGGACTTCACACCGATCCGCCGCGCGACGAACGAAACGAGCGCGGACGACATCAAGGAGGGAGCGGTGGACAGCATGACGTCGGGGTGCCATTCGAGCGCCTTCGTCAGCATCGGCAGCGCGCTCGTCAACGCAAACGAGGCATGGTGCAGCAGCCTCTTCGCACCCGTCGGCTTCCGCGGCACGTATATCGGGGCGCGCGTGATCTCGACACCATTGACGTTCCGGGCCCTGAAATAGTGGCCGTCGAAGCCGGCCGGGATTCGCCAGGCGGGGTAATAGGGCGGTGCAGTGATCACTCTGACCTCGTGCCCCTCGGCCACAAGGCTCTCACAGAGCTCCGTGTTGTACTTCGCAACGCCGATCAGATCGGGCGCATAGTTGATGCCCACCAACAGAATACGCATTCAAGTACAATCCAACTTCTAAAACTGGAATCGAAAACTCACGTCTCGAAAAAAGCGTTGATCTCGTCAGTCGCCGGAATTCATTTCCAAATGACGACCGTAGCCCTTCAGAAAATCCTTATATGCCCCCGCCAGCCCGGTCGGTAGCGGGGTAGTCGAACGCCAGCCCAGTTGGCGAATCCGCGAACTGTCGAGGAGCTTGCGGGGCGTGCCGTCCGGCTTGGACGTATCAAAAACCAACTTGCCCGCATAGCCCACGACCTCCGCTACCATGGCGGCAAAATCGGCGATAGTGACTTCGTCACCACTGCCGACGTTGATGGGCAGATCGTTCGAGTAGTTCTTCAAGAGGAAGACGCACGCATCGGCGAAGTCGTCGACGTTGAGAAACTCACGAAGCGGATTGCCCGTGCCCCAGACGGATACCGTCGGGGTCCCTGCCAGCTTGGCCTCGTGGAAGCGTCGTATCAGCGCCGCCGGCACGTGACTGTGCGCTGGATGATAATTGTCACCGCGGCCATAGAGGTTGGTCGGCATCACCGATATGAAATCGTCACCATGTTGCAGCCGGTGTGCCTGACAGATCTTGAGGCCGGCAATCTTGGCGATTGCGTACCATTCGTTGGTCCGTTCGAGCGGCCCTGTCAGCAATTCGCTTTCGGCGATCGGCTGCTTGGCGTGCTTGGGGTATATACAGGACGAGCCGAGAAAGAGCAGGCGCCCAACGCCGGTTGCATGGCTTGCGCGGATCACGTTCAGTTCGACAGCGAGATTGTCGCAGAGAAAATCGACGGGGAAATTACTGTTGGCGGCAATGCCGCCGACCTTGGCGGCAGCATGGATCACGACGTCCGGACGGTTTGCCTCGAGCCACCGCAATGTCGGTTGCTCCTTCGCAAGGTCGAGCTCTCGGCGATCGGCATAAAGGAGGGTGCACCGCTCCGACGCGAGGCGGCGCACGATGGCCGAACCTACCATTCCGCGATGGCCGGCCACGAAGACCCGCCTTCCAGTCAGATCGTAGGAGAACCCCCCTGACATAAATTAACCCTTGCCTACTGAAATCCGAATGCTTCACGGCCGCCGCCAGGGCCTTTCAATGTTTGTGGTCCCCGGCGTTCGAAACCGAGCCGGGCAGCCGTTCCAATACTCCCTACCAATACGACGGCCGGTTGTAACCGAACGAGTATATTAATGATGAAGATGCGAAGGGATCCTCAGGCGGGACAACACAATGACGGCCTATTCTCCCAAATGTGGCCAGGTATGCGACAGATGAGCAGCACAACCTACTTCAAAGATGGTGGATGAAAGTTCGAGAATACCAACAGCTCAAATTCAGCCGGCCAAAGGCCGCAATGCCGAGGATGCCGGTCCGACCAACTATGCAATAATTCTCCGCCCAAGTTAAGGTCCATTACGTCTCTCCCTTCAGGGACGTGCCGTTGCAGCACCCGAAAATTTACGGGCAAAGCAACGAGGCTATGCGCTGTCGGGCGACCACGGAATCTTACGGGGTCGGAAAAGTCTCTTCCGCGTGCTCGGCAAAGTGCAGGAAATTCTCGTTCGGGCCACGGGGCGCACCGACTATCACATTCCTGGGTTTCCCCCGACGGGGCGTTACGACACGCATGCGGCGAGAGAGTAAGTCAGGTCAGGTCCGGACTCGCATGACCACTGGATCATCTCAGCCTGAGAGATGGAGACCCGTCCGACATCCAACGTTCGCGTCGATTCGTAGATGAGCCGCTCGATCTGCGATTGAGATGTCTGCAACTGCGGACCCAAATGCCGCCGTCGAACGTGGAGAGGCAACTGCCCTGCTCGTGATGTTCGCGTCGAATTAACCTTGCTGAATTGCACCTGCCGGCGTCCGTCAAAAACCATTGATGCCAATCCGTATAATTTTAGCGGTGCTCGCAGGCGCACCTTAATGACCAAAACAACTCGTACCCGGCCATTAAAGTCAGGAAAACGGGCGATGCCATAGCAATTTCCCAGCTGAGGAGAGTGCTATGTCGATTGATCCGAAAAATCTCGCTGGAACGGCCACACTCACGTTTTCGGACGATTTCAACTCGCTCAGCCTGTGGAATGGCGCGAGCGGCACCTGGGATTCGACCTATTGGTGGGCGGCCGCCAACGGCATCAACATTGGTGGCAACCAGGAGGTCAACTGGTACATCAACAGCAATTATGCACCCACGAGTTCGGTGACGCCATGGACCGTGAGTAACGGCATCCTCGATCTTCATGCGGGCCCCGCAGCTGCCGCGATCCAGCCCTACATCAACAATGCCCAGTACACGTCGGGCATGATCACAACCTATCACTCCTTCTCGCAGCTCTACGGCTACTTCGAGATGAGGGCCGAGCTGCCGGCCGGCCAGGGGCTCTGGCCAGCATTCTGGCTGCTGCCCACGAACAACGCGCTACTCGGGACCGTGCCCGCTCAAGAGCTGGACATCATGGAGTCGCTCGGCAACAACCCGACGATCGACTACATGACATCGCACAGTTCTGCGACGGGCAGCATGCAGCTCCAGCAGAGCGGAGTCTCCGTCCCGACGATGACGTCTGGATTCCATACCTACGGCATGGATTGGGAGGCCGATACGATTACCTGGTACGTCGACGGAGTGAAGATCTTCCAGATTGCCACTCCATCCGACATGCACACCCCCATGTACATGATCGCCGACCTGGCGCTGTACGGGCCGGCCATCACCGACCCCAGTGCGCCGGTCGGCGGCGACATGCTTATCGACTACATCCGCGCCTATTCCGCCAAACCGCCTGTCATTCAGATCAACTCGTTCTCGCCCGATAGCAACATCACCGGCGACGGCATCACCAACGCGAAGCAGATTACGCTGACGGGCTCGGCTGCCGTCGGCACGACAGTCCAGATATTCGACGGCTCGACCAAGCTTGGCACGGCGGTGACAGACAGCACCGGAAAATGGTCGTTCGTCACGGCAAATCTGACCGACGGGGTTCATCCTTTCACAGCGAAGACGGCGGATCAGAGCGGCAACGTCGCGTCGTCGACGGCACTCACGGTGACGGTCGACACGACCGCGCCCGCGACGCCGAGCATTGCTTCATTCACGCCAGACAGCGGAACGATCGGCGACGGCATCACCAACCAGAACCACGTCACGCTGAACGGTACCGCAGAGGCCAGCAGCACGGTCCAGATCTTCGACGGAACGACGCAGATCGGCACGGTGGTTGCCGACAAGACCGGCAGCTGGTCTTTCGCGACGGCAACCTTGAGCGACGGCAACCACGCGTTCACGGCCAAGGCGATGGATGTTGCCGGCAACGTCAGCTCCGCCTCTACGTCGCTTACCGTGACGATCGACACGACGGCTCCCGCCCAGCCTGTCGTTGCGTCGTTTACGCTGGCTCAATCCGCCATTGCCGGTACTGCCGAAGCCGGCGCGACCATCGCACTCTATGACGGCACCACCCCGATCGGCTCTGGAAAGGCCAAGAGCGACGGCACCTGGAGCATCAACGTCGGTTCGCTTTCCTCGGGCTCCCACTCGTTCTCGGTGACTGCGACCGACGCAGCCGGCAATACGAGCGTGCAATCCAATGTTCTCCAGACCAAGGTCATCGAAAGCGCGGGAAGCACGACCCTGGAGCAGGTCGGAACCAGCCTCCACTTTGTCACAGGCAGCACCGACGTCGTATTCAAACTGGCGGGTGCCGCGCTGAGCACGGATCAGTTCCCCAGCTACAATTTCATCGGCGCCGAGAAGACGGCGACCGGCTACGACGTCGCCTGGAAGGATGCCGGCCCCGGACTTTATTCGGTCGTGGCGACCGATACGAACGGCAACTTCCTGTCGACCATCGCCGGCTCGGTCTCCGGCACAAGCGATGCGCTTCGATCGCTGGAGTCGACGATGCATCAGGATCTGAACGGCGACGGCACGATCGGCCTGCGCGTCAAGATCATCGAGACGGCGGGCAGCACGATCCTCGAGCAGGTTGGAAACAGCCTCCACTTTGTCACAGGCAGCACCGATGTCGTGTTCAAACTGGCGGGCGCTGCGGTCAGCACGGATCAATTCCCCAGCTACAATTTCATCGGTGCCGAGAAGACGGCGACCGGCTACGACGTCGCCTGGAAGGATACCGGCACTGGCCTGTATACGGTCGCGGCCACCGATGCGAACGGCAACTTCCTGTCGACCATCGTCGGCTCGGTCTCCGGCTCGAACGCGTCGCTGCTCTCGCTGGAGGCGACGATGCATCAGGATCTGAACGGCGACGGTACGATCGGCACGAAGGCCGGCACCGTCGCGACCAGCGTTAGCCTGCAGCTTACGATCGATGCTGGAGGCAGCCTCGAGCTCGCCGGCGCTGCGTCGGGCGCGATCACATTCGGCAAAAACACGGGCATGCTGATCCTGGATCAGTCCACCAAGTTCACCGGCAATATCGTGGGTCTTTCGGGCAATGGCGATCCGACCGCCTCGGATATCCTCGACCTGAGGGATATCGCGTACGGTGCCGGCACCCGGGTTTCGTACATCGGAAATACCTCGGGCGGCGTGCTGACGGTCACCGACGCGCAAAACCATGCTGCGCATCTGAATCTGACGGGCGACTACACGCGAATGACATTCGCACTGTCCAGTGACGGACACGGCGGCACATTCGTCATCGACCCTCCCGCGACGAACATTGCTCCGCTGACGCTGTCGATGCCGAATCAAGCCGCCACAGTGAGCCAGGTCGGCGATGGATTTGTTTTTCATCCGTCCGCGGCCGCCGCCAGCACAAGCACGTATGATGGCCACGCCCCGCCGCCGTTCAACGAGGCGCAGCTTGATTGGTACACGAATGCGATTGCGCAGGATGTGCATCTCGACATTCACGCCCTCGCGGATGCTATGGGCTACACCCACACCCACGACAGCTTCATGCTGCATATGTAGAGGGAGCAGAAGCGCGTCTTCCTGAGGGGGAGGGGCAGAGACAGTGAAGCCTGCCGGCCCCGCCGTGATGGAATTGCAACCGATCTGGAAAGCGCGAACGCTCCGACCGCGCTGTGCCGCGCAAATCTTGCCGAGAGGTAACGGGTCTGCCAGTATCGCGTGCGATCACCTGGAGCCTGAGAGATGCCGACACGCAGGGAGATTTTAGGCTCTGCTTTATTTGCGCTGCTTCACAACCAGGCCCGCGCCGCCGAGCAGACCCCGGCGCCGCTTGCAGATCTCAACTTTCTCGATCGAACGGCATCGGACCAGCACGCGCGCGTCCTTCGTGGCAATCTGCGCTACGTGGACCACGAGGTGTTCGGCGATCCAGCCGGCGTCATGATCGAGGAAGCGGCTCTGAACGGCGTTGAGGATGCCCGCTTTTCGGCAGAAGCCGTGCTTCCGTCGGGATGGCAGGTTACGCCGATGGCCGGCAAGGTCGTCACCTTCACCAAGGTCAACGCGACGTCCGGTCGCCTGCAACTGCGCGGAGACGCCGCAGGCCAGTTCTACGTTGTCATGGCTACCAACCGGCACTTCGCGGTCAAGCGCGGCGAGCTGCTGACGGGATCGCTGGCTTTGCGGCTGGCAAATCGCGACGCGGGCGGGCTGACCAAGGTAGAGCTCTGCATCCTGCAGATGAAGTCGGACGGATCAGCCATCCTTCCGGTCGCCGTCCCAATTCAACTGATGCAGACCGACAAGCCGTGGTGGGAGCAAGTTCGGTCGGTGGCCACGGAGGATGGGTTCGCGAGCCTTGCCCTGAGAGTGACGACGCAAGCGCGGTTCGACGCCACATTCGAGCTCCATTCGCCTCAGCTGGAGCAGCGTGCCTGGCGGTCGACGTTTTGCGCCACATCGCGCAAGGCCGACGACGTCGTGCTGACCGACGCTGAGGGCTATCTCTCGCACGTCGAGCGCTCGGTCCTCATCACGGCCGATGCGCCGAGATTTGTGGCGTCGGGTTCGCTATGGTGCGAGTACGCCGATCCCGACAACTATGTCGAGATCAGGCAGCGCGAGAGGGTCCTCTATGCGACCGTCGTGAGCAATGGTACCTTGAGCGAGGTTCGGCTCGGTGTCGTGCCGCCGTTGATGCGGTTTACCGTTTGCTTGGTTCAAGGTGCCGGCGGACTCGCGGCGTCGCTCAATGGAAAGTCTCTCAAGACGATCGCTTGCGAAATGCCCGCGAGATTGAAGCTTGCCCGACTGGGCAACGGCTTGAGCGGCAGCTGGAATTCGACAATCGCGAGACTGACTTTATTTGCCGCGAAGGTTTCAAACGGTGCCTCGTTGAGCCGCCCCCCCAAAGCCTTCTTCGACGACTTCGACCGTCCGGACTCCCCGAATCTCGGCGCCTCGCCGACAGGACAGGTCATCCGCAGGATCGGCACGGTCGGCAGTATGATATCGAAGGGGAAATGGGTTGTGACGGACGGCGGAATAGGACTGGCGCATGCTGCGTATGGGATCGTCCGGTTGGACCGTCCGCCACGGTATCTTGGTGCGGTTCTCGATTGGACGGCGGGATCACCCGGTGGAGCAGCAGCGATGCTCGCCGCGACCGACGACGATCCCGGGAGATCCATCGATGCGCTCCATGCCGTCGTCACGGATCAAAAGGAAATCTTCCAGACCATGATCGCGACGAAGGTCGAGGCGGCTCTGGCCGAGTTCGTCTATCCAGTTCCGATGGAGCGCGATAGCAGAACACCTTACGGGGTGGCCTGCCTGATCAATTTCGCGGAAAAGGCGGTTGTCTATGTCGGTCCCCAAGGGGATCTGGCGCGTCACGTCCACCACACCTATACTGAAAGAGCCGGTCCGTTTGCTATCTTCGAACACTTTTGGCAGCTAACGCAATGCCGACCGGAATTTCTCGCCGTCGCGGCGGCGTGAGACAGTTCCCGATCATTGCGACGATCCGGAAAAGATGATCCGGAAAATTGGAAGGAGCGTTTCATGAGATACGGAACAGCCATGCTAACCCTGTTGTTGCTATCCGGAGAGGGAGCAATGGCGCAGGGCGTATCGCAAACCCCGACTCAGACCGTTACGCAGCAACGCCAGAGCGGATCGGCGGTCTCGGGGGGACCGAATTCGGCGGTGAGAACCAACCAAGGCGTCAGCACCGGATTTAGCAGCCCGTTCACAAGTCCATTCGGAAGCTCCAACAGCTCCCAATCGAAGGGCGGCTACGCCGGTTCCGGCTCCAGCCGGTGACTCTCCTTACCAGAGTGAGGTCTTACCAGAGTGAGGTCGCCAAATCGGCCGGCTGTGCGCCCGCCGCTGGATGCCTCAGCAGCCAGCGATTGAAATCCGCGCCGGTATGCGATGCTTGGTTAACTGCTGGTTGAGTCACCGCAAGTTCGTTGCAAATCAGCAACTACAGTGCCCCAAAAATCTGCTGCAACGCAGATTCGCTTAGAGATTGCGCCGAGCCCATGATAGTTCCGAGAGCATGGGGACTGATTTTAAAATCAAATTTTTTGCTGGAATTGCGCTCTGCGCCACGATTGCTCTGGCCGGGTGCAGCTATTTGCCGACGTCGGGGCCGTCCAGCCAAGCTGTAAAAAGCGAGACGCCGGTCGATGAAAACAGCCTTCCGTACGCGCTGGTCCGCGTCAATTCAGACGTGGTGTCCGTGCTGGCGCGCAATACTGGCAAGCTGACGGTTACCTATCCCGATCGTCAGCCACCCCGCGAAATCAGATTTGGCATCGGCGACGTCGTCAGCGTCACCATCTTCGAGGCCGCCGCAGGCGGCCTGTTTATCCCGGTTGAAGCGGGTGTTCGGCCCGGCAACTTCATCGCCCTGCCTAATCAGACGGTCGACCACAACGGCAATGTCTCGGTTCCTTATGCCGGCGCTATCCGCGCGCAAGGCCGGACGCCTTCCGAAGTCCAGCAGGCGATTGCGGATGCGCTGAAGAATCGCGCGATCGAGCCGCAGGCTGTCGTCGCCCTCATCGATCAGCGGACGTCGCTCATCAGTGTTCTCGGCGAAGTGAACAATCCGGTTCGCTATCCGGCAAACGCTGCAGGCGAGCGCCTGCTTGATGCGATCACGCGTGCCGGCGGCCCCAAGGGACAAGGCTTCGACACCTGGGTCATGCTCGAGCGCAACGGCAAGCAGGCGACCGTGCCGTTTGGGTCGCTGGTGTACGAGCCGTCGAACAATATCTGGGTCCATCCGAACGATACGGTTTACGTCTATCGTGAGCCGCAGACCTTTGTGGCCTTCGGTGCAACCGGCCAGCAGGGGCAGTTCAATTTCGACGCTTGGCGAATTTCGGTGGCCGAGGCCGTGGGCAAGGCAGGCGGCCTGAACGATACGCTGGCTGATCCCGGAGCGATCTTCCTCTATCGCGGTGAGCGGCGCGAAATTGCCGCGATGATGGGCGTCGACGTGAGCCGTTTCACGACACCGATCATCCCGATCGTGTATAATTTCAACATGCGCGACCCGTCGACGTACTTCCTGGCGACGAAAGTTCTGATCCGCAACAAGGACGTTCTGTACACGTCGAACGCTCCAGCGGTGGAATCGGCGAAGCTGATGACGTACATCAGGCTGGTCACCGCAACGGTCAACGATCCGATAGTTGCAGCCTACAATGGTGCGGCACTTCGGAATCTGGTCGTAACGACTCCCTGATCCGCATGCGGTACGACCGGCGATACATCGTCGTCTTGCAGACGGCGGTGGTCGCCCTGAAACCGCGGCAGGCTTCGGATGCGTTCGCTGCGCTGCTGTTCGCGGTCGTGGCCATTTTGCCTTTCCCGTTTGCATCAGTGTCCTCCGTCGCCATTTCGCTTTGGTGCGGCTTGGTGGGCATAGCGGTGGTCGGGCTTGCCCTGCGACCACCGGCCATTGCTTCACCGCTTTTTCTTGCAGCCATCATTGCCGTCGGCGTCGCGAGCTATGCGACCATCCTCTACCTTCAGGTCGTGGCTCGAGCGCCGTCCGATCCCCTGGTCCATCCGATCTGGGCCCTGGCCAGCGAGATTCTGGGAATGCCCCTGGAGGCGAGCGCGTCGATCGCCAGGGGGCAGCCTTATCTCGCGATCGGCACGCCGCTTCTGAACCTGCTGCTGTTCACGGGGGGCTACATGTGCGGCGCCGACGAGATACTCTCGCGCCGCCTGTTCCGCACGATCGCTTGGGCGGGCGGCCTCTATGCCGTTTACGCGATTTGCTCCTACGCGCTCGAACCCAACCTGGTGCTGTGGCAAGAGAAGATCGCCTATGCCGGCAATCTCACCGGGACGTTCACGAACCGCAATGCGGCTGCGGTCTATTTCGGGTCGATCGCCATTGTCTGGTTGCTGCTCGCGTTCCGACGCCTCAGTCTGCGCAAGAAGCGCCGTCCCGGCAAACGCCGCCGCCCATCGAGCACCGGCGTGAATTGGCGTGTCCTTGCGGTGCCGGGCAGCTTTTTTTGCATTTGCTTGCTGGCACTGGTCCTGACCGGCTCCCGTGCGGGGGTGGCGTGCAGCTTTGCCGGCCTGCTTGTGGCCTTTGGGCTGAATTTCAGATCGGAGATGTCGCCCAGGCTTCGCAATTGGCTGGCCTTCGGCGCTGCCGTCGTCGTCATCCTGGCGATCTACCAGATCTTCGACAGCGGGTTGGGCGAACGGCTGGAAACCGAAGGCGCAGCCGGCGGTGGACGTGCCAGCGTCGTGGCCTCGGTTCTGCGCATGATTTCGGATTTTCCGTGGCTCGGGAGCGGTTTGGGCTCGTTCCGCTGGAGCTTCGCCGCCTATCGGAGCAGCCAGATTTCAGGCTGGGGCGTGTGGGATCGGGCCCATAACGTCCCCCTTGAGATTGCGGCAGAAGGCGGCCTGGTCCTGGCGGGCATCGTCGTTCTGGCCTGGATTGGCGCAATGGCGATCCTGCTGCGTGCCTGCCTCGACCCCAAACGCTCCCGCACCCTGCCGCGCGCCGCCCTGGCTGTCTCAACGGTCGCGGTGTTACACTCCTTGATTGATTTTTCCCTGCAAATCCCTGCTTACGCCGGTACCGTGATTGTTCTGCTCGGTGCTGCTCTCGCGCAAACGCAGAGGCCGGTGGCAGAGGTTGAGGCGGCTGAGGCGGTTAACTTTGAAGTGAACCAAACTCCGGAAAGCCTCGACTGACGTTGATGTTGCGGCGCTATGCGGTTAAGATATCGTTATATTTTCGGAAGGGTTCATGGTATGTTCCATATCGCTTTTAAGCAACAAATCACGGGCGTCGCAGCGTTTGCAATTCTCGCAATGTGCGTAACCGCTCAGGTCCCGACACCAGCGTCGGCCCAGCGTTCACCGCAAGCCACTGCTCAATTCCTGAGCAACCCAGCGGAGCTTCTCGCCAAGAATCCCACCGGTGGCGCCGAGCTCGTCAGCGCCATTCGCGAACTGGTCTCGAGTGACGCAGCCACACTACAGCCGATCATCAATTTGATCGCGAATGCCAACAAGGACCAGAAGGCGGCAATCGGCGCCGGCCTGGCGCAGGCTGCCAAGGTCATCGTCCGAACCAACCCCGGTCTTGCCACAGAAATCCAACAGGCGATTCTCAACACCAAGGATCAGGACGTCGTTCTGGCCTTCGCAGCCGGCGCGGGCGACCGACCGATCGGAGCCGCAGGCGGCGGCGGTGGTGGCGGTGGTGCTGGCGGAGGTCAGACCAATCCGCTCCAGTTCGGCGCGGGCGGGGGCGGCGGTGCGCAGCCGATCGGCGGAAGCGGCACCAACACTCCGCTGTTCAGTTACACGTCGAGCGTTAGCGGCTTGGGCAATACGTTCGCGAACTCCGGCACCGTTTCGAGTTCAGTAAGCCCGTGAGAGCAATGCCGGGGAAATCCGGCATTGGCTACATTACCGGCTCAGGCCGGAATGAGCGACTGCTTGCGAAACAGGCGGCCGTCTTGGCTTGCCGCATCACAATGATTCCAAAATGCTCCAGCTCCTGAAGCCCGAGGAACGCGAGATCGAACGCGCGGACTACGTGTCGCCCGATCAGATGTTTGCGGCTGTCCTCGGTTTCGCTCGCCGCCAGTATCCGATCTTTCTGGTCACGATGCTGATCACCCTCGCTTTGGGGGCCGCTTATCTCGTGGTGGTCCGATCGACCTATACCGCGCAGGCGACGATTATCATCGACACGCGAAAGCTTCAGCCTTACACGTCCCAGAACTCCCTCTTTACCGAAGTCCCCGTGGACTCGCCTGCAGTGGACAGTCAGCTCGAGCTGATCAAGTCCGACAACATTGCGCGATCGGTGATCCGCGACCTGCATCTGGCGCAAGAGCCCGAATTCTCCCGTTATGGCGGAGGCTTCGTCGGCAATCTCCTCTACTATTTCTACCAGCTCTTCGAGCCCGGCGATGAGTCCCAGGACGAGATCGAGCGACGCGCCCTGCGCGAGTTCTCGAACAATCTGTCGGCGAAGCGCGTAGGCGTTACCTACGTGATCGAGATAGCGTATCGCTCTGCCTTGCCGGGGCGGGCCGCCCAGGTGGCCAATGCCGTCGCCGAGGCCTACATCAACGATCAGCTCGACGCCAAGTACCAGTCGGCCCGCCGTGCGGGCGACTGGCTTTCCGGCCGTATCCAGGAGCTGAAGCAGCAGGCGATCTCCGCCGATCGCTCGATCGTCGACTTCAAGAGCAAGAACAACATCGTCGATGCCGGCGGGCGGTCGATTTCCGAACAGCAGGTCGCAGAGCTCAACAGCCAGCTACTCGCAGCACGGACGGTCACCGCGGACGCGCGTGCACGCCTCGATCGCATCGAGCAGGTCATGAAATCGGACGTTCGCGACGCAACGGTAACGGATACTTTGCGAAGCGACGTCGTAAGCAAGCTGAGGACGCAATACCTGGATATCGCCAACCGGGAAGCCGACCTGTCAGCCCGCTATGGGGTGAACCATCTGGCCGCGGTCAATCTGCGCAACCAGATGCGCGAGATCGCCAAGTCGATTACCGCCGAACTCGGCCGCCTCGCGGAAACCTACAAGAGCGACTACGAGATCGCCAAGCAACGCGAGGATGAGGCGCAACGCGCGCTGGAGGCCGCGGTCGCCCGCTCTCAAATCGGTGGCCAGGCCCAGGTCCAGCTGAAGGAGCTTGAAAGCAACTCCCAGACCTACCGCTCGATGTACGAGACCTTCCTGCAGCGCTATACTGAATCCATTCAGCAGCAATCGTTCCCGATCACGGAGGCCCGCATCATATCGAGCGCGGGCCGGCCGTCCAAGCGCAGCAGTCCGAAGACCGTTCTCGTTCTCTCTATGGCGTGCGCCGGCGGCCTGATGCTGGGCTTCGGCATCGGCCTTATGAGGGACCTGTCCGATCGCGTGGTACGCACCAGCGACCAGGTCGAGCGGTTGCTGGGAGCTGATTGCCTCGCAACCCTTCCGGTTCTTCCGGCGCCCGCTCTCCAGCCCAACGACACCCCTCCGTCACCGCATGAGATGCAAGCCGACATTGGAGCTTTCTGGGCCGTCGTCAGCTCGCCGTTCTCCAGATACGCCGAAGGCATCCGATCGATAAAGTCCGCGATAGACCTCAATAGTCGACTGCGCAGCGGCCGCGTCGTGGGCCTCTCCTCGGCGCTCCCCGGCGAGGGCAAATCGACCACTGCCGCGGGCCTTGCGCTGCTCAGCGCGCAGTCCGGGCACAAGGTCATCCTGATCGACGCGGATCTTCGGAATCCGTCGCTCACGAAGCTGATGGCGCCAAACGCCGCCGCCGGCCTCGTCGAGGTTGTCCTGGGGCAACGCAAGTTCGAAGACGTCGTTCTTCGGGAGAGTACAACTGGCCTGGATTTCCTGCCCACGGTGATCCATACCCCGATCGCACACACCAGCGAGATCCTCGCGTCCGAAGGCATGCGAGCGCTCATCGAGCGCTTCAGCAGCATGTATGACTACATCATCATCGACCTCTCTCCGCTGGCGCCGGTGATCGATGTCCGCGCCACCGGACATTTCATTCCCACCTATCTCCTGGTGCTCGAATGGGGCAAGACCAATATCGATGTCCTCGAGCGGGCATTGGCGAACGCCCGGTCGGTTCGTGAAAATCTGCTTGGCGTGGTCATGAACAAGGCCGATACGAATCTTTTGAAGCGATACGAGGGATACGGGACGAGCTACTACTACGATCCCAAGTACTCACAGCCGAGCTAGATCGTTGAGGAGTGGCGATCTCACCGGTGCAGCCGCGACTGGTATCACGTGTCTGCTTGCGGCCGTCCTGGGACTGGGCGGGGTGGCTTGGTCAGCCATCACGTTGCCGACCTTTTGGCGACAACTGCCATTGGAGCAATTCGCGAACCGCATTGTTCGCGGAGAGACCTTCCCGGTCGACCGGCTGGAAGAGAAGCTCCGGCTTTATCGCGAGGCTGGTAGCCCGGTCCGCTGCAATGCTACCGCGGCCCACGATACGGCTGTTGTAGATCTGGCGATTGTCCGGGGGCAGTTCGACGCATCATCGGAAACAGACGCCCGCCTCGAGCGCAGCAGAAACATCGTCGTGGAAGCGCTGTCATGCTTGCCCTCCGATCCGTATCTATGGTTTTCGCTGTTTCAGATCGAAAGCCTTCGCGTGGGACTCCGACAGGAATACCTTCGCTACCTCGACATGTCGTACCAGGTCGGTCCTAACGAGGGCTGGCTCGCGATTCCCAGAAACCGCGCAGCCTTCGCCATCTTTCCAGCCCTTCCCGAAGCGCTCCAATCCAAGGTGATAGACGAGTTCTGCTTGCTTCTGCGAAGCGAGTTGTATGCGGAGGCGATCGAGATATTCCTTGGCGCGGCTCGACCTCACCAAGCCGAACTGGTGAGCCGGATGGGCGCGGTCCCAACCAGGAACCGGCAGCTGTTTGCAGTTCAACTCGCGCGCAAGGGTATCGACGCTCATATTCCGGGGACGTCCGTGGTCGTTCGCTGAAACGCGCAACGCGACGTGACATTCGCCCCGTCCGACCAGCACATCCCGGGAGAGCTACTTGCAGGATAGCGATCATCAAAAATCGTAGTGGAAGCTTCCTGCCCGCCAGTTGCAATCACGCGATCGCTGCCCTGAGCACGGAGTGGCCCCGAACAAATCTGATCATGATAGCAACACCCACACACATCACAGCATCCATGGCGAGCAGAACGCCCTCCTGGCCCCAGATCTTGAAGAAAACGCAAGCAATCGGCACATAGATCAACGACTGCCATACCTGCAGCCTCGCTGCTTCCCTGATATTGGACGTACCGATCAGCAAGGCGGAGAAGAAGAACTGCAAGGCGCTCAGAACGATGAGCAGCGATGCTCCCGTCAAAAACAGATGATCAAGTTCGATCGTCGTACGCAGCCAGATTGACAGCGCAAAATTACCGAACAGCCAGAAGCCCGTTCCTGCCAGGCAAGATCCTGCCAGCAGCATGATCCCACTGAGGCGCACGATCCGCGTGGCCGACAAATCGTCCCGCATTTTGAGCTTTGTCGCGACGATATTTGACAAGGGATACGTAAAGGCGATGACGAGCCCTCCATAGGACTGCATCAACCGCATGAATATTCCGAGTTCGATGACAGCGTCTGGCCCCGCCATGAAACCGAAGAGTCCGGTAGCAAGTTGATATAAAATCCCTATCCCGAGGCTAATGATGGTGAAGTCGAGCGAGCTCAGCAGCAGGCGCCGGGCGATCCGGGGTCTCCACCTCCAGTCGCTTGAAAACAGATTCCGGTTCCGGCGAACGACGTCCAGCGCATGGAAGACTGAACCCGGTAAAAAACCGAGACTGAGAAGGACAGCGGCGAAGACGATCGATGGATGGGTCGGAAATACAAACAGCAGCAACACGAACGACAGTACATAACTCGCCAGCTGGAACAGATACAGTCGATGCAGCTGATGGTGCCCGGCATCTATTCCCTCAAAGATCGAGAGGAAGAACCACAGGGCCAAGCCGAAAAACACGACCAGAATCGTTGCAATAAACTCGCCGTAGTTTGCGAGAATCACCTCATTCAGCGGCACCAGCCACATGAAAATCATCAGGGCAACTGCTGCAATTCCAAATAACATGAGATTGAGACCTGCTGCGAGCACCGCAGCAAGCGACACGGTTTCAGTCTTGAAGGCACTCGCGCTCCGGCGAGTTCGAGCGACGACATTTGCGATCACTCGTCCCATGCCGACATTGGCAAACCCGATCCACGAACTGATACTTAGAATAACAAGGAGCAGACCGAATCGCGATGGTCCCAGCCTGTCGAGAACCATCGGAGTGCCCACCAGATTCAACAGAATTGCGAGCAGCCTCGCGAGCCACCCCGCAAGCGTCGATAACAATATTGGCTTCATATCGACCAGCGCATGCGATGCAACCTAGTTCGCAATCAATAGATGATTGCGTCTGTGCGCGAGAAGAACTTTGCTGTCTCTGGCACCTTGCGAACATGAACCGCGGGATTTCCCGCAATGAGCGAGTAAGATTCCGGCTTTAGATGACTCACAACCGAACCAGCGCTGACCAAACAGCAGTTGGGAATCTTGACGCCCTTCGTAATAAGACAGCCTGATCCAACCATCGTATAGTCGCCGACGATAATTGGTGAGCAAGTCTGCCTACACGACAGCGGCTCGATGCCGTGCGTGACCAATTGCGAGCGAACTCCTGCAAGTCCGCTGTACATGCCGAATTCGATTCGATCGGAGCAATCGATATAGTGCTGGTGTGCAATCAGGCTCGCACGCTTCATCAGCAACTCCGATCGCCGCCCTGGGTTCTTCTTGAAGAATGGAGAGTTCAACTTTCGGGAAAGCCCGGTGATCCAATTGAAATTTCCAATCATCGCTCCTTCATGCATTTCGAGGTTGTCGAGACGTCCGACGTAGTTGAAATGACCGACGGAGGCTCCCTTCGCTAAAGAAGCCTCATCAGCAAGGACAATCGAAAGGCCAATGCGAGAGTTCGCATCAAGCGAAAAACCGAAGAGATTATTCAAGGCCCAGCGCCGAAGTGACCAAGGTATGAAGAACAACAAAACTTGAATGCCCGCCTTCAACATTTCAATGCGCTCCTAAAACTATGGAAACGGCTACGGCCGGTAACGGCGATATTAAATTTTGACGAACGGACATCACTCAGTACCGGAAATCGAATTCAGGGCACCGGCATCCCATACGGCGAGTATTCGCCCGCCCGAAACCCCATCGTCCCTCAGCTCGAACTTCGGAGCAGGAAGTCCGAATGGAGACCGCATCAGGTTGATTCTCCGGAAGTCTCCGTCCCGAATATCGGAATTGAACCACACGGAACTGTCGCTGGTCAGCAAGACGTACTTGAAGCCGGCGGACTTGATGTTGTTAAGGAGCGCAAGAGCATTTTTGAACGAGAGGTGGAAAAGTACTTCACGGCATATCACTACGTCGCCCCAGCGTTCGAGGGGTTGCTTCGTTGCATCCATACAGGCAAAGCGCCTCCTGGAATTCGCGTGGACCTCGTTGTGAGAAGCGATCAACGACGGGACAATGTCGATACCGAGGTAATCGAACTCGCCGGCAACTCGAGACATCCAGTTAAAGTCGCCACAGCCGATATCGACGAGCCTGGTGCATCCGACATCTCGCAAGAACTGTGAGAGCTGACGGGTCAATGTGTCGGTAGCCATCGGCGAAGAACCCAGGCCCGAGAGACTCACCTGCTCCGCATTTTCGATCCAGGTTCCGTTTACGTAGATATCTGAAAAAACCTCATCCAGCTGAGCCTTACGCATGTGGCTCGTATCACGACCACGCACGCGCCTCGCGATATTGATGATTTCGTCCGCACCAAGGCGGAACAATACGTGGCGAACAATTTCCTTGCAGGACTGCAAATGATCTAGCGGCATATGAAGGGATCCGACATTGAACTGCGCTGATGATCAAGAGACATCGGCCGCAGGCTGTAGTGATGGCTGCCCTTGCGGCAACCTCGCATGACGCAGGGGAGTCGACGCATACCGCCGTCTTGCCGAAGGCGTGTACGCCAGAAAGAGCATGAAGAAGAAAGAACCTATAAAACCGATATTGAAATTGTCCGGCTCAAACCACTGGATCAGCAGCGTGGACAGGACCGCCAGCCCGCAGAGCAACGTCCTGCGATCACTGTGCTTCGTGCCGATCCAGACCAGATAGAGCCCGCGGCCGGCGACAACGAGCAGTAAGAGGCCACCGAGCAGTAGGCCGAAGTCCATGAAGTAAGACAAGATGCCGCTATGGACCGCGTGCAGATTGTATCGGCTGGAACGGAAGCCGTATCCGAAGAACACATACTGGTCGATCGTCTCGAAGAACGTGTTCCACGATTCGGTACGACCGGTGAATCCCGAAAGAATTCCTCGATTGGGATCGAACAGCGCCAGATCGTTCGTGACCTTGTCAATCAGCCGGTCGGTGTCGGTAAAGAAGGGCAGGATCACAAGCGCGACTGGGAGCGTCATCATGAAGGTTGCGAACATGCGAACGTTCATGATTTGCTGCGCGCGACTGAAGAGCGCTCGGTAGTTCGCAAAGGCGAGATACCCAAGGTAAAATAAGAGCGTGCCTATCATAATGGTTCGCGCGCTGACTACGTAAGTTGCGCCGAAGCAAATCACAAATACAGGCAAGCTCACACGCTTTACCACCAAAGAGTGGAGCACCAACGCAATGTAGGCGTATCTGGCATAGTGATTAGGGTGGATCAGACCGACCCATCGATACTCGTGAAATCCCTGAACAATCGCGGCGGCGCTGAGGGATGCGGCCAGCGCCAGAAATCCCATCGCGAGCGCGTCGTCCACGCTCTGCGCAGGCGCCTGCCAAAAGCAGAGACAAAGCAGGAATGCTCCCAGCGTGACGACGTACTGGACAATTTGCCCTGACGACTCGATGAATTCGGCTGCAGCCACCGACGCGAGAACGATCAGGCCGGAGTAGATCAGGAGGAAGATCAGAATCGGCTGCGATCGGCGGATCGCCGCGTACGCACCGTGACGGGCGAATACCAACAAGCCCAGCAAGAGCGCGGGTACCGCGATGAGTAGGCTGAACCCTCCAACATCAGCCTGAGTGGTAAGGCCGTTGCGCAAATCCATCAGCTGGGCCGGCGTCGCCTTGATGCCGGGATAGCAGATTGCAACCACATAGAAGCTGAAGCCGAGCCCTGCCGCGTTGAATACGCCCCCCTTCGCGAGGTTGCGCAGAATCGCGAGATTCTCTGTGACGAAGACCGGTAGTCTCATCGCGGGCCGGCCCCAGCGGGGGCAGTCTTGAGGAAAAGAAAATCCGCCTGCACCGGGCCATGCTGCGGATCAACGTACTGATTATATACACCTCCCAGCCGAAATCCATGTGCCTCCGTCCAGCGCGAGATATCGCCGAACAGCGGTTGGCCCTCATAGAGATGGATAAACGAGCACTCGATGTACAGCGCTTCGAATTGGTTAATGAGATCGGCAGATCCTTCCAGGACGTCCAATTCACCGCCCTGAACGTCCACCTTCAGGAGCGCCGGCCCCCGGATGGCGCCCGCTTCCAGACAGTCCGACAGCCGGCGAACGGCGATCTCATCCATTCGCGCGGTCTGTTCCCCGAATATTTCGCGTTGGGCGGATCCCGGTTTCAGGAGCGACGAAGAATCGTCCTTGCTCGTGACGTAGATCTTGGCCTGCCCGGACGTCGGGCCGATGGCGCAGGGAAACAGCCGGACCCTGTCATCCTTGCAGAGAGCTTCGGTGAAGCGGGTGGCCGGCTCCGACAGGGGCTCGAAGGAGTAGATCTGCGCCTGCGGAAACAGCCGCCGCGCCATCACCGCGAACTGCCCCCTGTTCGCGCCGACATCCACGACCGTCTGAAAGGAAAGGCGCGACAGAGCCTCCCTGTGCTCGATGGCGGGAGCTATCCGCATGCTCAGTAGCCGCCACAGCGACGGACGAAGTGCGCAAAACACGCCCTTCTGGATGGTGATCAATTGCATTTTGCGGAATTCCTCTTCCTCAAGCACACGACCCGGAACTCAACCGTACGCCTGTCGATATCGCTCGGACGTTGCCTGGCCGTCGAAGGTTGCCCGGCTGTAGCGAAGGGCTCCCTCGCTCAGCGCGGACCACTCCTTCGGTCCCATCGCGTGAATCGCCTCGAGTTTCTCGACGAAGGATGCCGGTTCTGAAAGCGACAGTGCCCAGCCCGCGTTGCTCGCCGCGACGTCTGTCCAGGGGCTCCTGTCGCTGATCAGCACCGGCAGCCCGAGCGTCAATGCCTCCACGATCGAATGACCGAAATTCTCCCCCAGCGTCGGATGCAGCAGGACGTCATAATCCGCCAGCCGCTTGAACAGTTCCTCCTTGGGCAGGTTTCCCTTGAACGTCACGTCGCACTGTCCGGTCCCGGCTCGCGCCATCTCGACGCATTGCTGCGCATAAGAACTGTCATCAACCTCGCCGAAGATATCGAGCGAGGACGCGACGGCGAGGCGGCGCACGACGTCGAGCGCAAAGGTGACGTTCTTCTGCACCGTCACCCGGCCGACCATCGCCATTCTGAGCTGTCCCGGCGGCTTTTCTTTCTTGGTCGGTCGAGGCGCTCCGCTCTCGACGAATTGCGAAACCATCAGCACCTCCTGGCGGCGGAGGTGGTTGCGGCGGATATCATGCTCTTCTGCGGGAGACCCCGCGAGGTGAACGACCCCGCGATAGAGGCCGGTCAAATCGGTGAGGCGGCAAAACAGCCGCTTCTTCAGGGCGGACGCGGACATGATCACATCCATGAAGATACCGTGCGGCGTGTGAAAGACGCGCTTGCCCCTCAGAAATCCCAGGCGCTTCAGGATGAGAGCTGGAATCGCGACCAGCGGATCGAAGGCGCACTGAATGTCGACGACGTCGAAGTCCTCCCTGACGCGGTCGAAGAGAATGCGCAGGCCGGTTAGCCCCGTTGGAATATACTCCACCGTGGCAGCCCCCATCCGCTCGCGATGAACGGGCGTTTCGAACATGGCGGCGCCACTGGTGAAATCGTGGTTGAGGGTCACCAGATGGAAATCATAATCTTCCGACATGTTGTGCATGAGATTGCGGATCGCCGTGGCGGGTCCGAGATGCGACAACGACGGAAAGAAGGAACGATAGACGATCAGAACACGCTTCTTGGTCATTTGAACTCGGACAGCGTTGCAAAGCGATCCCCCGGCAGCTGCGCCCCGGCCCGATCCGGCGCACGCAATGGAATGTGCTCGGTCAAGCCATGGCGATCGAGTTCGGACGAGACGAGCGCGAGGGTCTCGTCGAGTTGCGACGGCGCAATCCAGTTGCGCATGCGCTCGAGAAGCTGGAGGCTGCCCCGGTACACGACGGCACTGTTGTTTCGGACCTCGGCCGTGGGGATATCGCCGTCAAAGGCCGTGATGGACCCGGCACCCATGAACTTGTTTCCCTCGATCAGATTTCGTTCGGGTCGGAGAAGGTCCGAATGCTTGTAACCGGCAATTTCGGGATAGCGGCTCGTCCAAGGCTCCTTGTCGACGGGCAAGCTGTACAAATTCCGAACACTGAGCCCACCCGGAACTTGCATATGATCGTTTCGCCATACCTGCCACCACGATGCATATCCCAATGCGGCCCCCCAAATCGACGGCGAACTTAGAATGAAGAGGTTTGATAGTAACTTGTTATCCTTACCGCCGTTCATCAGTATCCCGTAGGGGATACCCACGATGACGTTGTCGGTGACGAGATTCCCGCTCGAAAACTCATCAAGATAAATCCCCCGGGCGTCGTTGAAGTACCGTCCGCCCGTCCCAAGCAAGGCGTTTCGGCGAATGACGGTGCCTTGGCTGGTGAAGTCGCGCGCGCTGTAGATGAATCCTGAATCGCCCGCTTCGGTAACAAGCTGAGCCAACAGGTTATCTTCGATGACGTGATCGTTCCCGGAATAGAGGATTCCGAACTGCGGTCCGTTGAAGATGACGCTTCGACGCACGCTCATTCCGACCCCGTCCATTTGCACCGCCGGAGCAAAGGTGCGGTAAACCAGGGAGAAGTCCTGGATGCTGCTATCCTCGATCGAAATGTGTCCCGGTGTCAGGCTGGCGCGGTCGCCTCCGGACAGCCACGCCCCGCGCCTGCCGACGGCGCGAATGCTCGCATGATCGATCCGGGAGTCGCTGGAGTTCGTGTAGGCAATTCCATCGGCGCCCGCCAGCTGGACGATGACGTTCGAAAAATTGATCGCGACGCTGTCGCGCACGGTCACGGCGGTCTCGATGGCGAGTTCGAAGACGACATCTCGGACGGTCAAATTATGAAAGCCGGAAACCGCCAGCAGGGTGTCGAGCACCGGCACCTCGAGGGTTTCGATCGGCTCCTCGGAGCAGAAGTTCAGCGTTCTTGCCGACGCGTCGTAGAAAAACGAGTTGCATTGGGCAAAGGTTGCCAGATTGTAGAAATACAGCCTCTCGGGAGGCTTGCCGTCTGCTCTCAGCCTGTTTCGATCCGTCAGCACGCCCTTCGAATCGACGGCAAGGGCCCGTGCGTTCACGAAGAGATAGGAATCGGTGAGGTATCCGCCGATCCAGAGGTCGGGGGAGCGGCGCACCCCGTCCGGCAGATCAGCGAACGCCATGGTCGCCGTGCTGCTCCGCGGATCGCCGGCGATCTCGACCACCGGCAGGAAGCCGCTGGTGGGCCACCTTGTGGATTGCAGGCGCGTCTTGCCGTTGACTCGAATCATCAATTGCCTCGGCGTTATGGTCGAGAGCTTCCTCAGCAGCTTCTGCGCGGTTTCGCCGGGCAATTCGGAAAACGGCAATGCGTACTCGTATCGCCCGTCTCTGGAGCGCGACAGCTTGAGATGGTTCTGTACGAAGGTCGCTCCTGATATCCTGGTGCCGCCGGGCGCGCCGCGGATGATGATGCGGGAGCCCGCGGGCGGTTCGGGACCGGAAATGGTAAGAGGCTGACCCAGGATCTGGGCTTCGGCAGGCAGGTTGATCATGTACGTCACCGGCGTGGTGCGCTCTTTCCCATCCTTCCGCACGAATTCGATTGCCTCAGCGAGCGAGGCGGCCTTGAGCGTCGCTTGCTCGCCGGGAATGCTCGTGCGCGTGCCCTCAACGTTGATGGAAACGTCGTCCGCTCTGCATCCGCTCGTCAGGACTGCCAGCAGCAACGCGAGCCCAGCAACGAGAGGGGACCGGCCCGACGGCATTACGGCAGAATTCATTTCTGATACTCGAATCGAGGGTATAAGACTTGCCGAGCCTACCAGAGCCGGCATCCAGTAAGTTTCATCCGTGGAGGAGATCAGTTGTCTCACAGGAAGCCGGGCCGAATCCGTCTTGCTCTTTGCGTGGCTGCGCAGTTTCTCGCCATTGCGAATGCACACGCGCAGATGCAGCGATCCGGCGTCGGAGCCACGCTTGGAGTCGCCCCCCCGCCAGCCGACGATATCTCATCCCGTCGGCACCGCAGCCCGACCGGAGCCGTCTGCCTGAGGCTTACCGCGGCATCTCGCTCCTTTCCCAACAATGACCGCCTGTTCAATCATTGGATCTATGCCGAGAACATCTGCGGCGATCGTGTTAGGGTCCAAGTATGTTACTATGGCACGCGAAGCTGCATCGACATGGATATTGGCGGCCACGAGCGGAAAGAAGCCATCCTTGGTACCCTACCAGCGACCAAGGATTTTCGGTATGAATATTCGGAACGCTTCTAGATTTCGGAACGCTTCCAGATGATGACTCTGGACAGCAAAATTGGGGGGGAATAGCAGATGCTGAAGTCGATCGTCGCCGGGGTCCTGCTGACGATGTCTGCGGGCGCGGCCATCGCAGCCGACTACTCCTTTATTCCGCAACCGCAGCGCGTGGCTCCGCGCCGCGCGGTGGCCGATGTATGCCACGTCGAGCGCTGTGGCCCCCGCGGCTGCCGGGTCGTCAATCTCTGCCGCTGTCCGGATCGTTATACCTGCACCGGGATCTACGACGCATACCGGCCCTATGGCGGCACGGCTTTCCTCAGCGTCTATACCGAATACTGATCTGTTCGGCTTCGTCCCGGATGGGAGCCTGGCTCCCCTCCCGTCAGGCTTTGCACAATTGCCGTCGGTCTGGCGCAGCGAAGACACCTCACCACGCGTTGCGGTAGGTCTTGCCTGAAAACAGGGTCAGCAAAATGATCTTGAGATCAAGCAGCAGCGACCAATTGTCGATGTAGTAGAGATCGTGCTCGATCCGGTTCTGCATCTTCTCGAGTGTATTCGTCTCGCCCCTGAATCCGTTGACCTGAGCCCATCCTGTCAGTCCCGGCTTGACCGTATGCCGCCGATCGAAGCTGTCGATGCACGGAGTGAAGAGCTCATTGTGTGTGATCGCGTGCGGCCGCGGCCCAACGACGGACATGTCACCCCGAAGAATGTTCCAGAGTTGCGGCAGTTCATCGATCCCGGTCTTGCGGAAGATACGGCCGATCCTGGTTACGCGCGAATCGCCCCTCGATGCTTGTCGAAATTCGGCGCTGTCGGACACGTACATCGTTCTGAATTTGAGAACGCGGATTGCTTCGTTGTTATAGCCGTGGCGGATCTGGACGAAGAGAACCGGTCCCCTCGAATCGAGCTTCACGGCCAGCGAGGAGAGCAGCAGCAGGGGAGACAACACGATCAGCCCCGCGGCTGCTGCCACGATATCAAACGTCCGCTTGACGACGAGGTCGAACACGGACAGCGGTCGGCGCGAGATGGCAAAGGTGGCGATGCCGCCGATGTCGGCCGTCTGCGCGTTCGCCCAGAAGATGTCCCGATGCGTCGGCACCGCGTAAACGTCGGCGGGGATCTGCCTCAGCAGCGACAGTAGCATCCCGACGCTTCCATCCTCCTGCTTTCGATCGACGAGCAGGATGATGCTATCGGGTCGCAGAACCCTGCACCGTTCGACGAGCTTTGCGCCGGTCGCGCGATCGAAATCAGCCGCTTCCCCGGACGCGGCGTCCCAGCCGAGCGGGCAGGCAACAACGTCGAAACCTCCGCCCGACTTTCTCAACTGGCCTGCACAAGCCTCGCAATCATCGTGGCGTCCGACGAGCACCACGCGCTGCCTCTGAAGCAGTCCTTCCTCAGCGGCGTTCTGGAACGCGCGATAGGCGGCCAGCCGGACCAACCCGACCGTCATCGAGCAACCCACGAACTGCAAGATCAAGGTGCCGCGGGAATAAACGTCCGAGAGCTTGAAAATAAACAGGAGTGAGGTCAGGACAACGAACGTGGTGGCCGCAGCTCCGATTCCGGCGGAAGCGAACCGGATCTCCCGCTGCTTCTCCAGATGCAGGAATTGACCAGCCATTGCGGCAATGCAGACCTCCGCGGCCCCGATGAAGCAGGATGCCAGCAGATAGACCTTCACGCGCAAGCCGGGAGTCGATGCGAGTTGGTGGTACACCCAGGCCGATGCGAAAGCCGTCATCGCAACGCAGATGAACTCGACAATGCTGATCGAAACAAAAGCGAGACCCGCGCGCGCCGGCAACGAGGCTCGCATGGAGCGCCAGATGGCGTTTTGCTTGGGCTCTGAGCTGCTATGGGGAAGGAGGGCGCCCCTCTCAACAATGTTCGTCACAGAAAACAACCACAAAATATGAAGTGCAAGTAAGAATTGGGTAACCTTACTGTATCTCTACCTGCTCGGAAAGACGATTCCGAGGGCAGCTGTTGACCAATTTTTTCGCTGTGGCGTTGAACTTTTCGCACACCGGACATACGCCGCGCTCGGGCATTCGGCGCCCGATGGAGGGCTGCCTCAGGCTTTTTTACGAAGATGAACCAAGGCTTGCTTGACGAAGATGTACCAAGACTTGGACGGATGTTAAGATGACCATCGTCACGTTGCTCGCTGGTGTGATCGGCCTTTGCTGATCGGCAACGCCCGCTGCCACGTGCTACCCTTGCTGGCCGCGCACGTCCCAATCCAGGACATGGATACCGCGCTTGCGATTCCGGCGGACGTTGGGATCTGGACGGCGCTCCAGATGGTCGCGTTAACCATCATAAGTTTGCAGGCAGGGTGTTTCGCTGCCGTTCTGGCAAAGCTCGCTTGGGACAATGCCCTTGGCGTTAGATCGACGACCTTTGGCTCGCCCCGCTCGAATTTCTGATATTTCTGATACTGGTGGCGGGCTGGCAGCCCTCCCGAATATGCCTGTCGGTATCTCCACAACCGCTGGTCACATTGGTGCATCGCGACTATGCAGGCTCAGCCCGATCAACCGCTGCCGTCTGGCTTCCTCACTTCACCTCAGCTGCGCTTCTACGCAGTAGGAGACATCCACGGACGGCTGGATCTGCTTGAGGAGGTTAATGCCAAGATCGAGACCGACCTGAAGAGAAGTCCCTGTTGGCGCTCTGTTCGGGTGTTCCTGGGCGACTATGTCGATCGCGGTCTGCATTCGCGAGAGGTGTTGGACTACCTGGTGGCACTCGAAGGGACCTGCGATACCGTCTTCATATTGGGCAACCACGAAACGTTCCTGACGGATTTCATCCAGGTGCCGACGGTCCTGCCGACATGGCTTTCCGTCGGCGGCCTGGAGACCCTGATATCCTATGGCATCCGCCCACCGCGCAACCCGAGCCCGGCCGACCAGTCCCGGCTGGCGGCAGAGTTCGCGGAAGCGCTGCCCGTCTCACACCTGAATTTCATTCGAAGCTTGAGACCCTGCTTCGCCTTCGATGACGTGTTCTTTGTGCATGCCGGCGTACGACCCGGCGTGCCGCTGAGTGAGCAATCGCTGACGGATCTGTGCTGGATACGCGACGATTTTCTGCGACATGACGGGCTGTTCGAGCGGCTCGTCATCCACGGACACACCCCAGTCCGCGCACCCGACATTCGACCGAACCGGATCAACATCGACACCGGCGCCTACGCCACCGGGCAGCTGACCTGCATGTGGATCGAAGGCGGCCGGATGGGCTTTCTCTGAGCAGAGAGTCTCACTCCGCGCAGACTACGCGTTGCGATCGCCGAGTGATGCCCAGTAGCTTCGGAGTCTGAATACGAACCCAGCGGTAGCGACTGTGTCGAACGGCGCATTCGCCGGAAAACGGCAGGAATGAGTTGCGTGAACCGCGGTGAAGCCGAGTCACTGCTTATGGCATTCGGAAACGAAGGTCCCGTTCGCCGCCGTTAGCCGCTCCAGGCAATGGCGCGGATCCTTGACATCGCCGCTCACGACAAAATCATAAAGCTGCCCCTTGAGGATCAAGCCATAACGGCCTGGAGACAGAGCGGCGCCGCCACTTTCCGGCTGAATCTCGTACATCTCGGCATTCTCTTTGATCGGCGAGACGCGATAGGGAAATGAAATGTTCCGAATGTACCACCCATCGTCAGCCGTCGTGATCGGTTTGCCGGCCGCGTCGTAGGAAATGGCGCGGGCAACTTTCGCAATGATCCGGATTTCGGCGCGCTCCGGAATGTTCAAGGCCGCCTCACGCCGATAGACGATGAACCTGGGATTGCCATCGCGAAGAACGGGCTGCTTGGTGATTCCCATGGTCGGCGAAATCGCGACCCGCACGTCCTGGGCCTTGTTCGGCAATGGATTCAATTCGAAGAGCTTGTTGTCGCTCAATGCATAGACACCAAAATCGGAGGGCAACAACCGCGAGGGCTTCGCCGGCTCGGCTACAGCGACAGGGTCTGGAGGCTTGGGGGGAGCCACAGCAGCCTTGTTGATCTGTGACCTTCCCATGTGCGCGATATCCTCGCGATAGACGGCCGCAAGCAAGCCGCCGATCGCGAGCACAAGGATGGCCAGTGCCCCACCGATCACCGCAAGGGAACCGCTTCGCGCTCTGCGCTTGGAGGCAGAACGGTCAAGTTCGTGAGGCTCGGGGGCGGACCATATCGTCTTGGTGGCGTCCTTCGCGTACTCCATCGTGGAGTCCGAAATCGCCAAGGGCACAGCCGTCGCGCCCAGAGGAACCGGCAGCTGCTGATCATTATTCCTCGAAAAGGTCTCGACGCCATGGATGGCCGCTTCCAGCGCCTTCCTGGCCTTCGCCTCCTCGCCGGCAGGCACCCCTGAAGAAAGCAGCTGTTCGCTCAGCTTGTACCGCGCCAAGTCGTAAACTGTCTGGCGCAAACTATCCTGATCGGTACTGACCGACGTGATGATCCGGGACAGGACCAGCGCAAACTCGACTTCAGGCATAGGAGCTTCGCCGGCTTGCCCAGGTACCTGCTCGAGATCGCGCTTATTCATGAGAGCCGTTTCTATCTGCTCGGACGTGTCGCCCCTTGGCGGGATCGTGGATCTTCCCGCCATATCCCACACTCCGGGACCGGACATCTAGGGGCCGATCGTGGCCTTCCTGCAGCCCGCTCCCTAGACGATGAAATGAAATTCCTGCCAGGCGCTCCAGATCATGCCGTCGTTGGCGCGAACCCAGAGGTCGTCAGACACGGTGCCGCCATCGAAAGTCGTGCTGGCGAGCTGGGCCGCGCTGACGTTGATTGCGGTGTTGGTGGGCTGCCCGTGCCCGCCGATGCTCCAGTGGCCGCTGCTGGCCGACGGCGTCGAATCCCATAATTGATACTGGCTCATGCTGTCCCCGTCGGCATCCGAGACCGAGAACAGGCTCGATGCGGCCACGCTCAGGTTGGCGGTCGCGTGGAAGTCGGATGCGGAGACGACCGGAGCATGGTCAATCGGTGCGGTGACGTGAAATTCCTTCCACGGCCCCCAGGCGAGGCCGTCGTAAGCCCTCGCCCAGAGATCGTCTGTACCGGAGCCGCTCTGAAAGCTTGTGTTCGAGAGCTGCGCTGCACTCACATCGATCGCGACATTGGTGCCCTGAGCTACTCCGGCGACCACCCAGTGCCCGCTGCTGGGATCGGACGTCGAATCCCACAGCTGATAGTTCGTGATGGTGTCTCCATCCGCATCGGCGGTCGAGAACAGCGTGGAGGCCGCGATATCCTGGCCGTGGCTCGCTGAAAAGTCGGTGGCCGATACGATCGGAAGGTTGTCGGCCGGCGCGTTGACGTGAAACTCCTTCCAGTTGCCCCATGTCATGCCGTCGAAGGCACGCACCCAGAGGTCGTCGGAGCCCGAACCGCTCTGGAACGAGGCATTCGTCAATTGGGTGGGCGTAACATCGATGGCGATGTTGGCGGCCTGCGCCAGCCCGCCGACCACCCAATGCCCGCTGGCAGGATCGGCGGTCGAGTCCCAGAACTGATAGTGGGTGATCGTATCGTTGTCGGCGTCGCTGACCGTGAACAGGCTTGACGCGGCGATGTCCTGACCGTGCGTCGCGGTCATGTCCGACGCGCTCACCACCGGCGCATGGTCGATCGGCGCGTTGACGTGGAATTCCTTCCAGGCTCCCCACGTCGTGCCGTCATTGGCTCGCAGCCACAGATCATCCGAGCCGGAGCCCGACTGAAACGAGGTGCTCGTCAATTGAGCGGGCGTCACATCGATGGCGATGTTGGTGGCCTGCGCCACTCCGCCGACCACCCAGTGACCGCTGGCGGGATCGCTCGTTGAATCCCAAAGCTGATAGGCGGTGATCGTGTCGTTGTCCGCATCGCTGATCGTGAACAGGCTTGACGCGGCGATGTCCTGACCGTGCGTTGCGGTCATGTCCGACGCGCTCACCACGGGCGCATGGTCGATCGGCGCGTTGACGTGGAATTCCTTCCAGGCTCCCCACGTCGTACCGTCATTGGCTCGCACCCACAGATCATCCGAGCCGGAGCCCGATTGAAACGAGGTGCTCGCCAATTGAGCGGGCGTCACATCGATGGCGATGTTGGTGGCCTGCGCCACGCCGCCGACCACCCAGTGACCGCTGGCGGGATCGCTCGTTGAATCCCAAAGCTGATAGGCGGTGATCGTGTCGCCATCTGCGTCGGTCACGCTGAAGAGACTGGACGCGGCGATATCCTGGCCGTGGGTCGCCGACACGTCGGTTGCGCTGACTACCGGCGCATGATCCAGACCTGGCGCGGCCGTGAACGGGACCCATGCTCCCCAGAGATATCCGTCATAGGCCCGCACCCAGAGCGTGTCCGGGGCCGTACCGAACACATAGCTCACTTGCGAGAGGCTGGCGGCCGAGACGTCGATCTCGGCGTTGGTGGCTTGCGTAGCGCCATTGATCGCCCAGTGCCCGTGGCCCTCGGTGTCCCAGAATGCATATTGGGTGATGGTGTCGCCATCCGCGTCACTGGCCGAGAACAGTGAGGATTCAGCCACCGAGAGCTGCCCGCGCGAACCAGTCACGTTTGCTGCCGTGACCACGGGCGCATGATCAGCCGGAGAAATCACGAAGGGTTTCCAGTCGCTCCACAAATAGCCGTCGAAGGCTCTCACCCACAGCGTGTCCGAACCAGGTCCGGCCTGGTAACTTGCTTGGGCCAATTGCGACGCACTGATGTCGATCTCGGTGTTGGTGCCCTGGATCATTCCTCCCACTGTCCAGTGACCGTTGCCATTGGTGTCCCAGAAGGAATATTCGGTGATGGAATCGCCCGCGGCCATGTTCACCGAGAACAACGATGAGGCCGCATAAACCTGATTTCGGGCGGCGGACTGATCGCTGGCGGTGACGACCGGTGTCGTCCGGATGCTGTATCCGAGGTCCTTCAGAACTCCGATGTCCAGGTTGGAGATCGCGTACTGGTAATCGGCGTAGAAGACGATTCCGTTCATCAAGTCCAGCGTGAGCGGGTCCTTGACGGTCGACGGGGTGGCGTAGAGGTCGGATTGCTGGTTGCCGAAATGGTAATAGTTCTGGGTCGTGCTGTCTGTGGTCAGGGGCACCGGGCCGCCGTAAGCGGCCTCGGCATTCGCACCAACAAAGTTGGCGCCGGTTGCGGTCTTTTGAATCAGGGTGTCGAACGTGGATTCGTAGGCGCCGGCCAACTGGCCGCTCTGGTCGTACCAGCCCGTCATGCCGAAGCCGTGCATGAGCTCATGCAGAAAAACGTTGATCGGATTGATCACGTTTCCAGGCACCTGACTGGACCAGCTCAAGCCATAGTCGAGGTCGATGTACTGGAAGTAGCCGGGATCGATGTTGATGGTGATGTCGCTTGTCGTTCCAGGGACGTGCTGTCCGGTGGTCAGCTCGTACTGGCTTGACGGCTCATACACCGCGAGCCCGCCATTCGTGCCCACCAAGTAGCTGGAGGTGGGCCCGCCGTCGGCACGGCCAACGGAGGTGGGCAGGATATTGAGGGACACCACCATGGTGCCAATGCCCAGGATATATCGCTGCCAGATGTTGAGGGCCTGCTCGAGGTCGTAAACCAGAGACGCGTCGGCAGATCCGCCTACGTTCGATGAATCGTTCAATGTGACGGAATAATTCCAAGTCATCTTGGTCGAGCTTTCAATCTATGGTAGCGTGGCAATAATTGATAATATTCATGCTGACCAGTCACTGGGTGGTTAATAGACGACAAATGGCCGGCCCCGGACAAGGCGGTGCGTGGAGGCTGTTGGTATCCAGCGCCTCTGGCGAGATTGGCTCGGCTCATCACCTTGGGGCATCACACAGAGTCCGGGCCATTCTTTGCATGCTGCAAGATCGGAAGGGCATGACCCTCTTATACGCGATAAGGCCTACGCGATCATCCCTGTGATCCCGGTGACAGCCATATCGCGTGGCCACGATCCGTAAGACTACGGAGCCTGGTTCGGATTTCCGAACGGTTCCACGATGGACTCCAGGATCGGCATGATGTCGCTCGCGAATTCGGCCTGGCCGTTGATAACGCCAATTGCATCTCGCCGGAGAGCCATAGTACTCTGCCTGTCATATTCATTTGCTGCTCTGTCGGTTCGTTACGAATAGTCAGTTTGCGCTGACGGCGAGGCCGAGGAGCAGGGGCGGGGCGCGCTCACGGCAATTCGGCTCACCTTCGACTGCAGTTATTTTCAGCTACTGAGCAGATTAAATCGCGAGATGATTGAAACGCGGAGCGGTACGACAGCAGACAGCGGGATCGTTGGGCTCGCGATGCTGCTGCGTTTTCACGGCATCCCGGCCGATGTCGACCAGATTCGTCACCAAGTCGGCAATGGCCCATTCGGAACGCCGGAGATGCTGCGGTACGCGCGCTCGACCGGCGTCAAGGCCCGCGAGCTGACCACCAACTGGTTAAGGCTCGAGAAGGTCCCGCTTCCTGCCATCGCGCTGTTGCGCGACGGCGGCCATCTGATCCTCGCCAAGGTGGGCGCAGACAAGATCCTCGTTCAATCCCCTCTGTCAGAGCGCCCGGAGTTGATCACCAGGGCCGAACTGGAAGCGGTGTGGACCGGCAAGCTGATCCTGGTGAGCCGGCGGGCGGGACTGGTCAATCTTGCACGCCGCTTTGACCTGTCGTGGTTTCTGGGGGCAATCCACAAATATCGCTACCATTTCGTGGAGGTGTTGATCGCCTCGTTCTTCTTGCAGCTGTTTGCTCTGGTGTCGCCGCTGTTCTTTCAGGTGGTGATCGACAAGGTCCTGGTTAATCACACACTCAGCACACTCGACGTGCTCGTCGTGGGGTTGATCGGCATCGCGGCTTTTGAGACAGCCCTCGCGATACTGAGGACCTACCTGTTCTCCCACGTGACCAACCGGATCGATGTCGAACTGGGAGCCCGCTTGTTTCGGCACCTCATCGGGCTGCCCATTGCCTATTTTCAGGCTCGCCGGGTTGGCGACTCGGTTGCGCGGGTCCGCGAGCTGGAGAACATTCGCAACTTCCTGACCGGCTCCGCGCTGACGGTCGTGATAGACCTGTTCTTCACCGTCGTTTTCATCGCGGTGATGTTTATCTACTCGCCGATCCTGACCTGGATCGTGCTTGGATCCTTCCCGCTCTATGTCGGCATCTCGGCCGGCGCGACGCCGATGTTCCGTCAGCGGCTGGATACCAAATTCGAGCGCGGGGCCGAAAACCAGGCCTTTCTCGTCGAGAGCGTGACCGGTGTCGAGACCATTAAGGCCATGGCGCTCGAACCGCAGATGCAGCGCCGCTGGGAGGAGCAGCTTGCCGGATACGTGGCGGCCAGCTTCCGCGTGCTCAGCCTGGCGAATGTCGCGAGCCAATCGGTTCAGTTCGTGAGCAAGCTCGTCACCGCGGTGATCCTTTACGCCGGCGCCAAGCTGGTGATCGACGGAAGCCTCACGGTGGGCGAGCTGATCGCCTTCAACATGTTCTCGTCACGCGTGAGCGCACCGGTTCTGAGGCTGGCGCAGCTCTGGCAGGACTTCCATCAGGCCAGGCTCTCCGTCGCGCGGCTCGGCGACATCCTGAATACGCCGGCGGAGCAGACGTTCAGCCCCGGTCGCGCCGTGCCGCCGCCCATCAAGGGTCAGGTCACCCTTGAGCACGTGTCCTTCCGCTATCGGGTGGATGGACCCGAGGTGCTGCACGACATCAACATCAGCATTCCGGCCGGCCAGGTCGTCGGCATCGTCGGTCCGTCCGGTTCGGGCAAGAGCACCTTCACGAAGCTCGTTCAGCGCCTTTACGTTCCGGAGAAGGGCAGGGTCCTTGTCGACGGGATTGACCTTGCGATGGTCGATCCGGCCTGGTTGCGTCGCCAGGTCGGCGTCGTCCTGCAGGAAAACGTGTTGTTCAATCGCAGCGTACGGGAAAACATCGCGCTCGCCGACCCGGCCGCTCCGATGGAGAAAGTGGTCGCCGCAGCTCAGCTCGCGGGAGCTCACGAATTCATTCTGGAACTGCCGGAAGGCTACGACACCGTCGTCGGCGAGCGCGGCTCCAGCCTGTCGGGGGGGCAGCGGCAACGCATCGCGATCGCGCGGGCCCTTATCACCGATCCCCGCATCCTGATCTTCGACGAAGCGACCAGTTCGCTGGACTACGAAAGCGAAAGGGTCATTCAGGACAACATGAACCGGATCGTGAAGGGACGAACGGTTTTTGTCATTGCACATCGTCTGTCCGCTGTCAGGCGCACCGATCGGATCATCACCATTGATCGCGGCCGGCTCGTCGAACAGGGATCCCATGAGGAGTTGCTGAGCACAGGCGGAAGATACGCGTCGCTGTACCGGATACAGGCGGGGATCCATGAAGTCGGCTCGTGAACTGGTCGCGGTCGGGGGCAAAACCCGGGACGAGCTGGCCTTCCTGCCGGCCGCCCTCGAAATTGTCGAGACGCCGCCATCTCCCACCGCCAGGTTGACCGCCGTCCTGCTTGCTGCCCTGTTCTGCTGTGCCGTGGCGTGGGCAGCTCTCGGCAAGATCGACATCGTTGCCTCAGCACCTGGAAAGATCGTACCGGGCGACCGTGTCAAGCTGGTTCAGCCGCTGGAGATCGGAGTGGTGCGGGCCATTCACGTCCGCGACGGTCAAAGGGTCAAGGCAGGCGAGATTCTGATCGAGCTGGATCCGACCAGCAATCAGGCGGAGTTTCAGCACCTGAAGAACGATCTTCTCGCGTCACAGCTGGATATTTCACGCGCCCGTTCGGCGCTCGACGGAAACACCGACGCGCTTGACGGCGCACCGGCCGACACGCCGCCCGCGTTGATCCAGATGCATCTGGAGTACCTGCGCAGTCAGGATTCCGAGCAGCGCGCCAAATTGTCGGAACTGGATCGGCAGCGGGTGCAGAAGGTCGCGGAGACCAAAACGATCGACGCCAGCATCGCCAAGATTGAAGCTCTACTGCCGGTCCTGCAGGAGCGGGTCGGCGTTCGCAAGTACCTGGCGGATAGGGAGTACGGTTCAAAGCTGCAATACTTGCAGGAGCTCCAGGAACTCGTCGGGATGCAGCAGGACGTCCTGGTGCAACGGAGCAAGCTCGAGGAGGCCAACGCGGCCGTCGCCGCGCTCGCAGAGACGCGCGCCAAGCTTGTCTCGGAATACCGGCACCGCCTGTACGATGATCTCGCCAAGGCGACGCAGAAGGCTGGCAGCCTCAAGGACGAAGTGTCCAAAGCTGAGCACCGGACCAGCCTTCAAAAACTTGCCGCCCCCATCGATGGCGTGGTGCAGCAACTGGCCGTGCACACGGTCGGCGGCGTCGCAACCGCCGCCCAGACGCTCGCGGTCGTCGTACCCAGCGACAATCTGTTTGAAATCGAAGCGATGGTTTCAAATCGCGATATCGGCTTCGTGCACCCCGGCCAGGACGCCGAAATCAAGGTCGATACCTTCAACTTCACGCGCTACGGCCTGCTGCACGGCAAGATCGTCAGCGTCTCGCCCGATTCCGTCTCCCGCGACAAGGCGCGGGATCCAGCCCGCGAGCCCAATGGCGGAGCGCCGGAGGAAAGCAGCGAGCCAAAGGGGCAGGGGCCGGTGTATATCGCGCATGTCTCGATCGACCGGACCAAGATGGTCGTCGATGACAAGGAGATCAACCTTTCACCGGGAATGACCGTAACCGTCCAAATCAGGACGGGCGCCCGCAGCATCATGAGCTATTTGCTGTCGCCGATCATGCGCTACCGGCAGGATGCTCTCCGCGAGCGGTGAAAGAATTCGGCGGTCAGGCCGTCATGACGTGGTTCGCGATTCCACGTGGCTCAGGGTCGGGTCGGATTCATGGATCGCAAGGCAGTTTTGCCCCGCGTCGTAGGTCCGGTATCCATGATCGTTCAGCTTGCGAACCAGTGCGGCCTTGTCGGTCTTGATGAATTCCGCATGAATGACGGGGTGATGCTGCCGGATCGTGGCGCTGGCTCCTTCCAGCACCTTCAACTCCATCCCTTCGACGTCGATCTTGATCAGATCGCAGCGGCTCAGATTCAGGGAGTCCAGGGTGATCATCGTCGTCTCAGAGCCTTTGGCCTCGGAATAATCGATCTTCTGGCCGATCTGCTCCGTGCCGGGGCGTTGCGTCACCTCCAGACTTCCGAAGCTGGCGGGTTCCTGATGGCTTAAGGTCGGCACCCAGGTCTTGCCGGTTTCCGACGAAATAACCGCGTGCATCGCCCGCGCGTTGAAGCAGTTGTTGATGGCGATGTTGCCGGCAAGGGCGTAGTAGACCCGCTCCTGCGCCTCGATGGCAAGGACCGAACCCCAGCCGTCCATTTGCTTGGACCATTCGATGGTGTGAACGCCGATGTTCGCCCCGCAGTCGATGGCCACCACGCCATCCCCTCGGTAGGTTCTTCGCAGTGCAAGAAGACCCTTCGTAAGTTCGATTTCAGTGACGTCGAAGGCGCCGTGCTCGAGGATCTGAATCCCCACGCCAAAGATATGGTCGCCCGCGGTGTGGTAGTCCAGCCGGTTGACGATCAGCGGGCCATGCGCCGACGCTGCGATCACAAATGGGACCTTGCTGGGATTGCGGCTCATCGCTTGTGTTTCTTTGTTTCTGCGGTTCCGGAGCGGCCGCGAGAGGGGGTACTCGCTAAGGTTTTCGTCCGTTGACGCGGTTGTCAATCTCGCTTACCTTCTGCCCGCATTTTTAGCGGTCTTTATATTTTAGGGCAGGGGATATTCGTGAATGCGATTGCCGTCGCGCCGGCGATCGGGCTGAAGCGTCCGATTGACCATGTGGCCGACCAACCCAAAGTCATCGTTGATCGGTCGACCAGTGCCGTACTTGCCAAGCCGGACGCTGCTGCGCCGGATGCCGAAACACCCAAGCGTGCCTATCCGGCGGCCGCTGAACTGCCCACGCAAGTCGGTCCCAAAGGACTGCGATTCGACTTCAACGACGGCGCCCGGGTCGTTTGTCCCGAAGCCGAAGGTCCTTGGCGTGTGCGTCTTTGGGACGCCGAGACCGGGAATGTCCTGTTCGAGACGCAGTTCGCGGGCGGACGCGTCAACAGCTCAAAGCGCTACTACATTCGTTTCCGTATCGAGGTCTTGCAGGGCGAGGATGTCATCTTCTCGCATGAGTACAACGCGACGGATCGTCACGTCCTGATCCAGCTTCCGGTCGGCACCCTGGGCGACACGATCGGCTGGTTTCCCTATGTGGAGAAGTTCAGGAAAGCTCACAATTGCAAGCTGACCTGCGCAATGGCGGAGAAGCTGATTCCGCTGTTTCGCGATGCGTATCCGGAGATCAACTTCGTCACGCATGAGGAAATCCAAACCGACCGATATTACGCGACGTACAGCGTCGGGTTGTTTTTCGACGACAAGAATTTCGTCTACCAGCCGTGCGACTTCCGCTTTGTGGGACTGCACCGCACTGCCGGATACATCCTCGGCGTCGATCCGACCGAGGTGGCGCCGCGCATCTCGCTGGCCGATGATCAAAGGCCCATCGCCGAGCCCTACGTTTGCATCGCGGTCCAGAGCACCACGCAATGCAAGTACTGGAACAACCCGAACGGCTGGCGCGAACTGACCAGCTTTCTCAAGCAGGCCGGCTATCGCGTGATCTGCATCGATCAGAAGCCGACGCACGGCCACGAGCTGGTATGGAATCACATTCCGAACGGCGCGGAGGACTGGACCGGTGACCGCCCGATTCAGGAGCGGGCGAATCTGCTCAACCACGCGGACTTTTTCATCGGCCTTTCCAGCGGACTTGCCTGGCTGGCCTGGGCGGTCGGCACCCCGGTCGTCATGATCGCGGGCTTCACGCATCCGACAAATGAATTTGCTACGCCCTACCGCGTGATCAACTATCACGCCTGCAACAGCTGCTGGAACGATCCGGCGGTTCGATTCGACCACAAGGATTTTTTCTGGTGCCCTCGCCACAAGGGGACGCCGCGTCAGTTCGAGTGCACAAGGCTGATCACCGTGGACCATGTGAAGTCGGTGATCAGGACGATTCCTGGATTCAAGCTCTAGCCTATTTCAAGAACTGACCATTTTTTTTTTGGGGGGCACGCTGCCATGAGCACGACGTCTGTAGGCTCGGGTATTACCAGCTCAGGACTAATCGAAACGGGAGGCAATACGCTCGAGGTCCTCAGCGGGGGCTCGGCAGTCTCGACGACGCTGAGTGGCGGCCAGCTCCTGGTCGACGCCGGCGGCTACGCGGTAGGGACCACGATTTCAAGCGGCGGCAGTGCCGTCGTCAGCGCGGGCGGCGGGGCCGATCGCTTCGCCGTCTCGAGTGGCGGCACGCTCAACGTGGCGGGGACCGTCAACAGCTTCACCGCGGTGTTCACCGGCGGCGTCGAGAACATCGAGGCCGGCGGGTTCATCTCCGGAGCCATCGGCTCGGGCACCGGCATTTCCGGCGGCACCGTCAATGTGCTGGCGGGCGGCTCGGCTTCATTCCTGTCGGTTTCGAGCGGTGGCGTCTTCAACGTCGCCGGCACGACGCTCAGCATGATTGGGGTCCGTAGCGGCGGTGTCGAAAACGTACTGTCGGGCGGTCTCATTTCGGGGGCGGTCAGCTCAGGCACTGGCGTTTCCGCCGGCGGCATACTGAACGTTTTGGCCGGTGGCTCGGCGGCGTTCGTTGGTGTTTCGAGCGGCGGCACGTTCAACGTGTCGGGCACCGTGCTCAGCAATGTGGCGGTCTACGACGGCGGTGTTGAGAACGTGTTCTCCGGTGGTGTCGTCACCGGCGTGACCGGCTCCGGGACCGGCGTATCCGGCGGTATCGTGAACGTCCTAGCAGGTGGTGCACTGAATCACCTGACGGTTTCGAGCGGCGCGCTGAATGTCTCCGCTGGCGGTACGGTATATAACATTGGGGTGTCGAGCGGCGGTGTCTTCAATGTCGCCGGCACAGTGCTGAGCACGGTCGGGGTGTTTAGCGGCGGCGTCGAGAACGTGCTGTCGGGCGGCGTGGTGCAGGGTGTGTCCGGAGGCTTTGGCACCGCGATCTCCGGCGGCACGGTGAACGTGCAGTCGGGCGCTACCGCGACGGCGATGTTCGTCTATGCCAGCGGTGCGCTGAACGACAGCGGCATCGTCACCAATCAATTCGTGCTCAGCGGCGGCGTTGAGACCGTTTCGTCGGGTGGCCTCGCGTCGGGCGTGCAAGTTTCGGGCGGCGGTCTGCTCGACATTCTCGCCGGCGGCTCGGCGACGAGTGTTGGCGATTCCGGGCGGGTCATCGTCGAAGCCGGCGCCACCGCCGACCACATCACTGTCTCGAGCGGCGGCGTGCTCAGCGTGGGTGGCACCCTCACCAGCAATACAGGCGTCCTGGCGGGCGGTGTCGAGACCGTGTTGTCCGGCGGACTGATCAGCGGAGCCAGCGGCTCAGGGACCGGCATTGCTGGCGGCACATTGAACCTTCTGGCCGGGGGCTCAGCGGTCTTTGTAGGCGTGTCGAGCGGCGGCACGTTCAATGTCGCGGGCACCGTGCTCAGCAACGGCATGGTGTTTGCCGGCGGCGTCGAGAACGTGCAGTCCGGCGGTCTGATCACCGGCGCCATCAGCTCGGGGACCGGGGTTATCGGTACGCTGAACGTTCTGGCCGGTGGCTCGGCGGCCTATGTCGGTGTTTCGAGCGGCGGCACGTTCAACGTGTCGGGCACCGTACTCAGCAATGTCGCTGTCTATGACGGCGGCGTTGAAAACGTTCTCTCGGGTGGTGTTGTCACCGGCGTGACCGGTTCCGGGACCGGCATCTCCGGCGGTACCGTCAATGTCCTTTCGGGCGGCGCGCTGGATCACCTGACGGTGTCGAGCGGCACGCTGAATGTCTCCGCTGGCGGCACGGCGCACAACATTGCGGTGTCGAGTGGCGGCACCATGAATGTTGCAGGCACCATCACCAGCAACACGGCCGTCATTGACGGCGGCGTTGAGAATGTTCTCTCGGGTGGTGTTGTCACCGGTGTCCCGGGCTCCGGGACGGGCGTGTCCGGTGGTACCGTCAACGTCCTTTCGGGCGGTGCGCTGGATCATCTGACAGTTTCGAGCGGCACTCTGAATGTCTCGGCTGGTGGCACGGCACATGACCTTACGGTGTCGAGCGGCACCCTGAATGTTGCAGGTACAATCATCAGCAACACGCTGGTCTCGAGCGGCGGTACCGAGAACGTGCTGTCCGGCGGGCTCATCTCCGGCGCATCGAGTGCGGCGACCATCATTTCCGCCGGCGGCGTCGTGAACGTCCTGGCCGGTGGTTCGGCTGTGCACGTCGGTGTGTCGAGCGGCGGCATCTTCAATGTCGCAGGCAAGGTACTGAGCAATACCGGTGTCTACGCCGGCGGCGTAGAGAATGTCCTGTCCGGAGGATCGATCTCCGGCGCGAGCGGATCCGGGACTGGAATTTCGGGCGGTACGTTGAACCTGTCGGCCGGCGCCACGGCCGCCTTTGTCGGCGTGTCGAGCGGCGGCATCTTCAATGTTGCCGGCACCGTGCTGAGCAATGCCAGCGTCACGAGCGGCGGTGTCGAGAACGTGCTGTCCGGTGGACTGATCACCGGAGCCGTCAGTTCAGGCACCGGCGTCAGCGCAGGCGGCGTATTGAACGTGCTGGCCGGCGGCTCGGCGGCTTTCGTCGGCGTCTCCAGCGGCGGCACATTCAATGTGTCGGGCACCGTGCTCAGCCGCGTGGGCGTTTATGCCGGTGGTGTTGAGAACGTCTTCTCAGGTGGTGTTGTCAACGGCGCCGTGGGCTCCGGGACCGCCGTCTCCGGCGGCACGGTCAACGTCCTTTCGGGCGGCGCGCTGGATCACCTGACCGTTTCCAGTGGCGGCGTGTTCAACATTGCCGCCGGAGGCACGGCGCACGACATTGCGGTGTCGAGTGGTGGCGCGCTTAATCTTGCAGGCACGACGACGAGCAACGTCTTCGTGCTCGCTGGTGGTAGTGAGATTGTATCGTCCGGCGGCTCCGCAGGGGTGGTGACGATCTCCGGCGGCGTGGTCGAATTGCAGGCGGGAAGCCTCGCGAGCGGCATCGCATTCAGCGGTTCCGGCGGGCAGCTCAAGGTCGATGGCACATCTTTGGCCGGCACCACCATCAGCGGTCTGGTGCTGGGCGACAGCATCGATTTGGCTGGCCTCAATTTCGTGTCCGGCGGATCGGCGTCCTTGCTCGCGGGCAACATCCTGCATGTCACCGAGGGGGCTTCCTCCTTTGATCTGCAGCTTAATCAAACCCCTGGCGTCCGGTTCAGCGTCGGCACCGATGGCGGCACCGGCACGCTGGTCACGACGCGTGCCGACGTCGCACCGGTCACGTCAGCGCCCAATGTAACGGCAATCTTTGGCGAGAGCTCTGCGCTCGCTTCCAGCCTGTTCTCGGTCACGGACGCCGATGGCGATCCCATCACCCAATACGCGTTCTGGGACACCCAAGGTAACGGACACTGGGTCCTCAACGGCGTCGCGCAGGCGACCAACGCCGAGATCGATATTGGGGCGGCGAACCTGTCGCAGATGAGCTACGTGTTCGGTCCGAGCGGTTCGACTGATACCCTCTTCGTACGAGCCAATGACGGCACGGCTTGGAGCGGCTGGACCCAGTTTACCGCAAAGGCGTTTGTCGACACCGCGCCAACCGTGAACGCAGCCAACGTCACTGCGGCGCACGGCCAGACGTCGATTGCCGCATCCAGCCTGTTCACGGTGAGCGATCCGGATCCCGACACGATGACCCAGTACGCGTTCTGGGACACCGGCGGAAGCGGCCACTGGGTGGTGAATGGTGTCGCCCAGGCAGCCAACGTCGAGATCGATGTTCCGGCGGCGAACCTGTCGCAGGTGAGCTACGTGTTCGGGCCGACAGGGTCAGCCCCCGATACGCTGTTCATCAAGGCGAACGACGGAACGTTGTGGGGAGCCTGGCAGTCGTTCACGGCAACACCGGGGGTCGATACCGCTCCGGTCGTTACGGCCGCGAACGTGACGGCCGCCCATGGGCAGACGTCGGCTCTCGCGTCGAGCCTGTTCTCGACCTCGGATGCCGAGAGCGATCCGATCACCCAGTATGCGTTCTGGGACACCGGTGGAAATGGCCATTGGGTGGTGAATGGTGTCGCGCAGGCAGCCAACGTCGAGATCGATGTTGCCGCGGCGAACCTGTCGCAGGTGAGCTACGTATTCGGCCCCGGCGGCTCGATGGCCGATACGCTCTACGTGCGGGCGAATGACGGCAGCCTGTGGGGGGCCTGGAAGTCGTTCACGGCAACACCGGGGATCGATACCGCTCCGGTCGTTACGGCCGCGAACGTGACGGCCGCCCATGGGCAGACGTCGGCGCTTGCGTCGAGCCTGTTCTCGACCTCGGATGCCGAGAGCGATCCGATCACCCAGTACGCGTTCTGGGACACCGGCGGCAATGGCCACTGGGTGGTGAATGGCGTCGCCCAGGCGGCAAACGTCGAGATCGATGTTGCCGCGGCGAACCTGTCGCAGGTGAGCTACGTGTTCGGGCCCGGCGGCTCGATGCCCGATACGCTTTACGTGCGGGCCAACGATGGCAGCCTGTGGGGGGCCTGGAAGTCGTTCACGGCAACACCGGGGGTCGATACTGCTCCGGTTGTTACGGCCGCGAACGTGACCGCCGCCCATGGGCAGACGTCGGCTCTTGCGTCGAGCCTGTTCTCGACCTCGGATGCCGAGAGCGATCCGATGACCCAGTATGCGTTCTGGGACACCGGCGGAAGTGGCCACTGGGTGGTGAATGGTGTCGCCCAGGCGGCCAACACCGAGATCGATGTTGCCGCGGCGAACCTGTCGCAGGTCAGCTACGTGTTCGGTCCGGGCGGCTCGACGGCTGATACGCTTTTCGTGCGGGCAAACGACGGCAGCCTGTGGAGTACCTGGACATCGTTCACGGCAGGGCCGGGGGTCGATACTGCCCCGACCGTGACTGCGGCGAACGTGAAAGCGGCCCATGGGCAGACGTCGGCTCTCGCCTCGAGCCTGTTCTCGACCTCGGATGCCGAGAGCGATCCGATGACCCAGTTTGCGTTCTGGGACACCGGCGGCAATGGCCACTGGGTGGTGAATGGCGTCGCCCAGGCGGCAAACGTCGAGATCGATGTTGCCGCGGCCAATCTTTCGCAGGTCAGCTACGTGTTCGGACCGGGCGGCTCGACGCCCGATACGCTCTACGTGCGGGCGAATGACGGATCGAAGTGGAGCAGCTGGGCAGCGTTCACGGCAACGCCGGGGGACGATACTGCTCCGGTCGTTACGGCAGCGAACGTGGCCGCGGTTCACGGCGAGGCGTCGACTCTCGCCTCGAGCCTGTTCTCGACCTCGGATGCCGAGAGCGATCCGATCACCCAGTACGGATTCTGGGACACCGGCGGCAATGGTCACTGGGTGGTGAATGGTGTCGCCCAGGCGGCAAACGTCGAGATCGACGTGTCCGCGGCGAACCTGTCGCAGGTCAGCTACGTGTTCGGTCCCGGCAACTCGACGCCCGACACGCTCTATGTGCGGGCGAACGACGGATCGAAGTGGAGCACCTGGACCGCATTCACGGCAACACCGGGCCCCGACACGGCTCCGGTCGTGACGGCGGCGAACGTGGCCGCGGTCCACGGTGAGACGTCGACTCTCGCCTCGAGTCTGTTCTCGACCTCGGATGCCGAGAGCGATCCGATCACCCAGTACGCGTTCTGGGACACCGGCGGCAATGGCCACTGGGTGGTGAATGGTGTCGCCCAGGCGGCCAACGCCGAAATCGATGTTGCCGCGGCGAACCTCTCGCAGGTGAGCTACGTGTTCGGCCCCGGCAACTCGACGCCCGATACGCTCTATGTGCGGGCCAATGACGGCAGCGAGTGGGGCGCCTGGACCGCATTCACGGCAACGCCGGGCCCCGACACGGCTCCGGTCGTGACGGCATCGAACGTCAGTGGCATTCACGGCCATTCGGTGGCGGCCTCGACCCTGTTCTCGACCTCGGATGCCGAGAGCGATCCGATCACCCAGTATGCGTTCTGGGACACCGGTGGAAATGGCCACTGGGTGGTGAATGGCGTCGCCCAGGCGGCCAGCGCCGAGATCGATGTCTCGGCGGCGAATCTCTCACAGGTCAGCTACGTGTACGGCCCCGGCGGCTCGCCGTCGGATACGCTCTTCGTGCGGGCCAATGACGGCAGCGAGTGGAGTACGTGGAAGTCGTTCACGGCCACCGCAACCAACCAGGCACCGACGGTCTCGGTCGCCAACGTTGTGACGGTCTCGGGGCAGACCTTTGCTGCCGCGAACCTCGTCACGGCGACGGACGCCGACGGCGATGCCATCACGAAATATGCGCTGTGGGATTCCAACACCAACGGGCGCTGGAACATCAACGGAGTGAACCAGCAAGCGAATACCGAGATCGACGTCACTGCGGCACAGCTTTCCCAGGCGACCTATCAGGCCGGCTCGGGCACCGACCAACTCTGGATCCGGGCGAATGACGGCACCGCGTGGGGGGCCTGGCAGTCGTTCAATGTGACGGGAGAGAGCCCGAGCAGCGCCAACATCGTGCCGGGCGGCACCTTGGAATTGACCGGGGGGTCGAATGCCGGCGTGACGTTCCAGGGGTCGACGGGGACGCTGAAGCTCGACAATTCCGCGAGCTTTAGCGGAACCGTCGCCGGGATGACGGGTTCGGATGCGATCGATTTCGCGAACATCAATTTTGCGAGCGTTCACACGCCGACCTTCAGCGGAACCAGTGCGAGCGGCACGCTCACGGTGACGGACGGCACCGTCACGGCGAGTATCATGCTGCTGGGCAACTACATGGCCTCGACCTTCGCGACCTCGAGTGACGGCCATGGCGGGACCCTGGTTGTCGATCCGCCGGCGACGCAGGTCAGCCAGCTGGCGCAGCCACAGCATGCGTGAGGCCTGAAGATGAGGGGCTGTGTGGGCCTGTCGCGGGCCCACCGCAACCAGATCCCTCAACCGGCAGAAACAAAAAGGCCCGCCTCCCGGCGGGCCTTTTCGTGTCTTGCGACGCTTCTGGGATTCCATGCAAGACCGAACGCTTCGTCGCCCAGCGACTGATTACGGAGTCGAGCTGTTGGAGGCCGCTTCCGCCAGTACTTCGTCGGCATTCGGGTCGGCTGCGGCCGTGGCCCAGGCGAGTTCGACGAGTGTCACGATCCGCCGGCCGGCACCGTCAAGCTGGCAGACGATCAGGCCCTGCTCCTCGATGTAGGTCAGAAGATGCCGGGCGCGGCGCAGCGAGTGCGTGCCATAGGCGCGGGCGATCGCGGCATCGCTCGGGCAGGGCCAGCCTTCCTTCGCGGCGCGCGCGATCATCATGAAGACGCCCTGCATGTCCTCGGGCAGGATGGCGGCACGCAGCGAGACATCCTGCCAAGCGTGGTCCTCCGCCATCTCGGCGCCGAGCCCGGCGCGGGCGCGCGTCAGCATGCGGCGGAAATCGGTCAGCTCGGGCACGACGGCACCGAGACCTTCGATCCGGCAGCGGACCACGAACTCCTGATAGAGCACGCCGATGGCGCGGAAGCCGGCGTCGGGCTCGGCGAGGATCGCGCGCAGGATGCGATCCAGCCGCTCACGCCGTTCGGCCAGCTGCTCGGCGCTGAGTGGCGGTTCCGCGGCTTCGGGATCTTGCTCCGGTACTGTTGGCTTGGCGGCCATCAACTGGCTGAGCAGGTCGGGCGACGGCGCGCGGCGCGGCGGTCTGGCCGTTGTTTCGGGCGGCGGGGCCGCGAGGATGATGGCGCGTGCATCCTCAAGCGCCGCTTCGGGCAGCGGCATCAGCCGCGGCGCCGCGTTGCGCGGTTGGGTGTCGGTCGGACCGATGCGGAGGCCCAGCGGACGGCGGGAGAGCGCGGGTCCCAGCGCCATGAATTGTCCGCGCTCCAGGTCGCGGAACGCCTCCGCCTGCCGCCGCTCCATGCCGAGCAGGTCGGCGGCGCGCGCCATGTCGATATCGAGGAAAGTCCGGCCCATCAGGAAGTTCGATGCTTCGGCCGCGACATTCTTGGCGAGCTTGGCCAGCCGCTGGGTCGCGATGATCCCGGCAAGCCCGCGCTTGCGGCCGCGGCACATCAGGTTGGTCATCGCGCCGAGCGAGAGCTTGCGCGCCTCGTCGGAAACTTCGCCCGCGATCGCCGGCGCGAACAGCTGCGCCTCGTCCACCACCACCAGCATCGGATACCAGTGGTCGCGGGCGACCTCGAACATGCCGCCGAGGAAGGCCGCGGCGCGCCGCATCTGGTTCTCGGCGTCGAGCCCCTCGAGATTGAGCACGGTCGAGACGCGATGGATGCGTACGCGCTCGCCGGCGACCTGCAGGCTGCGCTCGGTATGGTCCTCGGCATCGATGACGAGGTGGCCGAATCGCTCGGCCAGGGTCACGAAGTCACCCTCGGGATCGATGATGGTCTGCTGCACCCATGGCGCGCTCTGTTCCAGCAGCCGGCGCAGCAGATGGGATTTGCCGGAACCCGAGTTGCCCTGCACCAGGAGGCGCGTGGCCAATAGCTCCTCGAGGTCGATGGCCGCCGAAGCGCCGGCCGTCGTCTGTCCCATCTCGATCGCTACGGTCATGTCCCGACTCAAATTGTCCTTGCGGCACGCGGCTTAACAAGCCGTTCGCTCCCCGTCGAGCGAACCGCGGCATGATCCCCAGGCGCGACCGGGACCTGGACAGCGGCGATGCTCGCCTGGCGAGACGACGATTGATCGGGCCACTACAACGTGTTTAATTTGCTTGCCGATCCGGTGAAGATTCTTTTCGCGTCAATTTCGGTTCAGATGCGCGATCCGGCCAGTTCGGACCCGCGGCCTCGTTTCAATCAGCCCGTCGAACTCGATGCCTGAGTTCAATTATGACGCATTCATTTCCTACCGCCGGTCCGACGGGATTGCCGTTGCACGGTGGCTGAGACGCGCGCTTGTCGGCTTTCGTCTTCCTGCCGCGCTGCGCGACGTCTATGGCCGGAAGCTGCGCGTCTATCTCGATTCGGCCTATGAGCGGGGCACCAGCGACTTCTACCAGCAAAGCATCAGGCCGGCGCTGCTGTCCTCGCGATACCTCATTGTCGTCGCGACGCCGAACGCGATGCGGCGCCCGGGAGGTGTCGAGGACTGGATCGAGCGCGAGATCCGGGATTTCGCCACCGGCCCCGGAGCCGGCAACGTCATCGTCGCCAGAGGCGCAGGCGATTTCGACGGACCGCTGCCCGGCGGCTTGAAGGAAACGTTCCCGAATATCGAGATCGTCGATTTGAGAGGCGCGGGACGCTTCTGGTTCCTGAGCTTTTCGCGGGTCGTCCGCCTGAGCGCGGAAAAGCTGAAGATCGTCGCGCCCCTGTTCAACATCCCGCCCGACGAGATGCCCCGGCTCCGGCAGGAAGAGGAGAAGCGGCAGCAGACGCAGTTGGGCGCCGTCGCGGGCGCGACGCTTGGAACGCTGCTCGCGGTGGGCAGTCTCAGCGTGGTCGCCTTGATCAACCAGCACAAGGCGATCCGTGCCAACGACGACAGCATGTTCGCGGCATCCAGCATGGTTGAGGAGGCGGTCAATCTGAGCGCCGGTGATGCTTCCACTTCGCGGACACGCCGGCTCATCATCGGCCGCGGTTGCGATCTGCTCGACAAGGCGGATCAAGGGACGACGAACGATCCCCCGATCAACGGGGTTGTAACCTGCCGGCTCGAGCGCGGAGCCCGCCGCGAGGCACTGCACGAAGACAAGGAGGCGCGCAAGGAATTCAGCGACGCCATTGAACGCGCGGCGCTGAGTCATCAGAGCCGCGCGCGCGTTGATGCGGCATTGGCTCTCCTGCAGGCACGCCAGGCCTATGCCGAGTACCTGATGCGACAGAAAGATATGGATGGCGCCAGCCACGCATATGCCGATCTGCTCGAGGACGCCCGGCGGCTCGGCAAGGAGCATGATGGGCGCGCGCAAATTGTCCGGTTCGAGGCCGAGGCGCAGGGCCAGACCGGCGACCTGCACGCTGCCGCAAATCGCCACCAGGAGGCGGCCGACAGCTATTCCGCTGGTGCCGACGCGCTGAAGCGCTTGCTCGACGCCCGCAGGTCCGACGGACGCACCGAAGACGATCAGGTCGTCGCATGGCGGGTGCGCCTGTTCCGGCTGGCGGGTCAGCAATATGTCACGCTTGATCGGCCGGATCTCGCGGCCGAGCAGTTCAAGCTTGCTGTCGGTGCCGGCTCATCCGATGACGGCAAGCCCGCCGATGTATCCGTCGCATATGAGGTGGCTATCGCCCAGGCATACACGCTCATGATCGAGCGCAAGCGCGGAAACGCCGCTGCTGCCGCGGAGGCCAAACAGGGGGCCCTCAGCAGCGTCGACGCGATCGCAGCTTCCGATGCGGGGGCTGGCCTCAAGCGGCTCGCCGCCGATCTCAAGCGCTGGATCGAACAGCAGGAGAATTGAGGGTGGACATCTCCGGCAGCGCGCGCCTTGTGACCGCAACGCTGGCATCGTTTGTCGTGAGCGCGGCCGTGCTCGGCGGCGCCGGATATTCAGCGTCGCGTATCCTGGTCGCGCCGCCGCGAGACGTGTTCCGAGCCGCGGCGTTTGACATGGAACTGGCGCGCGGCTGGTGGTGCGAACAGGACGACAGTGAATTTGTCTGCTCGCCGCCCGGCAAGCCTCCCCATGCGGCCATCGCGATCATCGCGATGAAGGAGCGCAATTCGCAGGACAATCTGCAGGCCTACGAGGACCACCTGAAGCAGCGGCAAAGGATCGGAGACGAAGCGACCGGCAAGCTGTCCGACGTCCGCTCTGTCGGACGCACGACGATTGGTTCGCACCAATGGGTCGAGGCGCTGCATTCCGGTTCGGAACTACCCAATTTCGACACCTACTATCTCGCCACCAACACATCAGAGCTCGGTATCCTCGTCACTCTGTCGGTGCACAAGGACTATGCCGACAAATATGTCGCCGAACTCAAGCAAATGATCACAACGCTCAAGATCTATCAGAGGTAAGACACGCCGCGCTCCAGCCACACGGCTTGGGAGAGCCGGTCAGACCGCAACCTTGATCCGGCGATTCTGGCGGCCCTTGTTGTCGATCTTGACGATGCGCGCAGGGCGGGCCTGCCCGGTCGACGTCAGATGGGTGCCGCCGCAGGCCTGCCGGTCGAGACCGAGGATCTCGACGATCCGGACAAGGCCATCCTCCCCGACCGGTGGAGCGACAGCCTTGCTGCGAAACAATCCGGGTGTGGCTTCTGCTTCGGTATGCGCCATGAAAGCGGCGCTCACCGGAAGGTCCTGCCGGATGATGTCGTTCAGCGGCGTCTCAAGCGCCCGCAGTCGTTCATTGTCGGCGCCGGGCAGATCGAAGTCGACCCGGAAGCTGCCGTCGGCATTGAGTTGCGCGCCGGTCAGAAGCGCGCCGCCGAACTGCGTATAGACCAGCGCGTTGACGACGTGGGCAAGCGTGTGCAGTTCGCACATCAGCTCGCGAAATGCCGGCTCGACTTCGAGCATGACCTTGCCGGAGATCAGGCTGTCGCCCGGGACCGTGTGCCAGAGGCCGCGTTCGTCACGCGCGAGGGCGGTCACCGGCAGCACGCCGCCGGACCATCTCAGGACACCCTGGTCCGGAAGCTGCCCGCCCCCTCCGGGAAAAAACGGCGAGCGTTCGACGAGGACGGCGCCGGGCCTTGCGTCGCGCACCTCGGCTTCGAGCTGCAGGATTTCGGGATGATCGTGATAGAAGGCACGCGACATCGATGACGCGCCTATTCCGCCGGCTTCGCAGCCGCCTGCGCCTGCGCAGCCACGGGCGGCTTCGGCGCCTTGTCGATCTTCTTCGACCAGGAGCGGTAATAGGCGAGCACGGTCATCAGCACGATGCCGATCGCGCTGACCAGGATCTGCATCCAGAGGCTGCCCGAGACCTCGACAAGCACCACATGCGCGACCACGGCAAGGAATACGCCCGAGCAGAACACCTCGAGCGACTGCTGGCCGCATTTGATGATCGGCTGGAATATCGGCCATTCGTATCCGGCCCATTCGCGCGGCAGGAAGCGTGTGACGAAGAAGGCCAGCACCACGAAGTGCAGCACGCGATAGGGCGCGAGGTTGGTCTTGTCGTTCGGATTGAAGGCGTCGTAGAGCCAGGACGGCATCGCCTGGCCCAGCTCCGGAAATCGGCCCGCCAGTGTCATGATCAGTGCGAACAACAGATAGGCGCCGCCGAGCCACAGAAAGGCGCGCGAGCGGATGAATGTGATCGATTCGCTGGCGCCGCCGAGCGCGAACCAGCCGCCGAACACGAACAGGAACTGCCAGCAGAACGGGTTGAAGTACCACGAGCCGCCTGGATAGGCGCGCAGATTCCAGCCGAAATGCCGTGCGGCCAGATAGAGCAGGAACGAGGCTGCCAGCGTCAGGTTGAGCTTCCGCAGCATCGCCCACAGCACCAGCGGATAGACCAGCATCAGCGCGATGTAGAGCGGCAGCACGTCCATGTTGACCGGCTTGAACGCCAGCAGCAGGCCTTGATAGAGCGTCTCGGCCGGGTTCTGCATGAAGCCGGCGACGTTGAATTCGTTCTCGAGATTGGGGTCGTGATAGCGCTGCGCGAGATAGCCGATCTCGGCGATGTAGATCACGAACAGCAGGACATGCGCGACATAGATCTGCCACGCCCGCTTGATCAGCCGGGTGGCGCCGATCACGGTCCCGCGCTCCAGCATCACCCGCGCATAGACAAAGGACGCGGTGTAGCCGGAGATGAAGACGAACAGATCGGCCGCGTCGCTGAAGCCGAAATTCTTCTGCGTGATCCAGTTCACCGCGTTGTTCGGGATGTGATCGAGATAGATCGCCCAGTTGGCGAAGCCGCGCAGCAGATCGAGGCGATAGTCGCGGCCACGCGGCGGCAGAACAGCCTTGACGTCCATCGGTTCGCTCCCATCCCCAGTGCCCGCGAGTCCATCCGCGGGTCGCCCATCGCATCATACTAGAACAGGATTTCGACGGTTGTGTATTGGTTTTCTGGGAAAGGGATCGTCTCGACGGCAGGTCAAACAGTGCTGAATTTGGCCTCAAATCATTCGTGCCGCCGAAGCCAACGCCGGGCATGACGATTCCTGGTGCATAGTATGGTAGCGTAGGATGGGTAGAGCGCAGCGAAACCCATCACTCCGTGCCGGCCTAACGAATGATGGGTTTCGCTGCGCTCTACCCATCCTACGAGAGTTGGAGCCGCGCACCGGCGCAGCTAACGCTGAACGAACCCGTTGTGCAGCGTGGTGAACAGCGTCTTGCCCTTCTTCACCAGATCGTATTTGCGGCCATAGAGCAGCCAGACCGCGGTCAGGTGGCACATGCCGCCCATCATCAGCGACATCGCGGTGTAGGGATCGAGGTTGCGGCGATAGGTGCCGGCGCGGATCGCCTGCTTGATCAGCTGCACGTAGCGCAGCGCATATTTGTCGACCGCCTTCTTGACCCGCGGCTCGGCGGCAAGGACGCTCGGCCATATCTCCAGGAAGAACACGCGGCCCCAGCTCGGGTTGTCCTTGATGTACTGGAAGTTGGTCAGGAAGATGATGCGAAGCTGCTCGACGGGGTCGCCGCCCTTCACCAGCAGCGGCTCGGTCTTCTGATACAACGCTTCGAAATTGCCCTCGGGCACATCCAGCACCAGCGCGCGCTTGTCCTCGAAATAATCGTAGATGCTGGAGAGCGGTACTTTCGCGACGGTAGCGATCTCGGTGAGCGAGGTGCCGTCGATGCCCCGCTGGCCGAACAGCTTGGTCGCTGCCGAGAGGATCTGCTCGCGCCGATCGCGGCTGCGTTGTTGCTTGAGCTTGAGCGTCGTCCCCGAAGCCACTTCCTTCTCCATCCCGCAAAAACAGTAAGACAGCGGAAGTGGATCACCAAGAACTATTGCAACATAAAGTGGAAGAGGCCGTTGTCAGATTGGCGCGTTCCGCCGTTCATGGTTGCGGAACGCGTTGCGGGCGATGATCTGCCGCATGATCTCGGATGTGCCATCCAGAATGCGGACCACCCTCGTTTCCCGCCAGATCCGCTCGATCGGCAGGTCCCTGGAATAACCGGCACCACCGAACAGCTGCATGGTCATGTCGGCCACCCGCTGCACCATGTCGGCGCCGGTATATTTGGACAGTGCCGCCGCGGCGGTGCGGGCGGCGGCGTCGCCCTGGTCGTAGCGCCAGGCCGCCTCATAGGCGACCAGGCGCGCGGCATGCAGCGCGCTCGCCATGTCGGCGATCTGCCACTCGATGCCTTGATGGTCGCGCAGCTTGCGCCCGAACGTCTCGCGCTCCGAGACATGATCGAGCGCGTAGTCCAGCAGCTGGCTCGCTGCGCCGACGCAATAGGCGCCCCAATGCGTGCGCCCGGCATCCAGGCACCGCATCGCGATGGCAAATCCTTCACCCTCCTGGCCGAGCATGTTTTCGCGCGGAACGCGGCAGTCCTCGAAGTCCACCTCGGCATGCGCTGAGCCGCGGCCGGCGGCCATCTCGACCAGGCGGCCGATGGAAAGGCCCGGCGTCTTCGCGTCCACGACAAACGCCGCAATGCCCTTCGCGCCCGCGGACGGGTCGAGCGTGGCGAACACCGTGAAGACGCCGGCGACCGGCGCATTGGTAATGTAGGTCTTGCGGCCGTCGAGCACGTAATGATCGCCGTCGCGCCGCGCCCTGGTCTGGATGCGGGCGGCATCCGATCCGGCGCTCGGCTCGGTCAGCGCGAAGGCGCCGATCATGCGGCCGCTGGCGAGCTCGGGCAACCATCTGTCGCGAACCCCAGGCTGCGCGAAGAACTCGATCGCCTTCGAGCCGATATGAACGTTCACCCCGATCAGATAGTAGAAGGCGGCGTGCGCCTTCGCGAGCTCCTCGATCACGATACAGCTGCCGAGCATCGAGAGGCCGAGCCCGCCAAATTGCTTCGGCGTGTTGGTGCCGAACAATCCCATCTTGCGCAGGCCGGCCATCGCACTCTCCGGCACCTCGCCGGTTGCCTCGATCGCGGCATCGTGGGGCTTGAGCTCGCTGCGCACGAATTCGCGCACCCGGCTTTGCAGAACGTGGAGATCGTCGGGAAGCTCGAAATGCATGGCGGGTCCATATTTCGAATAATCTTCGAAAAAATGTGCGCCGCCATTCCGGCGGTGTCAACATTTTGCAGGAACGCCGGCGAACAAGGCGGTGTTCCCGGGGTACTGGGTGAGAGCGGCCGGGAATGTCGGAATCTTGCCCCAATGCTTTCCGCCGCAAGTTTGTCCATTTCTTGCGCGATAAAACCACGAGTTGTGACTAGACAATCTGTCGCTGGGGGAAGAAATGACGCTGCACTCGTTTCGATCGGCTCGTTCCGCACGCACCATCGTCGGCGTTGCCGCAGCCCTTGTGATCGGGCTTGCGTCGCCGGCTATTGCACAACGATCGCCTGCCGGCGATGCGCTGGCCCGCGTGCTCGTGCTCGGCACCGGCGGCACCATCGCGGGCCAGGCCAATGCACGCGCCGGCAATGCCTATGATTCGGGCAAGGTCAGCGCGGCGAACCTGATCGCCGCCATTCCAGGCATCGACAAACTCGCCCAGATCTCGGCCGAGCAGATCTCGTCGATCGGCTCGCAGGACATGAATGACAAGGTCTGGTTCGACCTTGTCAAGCGCATCCGCGCGGCGATCGACAACAAGGAAGTCGACGGCGTCGTCATCACGCATGGCACCGACACGATGGAGGAGACGGCGTTCTTCCTGCAAAACGTGCTGGACACCGACATGCCGGTCGTGTTGGTCGGATCGATGCGGCCATCGACCGCGATCGGGGCCGATGGCCCGGCCAATCTCTACGAGGCGATGCGGGTCGCATCGGCGCCGGAATCCCGCGGCCGCGGCGTGCTCGTGGTGCTCAACGACACCATCCATGCCGCGCGCTGGGTGCAGAAGACCAATACCACCAGCGTCGATACGTTCCGTTCGCCCGACGCCGGTCCGGTCGGTTATGTCGACACCGGCTCGCTGCGCTTCCTGCAACCGGCTGCACCGGTCAAAACTGCCAAGCTGAAGCTGCCGGACGCGCCGCCCTTGCCGCGGGTCGACATCATCTATTCGCACGCCAACATGGATGCCGCGGAGGTCGAGGATGCGGTCAAGCGCGGCGCCAAGGGCATCGTGCTGGCCGGCGTCGGTGACGGCAATTCATCGAAGGGCGCGATCGATGCGCTGGCGGCCGCGGCGAAGCAGGGTGTCGTGGTGGTGCGCTCGACCCGGGTCGGCTCGGGCTATGTCAACCGCAACGTCGAGGTCGAGGACGACAAGCTCGGCTTCGCCGTCTCGCTCGATCTCAATCCGCAGAAGGCGCGCGTCCTGCTTGAGCTCCTGATCGCCAACGGCGTCACCGAGTCCTCGGCGGTTCAACAGGCGTTCGGGCGGTAGACCGTCAGTTTTGCCGCACCGCCCGCGGGCCTCGCCGCCGCTGGTGTCGCGGACGCTTGTGCCGCTCGCCGCGCTGCGAGCAGCAGGCCGCGGGCCTCCGCGATCCGCGCCATCACGGTGGTGACGGGAACGCCGGTGACTTCGGCGATCTCCTTGTAGGAGAGATCGATCATTTCGCGCAGTGCGATGACCTCGCCGAGCGGCGCGGGCAGGTCGTCGACGAGTTGCCGGATCGTCGCCGGGGCGCGCCGGCTGGACGTTTCCTTGGTGCCGGCATCGTCCGTGGGCGAGCCGCGGCGGCCGAGCTCCTCGCCAAGTTTTTCCTGGCAGACGGCTTTGAGGATCGCGAGCAGCCACGGCCTGATGGCGGTGCCGCGAAAGCCGCCGAACTGGCGCAGTGCGCGCAGGTAGCAGTCCTGCACCGCCTGTTCGGCGTCCGCCTCGGTTCGCATCAGCACCTGGGCGAACGCATAGGCATCGTCGAGCCATGGCAGGGCGGCGTCACGAAACTGCTGCGCCGTTTTATTCCCGGCTTTCGCACCACGCATCATAGGGTTGCATCTCGTGAATAGCTTTACCGTCAATCGGCGGAGTGGTATCAGGCTCCCCGCCGGAGTCGTGGACCGTCGCGCCAAGCGTAGGGACAGGAACGACATGCGCACGCCGGGAAGAACGCGATCGTTCGTCGCCTCGTTTCGATCGATCGCGCTTTCGGAGCACGGATCATGTCCGAGACACAGGTGCCCAACCGGTTCTCGATCTTCCATCACGGGCTGGCGAAAGGCCCGGCCTATGAAGCGTGGCGCGAGGGCATCTGCCGCGGCTTCTGCCGGCTCGACGTCGGACCGACCGACGACAACCGCATCGATTGCCACAACGAATTCACGCTGCTGCATTCGGTCGCGATCGCGACGCCGCGCGGCGGCTCGGCCCGCTTTGCGCGTACCCGCGCGCTTCTGAGCGACGGCTGCGACGATTTGGTGCTGATATCAGCGACGCGCGGCATGGTGCAGGTCACACAAGGCAGCAAGGCGATCGAGCTTAAGCGCGGCCAGATGTGCCTCACCGAGATGAATATCATCGGCACCGCCGATCTCACCCAGTCCGGCAACTTTACGACGACGCGGTTTCCGCGGCGCCTATTGCTCCAGGTCGCCCCCATGGCGGAGACGCAACTGGCGCGCCCGCTCGGGCGCGAGCCGGCGTTGAGCGCGATGATCGAGCGCTATTCGGCGCTCTGCACCGAGCTTGCCGGCGATCTCGACGTGCCGGGCCAGCAGGCGGCGGCGCATCATCTGGCCGATCTGGTCGGCCTCGTGCTCGGCAGCAGTGCCGAGCAGAAGGAGCTCGCCGCAAGGGACGGCGTGGCGAAGGCGCGGCTCGATCTGATGAAGGCCGATGTTCTGAAGAATCTCGACAATGGCAAGCTCACGATCGAGGCCATAGCAAGGGCGAACGCGCTGAGCACGCGCCAAGCGCAACGCCTGTTCGCGTCCGAAGGGACCACGTTCTCGGAATATGTCCTGGAGCAGCGCCTGCTGCTGGCACGCCGGCTGCTGCTGCATGCGCAGGGCGCCGGCCGCAAGGTCAGCGATATCGCCTATACGGTCGGCTTCAACGACCTGTCCTATTTCCACCGCGCGTTCCGCCGGAAGTTCGGCGCGGCTCCAGTGGAGATGCAGATGGAACTTGGGCGCCGGCATTGAACGCGTTGCGCTGCTGACGTAGATCAGGGGATCAGCTTCATCCCAACGCGTGTGGTCTCGATGCCTCTCTGGACTTGCGAACAATGCGGCGCGCAATTTCCTGAAACCGCGGCGCCGCCGTCATCCTGCCCGATCTGCGAGGACGAGCGGCAGTATGTGAACTGGAAGGGACAGGTCTGGCTGACGCGCGAGGAACTGGCGCTGCGGCATAAGCTGGTCTGGCGCGACGATCTCGGTCTGGTTGGATTGGCGCTCGAGCCGTCCTTTGCGATCGGGCAGCGTGCGCTCTTGGTGCCGGACCGCGGCGGCTGCGTGATGTGGGACTGCGTGCCGCTGGCGACCGCGGAGGCGATCGCGCATGTCAGGTCGCTCGGCGGGCTGAAGGCGATCGCGATCTCGCACCCGCATTACTATGGCGCGGTCGCCGACTGGAGCGCGGCGTTCGACGATGCGCCGGTCTATCTGCATGGCGACGATGCGCAATGGGTGACGCGGCCTTACTCGTCGATCGTGCCGTGGCAGGGCGACAGCCATCGCATCTCCGATGATATCCTGCTGGTGCGCGGCGGCGGCCATTTCGCCGGCGCCACCATGCTGCATTGGCGCCAGGGGGCGGACGGCCGCGGCGCGCTCCTGACCGGGGACATCGCGATGGTGGCGATGGACCGCCGCTCGGTCAGCTTCATGTATTCCTACCCAAACTACATCCCGCTCAACGCTTCATCAGTCCGCCGCATCGCGCGCACGGTCGCGCCGCTGGCGTATGATCGGATCTACGGCGCCTGGTGGGGCAAGAACATCGCAACCGATGCCAAGGCGGCGTTCGACCGTTCGGTCGAGCGCTATCTCGCCGCGATCTCGGACTGACGGTTCCCCCCGCTCGTCTTGCCAGGCGGCGCGATCGCGCTATATCAGGGCTTTCCCGCCACCTACCGTTTGTCCGAGTTTCTGCATGACCACAATCGCCGCCGCCGAATCCCAGCCGTTCCAGGCCGAGGTTGCCGAATTGCTGCACCTGATGGTGCATTCGGTCTATTCCGAGACCGATATCTTCCTGCGCGAGCTGATCTCGAATGCATCCGACGCCTGCGACAAGTTGCGCTATGAGGCGATCGCCAATCCCGGCCTGATCACCGACGGCACGCCGCCGGAGATCAGGATCGTCCCGAACAAGGCGGCCAATACGTTGTCCGTGGTCGATACCGGCATCGGCATGGAGCGTCAGGAGCTGATCGACAATCTCGGCACCATCGCGCGCTCCGGCACCAGATCGTTCCTGTCGAAGCTCACCGAGGCCAAGGACGGCGCCAATCTGATCGGCCAGTTCGGCGTCGGCTTCTATGCCGCCTTCATGGTCGCCGAGAAGATCGTCGTCACCAGCCGCCGCGCCGGCTCGGATGAAGTCTGGGTATGGTCGTCGGAGGGCGGCAGCGGTTTCGAGATCGCGCCGGCCAGCGAGGAGGCCGCCCAGCGCGTCGCGCGCGGTACCGAGATCGTGCTGCATCTGAAGAAGGACGCCGCCAAATATCTCGAGGCTTACGAGATCGAGCGCATCGTCCGCGAATATTCCGACAACATCCAGTTCCCGATCCTCCTGGTGCCGGAGGAAGGCGAGCCGCGCCAGATCAATTCGGCGAGCGCGCTGTGGCAGCGCTCGAAATCCGAGCTGACGCCTGAGGACTATGCGCAGGCCTACAAGCAGATCGCGGGTGCGTTCGACGAGCCGGCGATGACGCTGCATTACCGCGCCGAGGGCCGGCAGTCCTATGCCGTGCTGCTGTTCGCGCCGTCGCAAAAGCCGTTCGACCTGTTCCAGGTCGAACGCAAGGGCAAGGTCAAGCTCTATGTCCGCCGCGTCTTCATCGCCGACGATGCCGAGCTGCTGCCCGCGTACTTGCGCTTCATCCGCGGCGTGATCGACAGCGAAGACCTGCCGCTCAACATCTCGCGCGAGATGCTGCAGAACAATCCGCAGCTCGCCCAGATCCGCAAGGCCGTCACCAGCCGCGTGATCGGCGAGCTGGAAACGCTCGGCGAAAAGGAGCCGGAGACCTTCACCAAGATCTGGGACGCGTTCGGCCCGGTCATCAAGGAAGGCCTGTGGGAGGATTTCGAGCGCCGCGAAAAGCTGCTGGCGCTGGCGCGCTTCACCACGACGTCGGGCGAGAAGCGCTCGCTGAAGCAGGTTGTCGACGACTTCAAGCCGAACCAGACCGAGATCTATTATCTGGTCGGCGACAGCGTCGAGCGGCTGAAGTCGAACCCGAAACTGGAATCGGCACGCGCCCGCGGCATCGAGGTGCTGCTGCTGACCGATCCCGTCGATGCGTTCTGGACCTCGGCACCGCTCGACTTCGGCGGCAAGCCGCTGAAGTCGCTGAGCCAGGGCGATGTCGATTTCGGCCTGATCCCGCTCGCCGACGACAAGCAGGACAAGAAGGACGAGCCCGCTGCCGATGCCGCGACCACGATCGCCGTGATCAAGGACGCGCTCGGCGAGCGCGTCTCCGATGTCCGTGCCTCGCAGCGGCTGACCGAGAGCGCATCGTGCCTGGTCGCCGGCGGCGATGCGCGCGACCGCGCGCTGGAGCGGCTGCTCGCCCAGCAGAACCGCGGTGAGATCACCAAGCCGATCCTCGAGATCAATTTGCGCCATCCGCTGGTCGCGGCGCTCGCGACCGACAGCGCGCAGGCGAAGGATCTGTCGCTCCTGCTGTTCGAGCAGGCGCAGATCCTCGACGGCGAGATGCCCGACGACCCGGCCGCCTTCGCCAGCCGCATGAACCAGCTCGTGCTGCGGGGATTGGGGAAGTAGGGGCACTCGTAGCCCTCTTATCCCGTCATCCTGAGGTGCGAGCGGAGCGAGCCTCGAAGGATGAATCGGCCGCCGGCCCGGGCCGTGCATCCTTCGAGGCTCGCTCCGCTCGCACCTCAGGATGACGGGATTTCGCTCCGTCCGTGCTGCCAAAACCCGGTCCCAAACCGTTGCGTATCTGCTAGAGCATCTTCAGGGCGGAAACAGCGCGGCGTTGCGATGGCTGGCGGCAGCGAGATCTTCTACGGTGGCATTCCGGTGTTTCGCGGCTTCGCGCGCCTGATGGATCCGGCGCTGTATGCGCCATTGCCCGATGACTGGACGGTCGGCGTCGCCGATATCGTCGAGTCGACCAAGGCGATCGCGGCGCAGCGCTACAAGGCGGTCAACATGGCCGGCGCCGCGGTGGTCGCCGCCGTCACCAATGCGCTGGATGGCCGCGAATTCCCGTTCGTGTTCGGCGGCGATGGCGCGAGCTTCGCGGTCGCGCCCGCCGATCTCGACAGCGCGCGCGAGGCACTGGCCGCGACCGCGCGCTGGGTGCGGGATGATCTCGATCTGGTGCTGCGGGTGGCCTTGGTGCCGATCGCGGCGATCCGCGCCGCCGGCGCCGACGTGCGCGTCGCGCGCTTCGGGCCGTCGGCCAATCTGTCCTATGCGATGTTTTCCGGCGGCGGTCTTGCGTTTGCCGATGCCGCGATGAAGCGCGGCGAGTTCGCGCTCGATCCGGCGCCTGAGGGCACGCAGCCCGATCTGTCCGGCCTGTCCTGCCACTTCGAGGTGATGCCCTCGGCGCGCGGCGTCATCCTCTCGGTGCTGGTGCTGCCGGCGAAAGATGCCGATCCCGCGTCCTTCCGCAAGGTGATCGAGGATATTGTCGTGCTGGTCGAGAAGAGCCCGGAGGCTGGACGGCCGGTGCCTGCAAATGGCCCGCCGCTGCGCTGGCCGCCTCAGGGAATGGAGTACGAGGCGCGTGCGCGGCGCGGTGGCTCGCTTGCACTGCGCCGTGCCACGGTGCTCGCGTTCACGCTGTGGGCCTATACGCTGATGCGGTTCAATATCCCGGTCGGCAAGTTCGTGCCGAAAAACTATGTGCGGCAGCTGGTCGAGAATTCCGACTTCCGTAAGTTCGACGACGGCCTGCGCATGATCCTGGATTGCACGCCGGAGCTCGCCGCCGAGCTCGAGCAGCGGCTGGTTGCCGCCGCCGCGCAGGGCATCGTGCGCTACGGCCTGCACGAGCAGGATGCCGCGATGATGACCTGCTTCACGCCGTCGGTGATGCGCGCCGACCACGTCCACTTCATCGACGGCGCCCGCGGCGGCTACGCCTCCGCCGCCACCGTGCTGAAGACGCGCGCGGTATGACTTGTTGCAACATAGGGATTCTGCTCCCTCTCCCGCTTGCGGGGGAGGTGAAGGAAAATCCCGCCACGCGTTTACCGTCCCACGCGCGTCCAGGTCTCGCCGCCGCATAACGCGCCGACGCAGCCTTCGACGCGCAGCGTGCTCTCGCCGGTGACCGAGACGCTGCTCGCATAGGTGCCGCCATCGTCGGCATTGTAGATCTGGCCCGACCATTTGCCCGCGGCAACCGGCTGCATGCCGGAGAACAGCGGCAGCCCGATGATCGGCCGGTTGGCCAGCGACGGATTGGGATTCTTGTTGTCGACCTGCGGCTTGCCGGTCATCGGATCGATCGGGTCGCGCAGGCTCACCACCACGCCGCAGATGCCGCCGCCGCATTTGCTGACCTTGACGCGGGCATCGCCGGCCTGGGTCTGCCAGACGCCGAAAGGCTCAGGCGCGCCCTGCGCATGCGCGGCAGGCACAGCGAGTGCCGTCGCAATGATTGCGATCACGAATCCGAATTTGCAGGCCATGACGTGTTCCCCAAGAGGTCGGCCTGCATAACAAGTCGAAAGATTTCTGCAATGTAATAATCGCGCGATCGGGCGGGCACGATCCGGAAAAATTTTATAGCTTTTTTCCGAGGCCGCCATGCTCCGGCAAGGCTCGGAAGGGTGGCGGTGCCTTGTCGCGACCGAAAGCGCAACGTAAGCCCCGGCCCTCCGGGTCTATCCCCAACGGGTCAGCTTGATCGATACGATGGTGGCGAGGCCGAATGCCACCATCGCAACCCCGACCAGCGCAAACAGCGTCCACGCCGGGGCGCTCGCGGCAGCGAGCCACCAGCCGCCGATGCCGACCAGCAGCAGGCGGATGGTCCCGGCCAGCACCGGCCCGCCGACCTTGGCCGCGCCTTGCGAGGAAAAATACAGGCAGACGCCGACGCCGAAGAAGCCGAATCCCGGACCGGCCAGCGCGAAATAGGACGAGGCCGCGGCGGTCACGCCGGGATCGGTGGTGAACAGCGCAATCCACAGCGTCGGCTTGAGCGCGACCACGAGTCCGACCAGCCCGACGACAAGTCCGGCGACGGTGCCGGCGGTCCACGCCACCTTGCGGGCCCGCGTCACCAGTCCCGCACCAACAGCCATGCCGACCATCGGCACCGAGGCGACGCCGACCGCGAATGCGATCGGGATCAGCAGGAATTCCAGCCGCGAGCCCATGCCGTATCCGGCCAGCGTCTCGGTGCCGAAGCCCGCCAAAATCTTGGTGAAGATCAGGATCGTCAGCACGCTCTGCAGCGGCGACAGGCAGGAGATCGCGCCCACTTTCAGGATGTCCAGGAACATCGCGCGCTGGAAGCCGAAGGCGGCGAAGTCGAGTTTCAGCCGGCTGCGGCCAGAGGCGAGATACCAGGCGAGAAAGATCGCGCCACATGTGAACGCCGTGAGCTGGCCCGCGGCGACGCCGCGCATGCCGAAGCTCGGCATGCCGAAAAGCCCGAGACCGAACACGCCGCCGACTGCGATCTGGATCATCGACACGGTGATCAGCGTCATCGAGGGGACGCGCATGTCGCCGGTGCCGCGCACGACGGAGGCGAGCGTGTTGACCAGCCAGATCGAGATCGCGCCGGAGAACAGCACCTGAGAGTAATGCATCGATTGTTCGAGCACGCCGCCGCGTCCGCCGAGCAGCGCATAGAAGTTTTGACCGAAGCCCAGCATCATCACGGTGAAGAACAATCCGGCGCACCCACCGATGATCGCCGCATGCAGCGCCAGGTCGGCGGCGCGGTCGCGATCACCGGCGCCGAGCGCGCGGCTGATCGCCGACGAGACGCCGCCGCCCATCGCACCGGCCGACATCATCTGCGTCAGCATCGCGAACGGAAACACCAGCGCGATGCCGGCCAGCGGCTCGGTGCCGAGCCGGCCGATATAGGAGGTCTCGGCGACCGCGACCAGCGTCGAACCGAACATCGCGATCGTGTTGGGGACCGCCAGCCGCAGCAGCGTCGGCAGGATCGGCGCCGTCAGCAAGTGATCGACCGGCACCGCAGGCGTGGCCGCGGCCGGGTTGATGTCGTCGATCGAGGCATCGATGGTCATGCGTCACGGCTCACTTCGCAACCGGGAGAGGGGCGCACTGCAATTCGACGCCAGTGAACCAGGCTCGCAATCAATAAATGATGATCGACATGTTACGTGTTCGGGCTAGTGCTCGCCACCCGCGCCCGCGCAGGGGTCACCACGGCAGGCCGCATAGGTCGATCTTGCCCTGGCGCGGCGCGCGGACGATGTCGTTGACGAACGGCGCCATCGCCTCGAAGCGGATCTGCCCGGAGGGCTGTTCGCAAGTGACTTCGCCGGCGAAGGGATGCCAGCCGCGCGACTGGTAGAATGCGAAATTGTGCGGCTCGCAGAATAAGATTGCAAATTTCACCGCGTCATTGGCACGAATGGTGTGCACGGCGGCATCCAACGCGAGTGACGCATAGCCGCGGTGCCGGCAGTCCTCGCGGGTCGCGACCCCGCCGATGCCGCCGACATGCACCTTGTGGCCATTCCAGGTGATGGTCCGGAAGTAGATACCGACGTGGCAGGCGAGCCCGCCGTCGTCAGGCGCATCGAGAAACACGCGCAAATCCGCGTGAGCCCATTTGATGTCAGCCCACTGCTTGTTCTCCATGATATCCGGGCTCCAGACCGCCCGGAGCAGTGGCTCGGCGCGCCGCCACGACGCATCTCCGTTGAGAATGTCGATTTCGATGCTCATCGTCTCAGGTCCCTGGTCTTCGGCTGCGCCGATCTGTCATACACGATCCGAAAATGCGGTGTTTCTCCGCCGTGGAACCTTCTATAAGGGGGACCCGTTAAGTGTAGTCTCCCACCCTCTGTTGGACATTACCCCATGACCTTCACGCTACCCGATCTGCCCTATGCCCACGACGCCCTTGCGCCCTACATGTCCAAGGAAACGCTGGAGTTTCACCACGACAAGCATCACCAGGCCTACGTCACCAACGGCAACAACGCGATCAAGGGGACCGAATTCGAAGGCAAGTCCCTCGAGGAGATCGTGAAGGGCTCGTTCGGCAAGAACGCGGCCGTCTTCAACAATGCCGGTCAGCACTACAACCACATCCACTTCTGGAAGTGGATGAAGCCGAATGGCGGCGGCAGCAAGCTGCCCGGCCGGCTGGAGAAGAAGATCAACGAGGACCTCGGCGGCTTCGAGAAGTTCAAGACCGACTTCGCCGCCGCCGGCGTCGGCCAGTTCGGCTCCGGCTGGGCCTGGCTGCAGGTCAAGGGCGGCAAGCTCGAGATCGCCAAGACCCCGAACGGCGAGAACCCGCTGGTCCATGGCGCGGTGCCGATCCTCGGCGTCGACGTCTGGGAGCACTCCTACTACATCGACTACCGCAACCGCCGTCCGGACTATCTGAAGGCGTTCGTCGACAGCCTCGTCAACTGGGATTACGTCGACGAACTGTTCGGCAAGGCCGGCTGAGCGCATATCGCAATTCGGCTCGACCCTCTTACCCTCCACTGGAGGGGGAGGGTCGACGCGAATGAAATGAGCGGCGGGGTGGGGTGACGGTCTATCCACGCGCGACACTGTCCGTGTTGAGAGATCACGCCACCCCGGATCGCATTCCGCTTCGCTTCATGCGATCCGACCCTCCCCCTCCAGGGGAGGGTGGGCTTTTGAGCGGCGCGTATTGTGAGCTTCTCCACACACCAGCGGGGGCATTGGTGGGTAACGCGGCAAGCTATCTCATCGTCTTTTTCGGCGGCGGTCTCGGCGCAACGTTGCGGCACCTGATCAACGTCACCTGCGCGCGCTGCATCGGCACCGCGTTTCCATACGGCACCTTCATCATCAACATCACGGGCTCGACCGTGATGGGCCTGATCGCCGGCTATCTCGCCTTCAAGGGCGAGGCCTCGCAGCCCTGGCGGCTGTTCCTGATGACCGGCATCCTCGGCGGCTACACCACCTTCTCCGCCTTCTCGCTCGACACCGCGGTGCTCTATGAGCGCGGCGAACTCGGCCTTGCGGCGCTGTATGTCGCGGGCTCGGTGGCCTTGTCGATCGCGGGTCTGTTCGCCGGGCTTGCGATCATCAGGCATTTGACCTGAGACATTCACTCCATCGTCATTCCCCGGTGCGCAATTGCGCACCTGAGGGCTCGCCAACGGGTCGCGCGAACGCGCGCCCGATGACAGGCTCCGCGAGAACCCGGAATCCATTCATCCGCCAGTGATGCGGCCTGATGGATTCCGGGCTCGTGCTGCGCACGCCCCGGAATGACGGCGGATAGAGAGGCGCCGTAACCCATCGCGCAGGGAAAGCCGGATTGCTCCGGTGACACCTGTGGTCCTACCCCGTGCTTTCGACCTTTTGCACGGGGGCCCATGGGTGCGATCGGCACCCTGCTTTCCCTGCGCCCTCTGCGAGAGGGTCGAACGAAGAGCAGAGCTCGGGCGAAATGCGCCGCGAGAGTGCGGAAGTATGATTCACAAATGACGCAACATACTCGGTGTCGTCCCGGCGAAGGCCGGGACCCATAACCACGAATGACTGTTGCTGTGCGACGCTGGAACAACGGGTCCCTTTCACAACGGCTGCTGCGGAGAATGGGTCCCGGCCTTCGCCGGGACGACGATTGTGGATGTAGGCCCTGCCACACGATCGGTGTCGTCCTGGCGAAAGCCAGGACCCATTACCCCAAATCTCAATTGTTGCACGACGCCGGGGCCACGATCCGCTCCATCACCGTTTGCGGTGGTTATGGGTCCTGGCTTTCGCCAGGACGGCGCGGGGAGGGGGCGCCTGGCATCACTATCCGCCGAATCCATTCATCTGCGGAACCCGCCAACCCCCTCCGCCGACGGCATTTCCCGCCTCCAAATTTCCCTTTGGTAACCTCGCCTTAACCATGATTAGCGTTTGGTTAGGGTCGGAATGCCGCGTGAAAAGCCCTCGTTTTGACATGTTGGCAGGGGAAGCAGGGCCCGGCTTTGGACGGGCCCCCCATGCGACAGATGCAAGAGGCTTTCGCGCAGTTTCGCCGCGCCTGATGCGGCCGTGGAATCGGTGCCGATTGGCGGCCCGCCTGATGGGGACACTTGCGTTGAGAGGATATTGCCGATGAATCCCGCCGACGTGGCTCAGTCAACTCTGCCACTGGCATCGAGCGATGTGTCGCTGATCGCGCTGTTTTGGCAGGCCCATTGGGTCGTCAAATGCGTGATGTTGGGACTTTTGTCCTGCTCGGTGTGGGTCTGGGCGATCGCGATCGACAAGATCCTGCTCTATGCCCGCACCAAGCGGGCGATGGACAAGTTCGAGCAGGCGTTCTGGTCCGGCCAGTCGATCGAGGAACTCTACCGGGCGCTCTCGGCCAAGCCGACCCAGTCGATGGCGGCCTGTTTCGTGGCGGCGATGCGGGAGTGGAAGCGCTCCTTCGAGAGCCAGTCCCGGTCCTTTGCCGGCCTGCAGGCCCGGATCGAGAAGGTCATGAACGTCTCGATCGCCCGGGAAGTGGAGCGGCTGGAACGGCGGCTGCTGGTGCTGGCGACCGTCGGCTCGGCGGGCCCCTTTGTCGGCCTGTTCGGCACCGTCTGGGGCATCATGTCGAGCTTCCAGTCGATCGCGGCCTCGAAAAACACCTCCCTGGCGGTGGTGGCGCCCGGTATCGCGGAAGCGCTGTTTGCCACCGCAATCGGCCTGATTGCCGCAATTCCGGCGACTATTTTCTACAATAAGTTCACCTCGGAGGTGAACCGGCAGGCCGCGCGCCTGGAGGGGTTCGCCGACGAGTTCTCCGCCATCCTGTCGCGTCAGATCGACGAGCGGGGCTAGAGCATGATCCGGAAAAGTGGAGACCGGTTTTCCGAAAGGATCATGCTCAAACAAAGAACTGAACTTATGATGGTCACTGTTGTGAGCGCACGATCATGGCGATGAGCATGGCAGGGTCCGGCGGCAGTGGCAGACGCCGCCGCGGGCGCAAGCCGGTCATGGCCGAGATCAACGTCACGCCGATGGTCGACGTGATGCTGGTGCTGCTGATCATCTTCATGGTCGCGGCGCCGCTGATGACGTCGAACATCGACATCGACCTGCCGGTCGCGAGCGGCGGCAAGTCGATCTCGTCGAACCAGCCGCCCCTGACGCTGTCGGTGAAGCGCACCGGCGGCGGCTGCAACTCGAATGTCGAGCTCTATCTCGGCGACGCGCCGGTCACGGCCGCCGACTTTCCGGCCAAGATCAAGGCGATCGGAGACGCCCGGTCGGATGCCGAAAAGGTGGTCTATCTCCGTGGCGACAAGGATGTCTGTTACACGGATATGATGAAATTGCTCGGGGAGGTCCGGGCGGCGGGATTCAAGGCGAATATCGTCATCATCCCGGAAGGTGGATAGGGCCAATGTGCGGCAAGGCACGGGGAGCCTGATTTGAAGGTCAAGGTCGACAAGACTCTGGCGGCATCGATTGTCCTGCACGTCCTCGTGATCGGGTGGGGCCTCGTGTCGTTTTCGACCAGGGCCTACGTGATGCCGGAAGAAGAGTCCGTCGCGGTTGATGTGGTCTCCGCCGATCAGCTCTCCCATGTCATGACCGGCCAGAAGGACGGCAAGAAGGAAAATCCCAAGCCGCTGGTCGACAAGGTCGCCGAAGCCAAGCCGGTCGACGACATGGTCGGCAAGGTTGAGGAAAAGAAGCCGCCGGTGGTGACCGAAACCGCGCCGGCACCGACGCCGAAGGTCGAGAAGCCGGAAGACAAGAAGCCGGATCCGCCGAAGAAGGTCGAGAACAAGCCGAAGGAAGAGCCGAAGCCGGTCGAGAAGAAGCCCGATCCGGAGAAGCCCGACCCGATCGCTGAAGCGATCAAGAAGGAAGAGAAGAAGCCGCCGCCGAAGCCGGTCCAGCAGGCTGCCAAGCCACCGCCGGAGCAGAAGCCGAAAGAGCGCACCTTCGACCAGAGCAAGATCGCAGCCCTGCTCGACAAGCGCGACCCGACACGGGCCGCGGCGACCGGCGATGCGCTCAATGCCAACGCTGCGCTCGGCACGGCGAAGGGCAAGGCCGCCGACAACTCCGCGACCTGGGGCGCGATGTTCAAGCAGCAGGTCGAGCGCTGCTGGAAGAAGCCCTATGGCGGCATCGAGGCGATGCAGACCGAGGCCGTATTCGAGATCAAGCTGAAGCGGGATGGCACGCTTGAAGCCGCGCCGGTGCCGGAAGGCACGCCGGCAACGCCCTATTTGCGCGTCTATCAGGAGAGCGCGCTGCGGGCGATCATCGAATGCCAGCCGTATCGACTGCCGGCGGCCTTCTTCGAGGAATGGAAGTATTTCGCGCCGGTGTTCACGGAACGGAAGACCTGAGGACAACCGCGTCGCCTGGCCAACGGCAAGCAAAGTTACCGACAATGACCAACACGAATGATTTGCGGACCATGAAATTTCGCCTCGACCGTCGACAGATGATCTCCGGAATCGCCGCTCTCGGCGCGCTTGCCGGAAGCCGGAGCGCTTTCGGGCAGGCTGGCCCGAAGCGAATCCCGATTCCAGAAGGCGAGTTTGCGCCGGTGCCGATCGCGATCCCGAACTTCGCCGCCGGCACGCCTGGCGACGCCGAAGTCGGCGTCGGCGTCACGCAGGTGATCACCAACAACCTGAAGCGCAGCGGCTTGTTCGCGCCGATCGATCAGGCCGCCTATCTCGAGAAGCAGATCAACATCGACGCGGCGCCGAACTTCAACAACTGGAAGAGCATCAACGCGCAGGCGCTGGTGACCGGCCGCATGACACGCCAGGGCAACGGGCGCGTGAAGGCGGAGTTCCGCCTTTGGGACGTCAACACCGGCCAGCAGCTCGCCGGCCAGCAGTACGACACCTCGGCCGAATACTGGCGGCGGATCGCGCACATCATCTCCGACCAGATCTACGAGCGCATGACCGGCGAGAAGGGCTATTTCGATACCCGCATCGTGTTCGTCGACGAGAGCGGTGCTGCGGATCGCCGCGTCAAGCGCCTCGCGCTGATGGACCAGGACGGCGCCAATGTGCGCTATCTGACCCGCGGCTCGGATCTCGTGCTGACGCCGCGCTTCTCGCCGTCGACCCAGGAAATCACCTATATGGAGTTCGGGCAGGGCGACCCGCGCGTCTATCTGCTCAACATCGAGACCGGCCAGCGCGAGATCGTCGGCAACTTCCCGGGCATGTCGTTCTCGCCGCGCTTCTCGCCCGACGGCCAGCGCGTCATCATGAGCCTGCAGCAGGGCGGCAACTCCAACCTGTTCGTGATGGATCTGCGCTCGAAGTCGATGACGCGGCTGACCGACACGCCGGCGATCGACACCTCGCCGTCTTACTCGCCCGACGGCACGCGGCTCTGCTTCGAGTCCGATCGCGGCGGCAAGCCGCAGATCTACGTGATGCCGGCAACCGGCGGTGCGGCCCAGCGCATCTCGTTCGGCGACGGCACCTATTCGACGCCGGTGTGGTCGCCGCGCGGCGACTACATTGCCTTCACCAAGCAGGGCGGCGGGCAGTTCGCGATCGGCATCATGAAGCCGGACGGCTCCGGCGAGCGCATCCTGACCTCGGGCTTCCACAATGAGGGCCCGACCTTTGCGCCGAACGGGCGCGTCGTGATGTTCTTCCGCGATCCCGGCGGGAACAGCGGTCCGTCGCTGTTCACCATCGACGTCTCCGGGCGCAACGAATTGCGGGTGCCGACCCCCGGTTTTGCCTCCGATCCCGCCTGGTCCCCGCTGTTGTCGTGAGGCCCGCACAGAGCTGCTCCGGGGAACTCCGGAGCGGTCGGCACTTCTTACCTAGCGCACTGAAACTTATGCCGAATTTCGGTTGCCAATGGGTCGTGGCAACGACTCGCTAACGATGTTCCCTCAGAAAGACTTCACCTGCGACCAGTAAGAGTGCGAGCTGAAAAGGACGCGCGCTCTCACAATGCAGTTTGCAAGTCAGACGGGAGAACCGGACCAGTCGATGTCGCCGACGATCTCGGCGGCGCTGGTCGATTCCCTGTTCATGAACCCCGCGCCCATGATCTTCGGCGCCTTCGGCCCCGCCATCGCGGGCGCCGTGATTGCGTTCGTCACCGGCAATCTGCTGTCCTGGTTGTGTGTGCCGCTGTTCATCGTGGTGGGTCTGGCGCGCGCGCTGCAGATGTACCGCTATCAGCAGCGCAATTCCGGTCTCACCGTCGAAGAGTCCGTGACGTGGGAAAAGCGCTACCGGATCGGCAGTCTCGCCTACGGCATCACGCTCGGCCTCTGGGGCGCAGCCGTGCTGCTCACGACCAGCGATGCCGCCGCGCACATGCTTTGCGTGACCACGGTGGTCGCCTACACCTCGGCGGGGGTAGGGCGGACCTTCGGCCGGCCGCAAATCTTCCACCAGCATCTGTTGATGTCGATCGGTCCCCTGATCGCGGCGCTGATGTATGTCGGCGGTCCCTATCACATCGCCCTTGCGCTGCTCAGCCTGGTGTTCTTCAGCGCCATCCGGCACCTCACCTCCAGCCTGCAGCGCATCTACGTCAACGCCTGGATCGCCAAGGAGCGCGAGGCGGCGCTGGCGGGCCAGTTCGATACCGCCCTGAACAACATGCCGCACGGCCTGTGCATGTTCCGCGGCGACGGACGCCTTGCGGTGATGAACCACCGCTTCATCGAGATGATGCAGCTGTCCGACGATTTCGTGCAGCGCGGCGCCAGCGCGACCGACATCTGCAATGCCTGCGTGCTGTCCGGCGCGATCTCGGCCGCGGCCGCACAACAGATTCTCTACGAGATCGAGAGCTCGCAGCGCGGCGACATCGTCACCAGCGACCCCGATCCGGCCCAGAACCGTTCGCTGGACTGGACGTTCCAGCCGATGGCAGGCGGCGGCACGGTCTTGCTGGTCGAGGACATCACCGAGCGCAAGGACGCCGAGGCCAGGATCAGCCATCTCGCGCGCTACGACGAGCTGACCGCGCTGCCCAACCGCGTCAATTTCCGCGACGAGATCGGCCGGCTGCTGGCCATGCAGCACGGTGACCATCGCTCCGCATTGCTGTTCGTCGACCTCGACCAGTTCAAGCAGGTCAACGATACGCTCGGCCATCCCTGCGGCGACCAGCTGCTCTGCGCGGTCGCCGAACGGCTGCGCGAGATGCTGCGTCCGGAGGATTTCGTGGCGCGGTTCGGCGGCGACGAGTTCGTCGTGTTCCAGCAGAACATCCATTCGCATGAGGACGCCGCCGCGCTGGCGCGGCGCATCGTCGACCGCCTCAGCGAGCGCTACAAGATCGACAACCATCTGGTCGAGATCGGCGCCAGCGTCGGCATCGCGATGACCGCGCCCGGCGTCGGTGCCGACACGCTGCTGAAGAACGCCGACATGGCGCTCTACCGTGCCAAGGCCGACGGCCGCGGCACCTTCTGCTTCTTCCGCGACGAGATGGCCCAGACTGTCGAGGCCCGCCGCATCCTCGAGCTCGATCTGCGCAAGGCGCTCGCCAACGAGGAATTCGAGCTGTTCTACCAGCCGCTGATCAACCTGAAGTCCGGCAAGGTCTCGACCTGCGAGGCGCTGCTGCGCTGGAACCATCCGGTGCGCGGCACGGTCTCACCGGTCGACATCATTCCGGTCGCCGAGGACATGGGCCTGATCGTCGATCTCGGCCGCTGGATCCTGCGCAAGGCCTGCATGGAATGCATGAAGTGGCCGGAAGCGGTCAGCGTCGCGGTCAACTTCTCGCCGCAGCAGTTCCATCAGCGCGACGTGCTGAGCGAGGTCCGCTACGCGCTTGAGGTCTCCGGTCTGCCGGCGCAGCGCCTCGAAATCGAGATCACCGAATCCTCGCTGCTGCACAACACCGAGCTGACCCACGACGTGCTGTCGCAACTGCGTTCGCTCGGCGTGCGGATCTCGCTGGATGATTTCGGCACCGGCTACTCGTCGCTCAGCTATTTGCACAATTTCCCGCTGCAGAAGGTCAAGATCGACCGCTCCTTCCTCGAAGGCATCGACAGCGACCGGCCGCTGACCTTGCTGCGCGGCGTGGCGCGGCTGTCCGCGGACCTCGGCATGTCGGTCGTGGTCGAGGGGATCGAGACCAACGAGCAGCTCGAACTGATCAGCGCCGACGGCGCTGTGACCGAAGCACAGGGATACCTGTTCAGCCGGCCGGTTCCCGCCGTCCGCATCCGCCAGCTGCTCAATGCCTCGCACGGCCGACGGGCCGACGACCAGCTGCACGTGGTTCCCTCGCGCTCGATCGCTTGATCTAGCGCAATTTCCTCAATCGATAGTTGTGGGAGCCTTCGACCGCTCGAAATGCACCCTTGGGGTCAGAGGTTAACTGTATTGCCTCGATTGCTTTGACGAAAATTAAGAAGCTGTTAATCTTTTGGCTCGCGCGTTGAAGTTGTTGGGTTGTTGAGGGGATTACCACATGAGGTCCGCGGCCGAAGCCATCAAGCCCGCGACAGGAAGGCTTGCGGACCCTCTCGATCAAGTCGACTACCGTCTCGCTCAGACCCCCGAACAGAAAGACGAAATCTACCGGCTGCGTTACCGTGCCTATCTGCGCGAAGGCGCGATCCGGCCCTCGGCGGACGAGCGCGTCGTCGATCAGTTTGACGATGCGCCGAACGCCTGGGTGTTCGGCGTCTATCTGCAAGGCGAGCTCTGCAGCTCGATCCGCATCACCGTGGCGACACCGGAGTGGCGCTCCTCGCCGACGCTCGACGTATTCGGCGATGTGCTGCTGCCGAAACTCGATCAGGGTCTGGTCTTCATCGATTCGACACGCTTCGTTGCGGACCCCGACAAGGCGCGGAACAATCCGGAACTGCCCTATGTCACGGTGCGCCTCGGCTCGACCGCGGGCGTGCATTTCAACGCCGATTACGGCTTGGCGCCGGTCCGGCCCGAGCACATGGCGTTCTACCGGCGTGTGTTCCTGCACGAGACCTGGTCGGAGCCGCGGCTCTACCCGGGGCTCGTGAAGCCGGTCGGGTTAATGGCGTCGCATCTGCCGACCGTGCGGGAACGTGTGCTCGCCCGCTATCCGTTCCTGCGCTCGAGCGCCTTCGAGCGGCGGATGCTGTTTGAGCGGGAAGGCCAGTTGCAGCCCGACGGTATCGTCCGTCCGTTCGAGCGCGCCTCGATCGTGCCGAATCCCTGAGCAAACCGGCGTTCTGATCAATCTGACATCGATCGACTGTTGCGCGCGGGCTAAATTGTCCTGCAAAGGCGGCCGGTTCCCGCGAACCTTGCCTTCCCTTCACCATCGCGCCACATTTGCCACCCATTAACCATCGGGGGCGCTTTTCGCCATTGCCTGGCATTTGATCGGGTTGAGCAAGGTCTCGTCAAGGTTGACGGAACGTTCGCTTAACCATCGCCCTGTAGACCCAATGGACAGTACGAAGAGCGTGAGCGTGGAGGCTCCGGAATGAAACATCAGATGCGTATCCTCCAGGGTATGAAGCTGGCTGCGGTTCTGGCGGTGGCGTTGTCGATGGGTGCCTGCGCCAACAAGAACCCGCTGGACGCCAATGGCGCGATTGGGGGCGCCGCGACCCCGGGCAGCCAGCAGGATTTCGTGGTCAACGTCGGCGACCGTGTGTTCTTTGAGAGTGATCAGACCGATCTCAGCCCGCAGGCGACAGCGACCCTCGACAAGCAGGCTCAGTGGCTGCAGACCTACAACCGTTATTCCTTCACCATCGAAGGTCATGCCGACGAGCGCGGCACGCGCGAATACAACATCGCGCTCGGTGCGCGGCGTGCCCAGTCGGTTCGCGCCTATCTCGCTTCGCGCGGCATCGATCCGAGCCGCATGCGCACCATCTCCTACGGCAAGGAGCGCCCGGTCGCGGTCTGTAACGACATCTCGTGCTGGTCGCAGAACCGCCGCGCCGTTACCGTGCTGAACGCCAGCTCCTGACGCGATCCTGGACGAGTTTTCCAAGCCGGCGCCTTCGGGCGCCGGTTTTGTTTTGGCCGCGTGAGAGCCTGACCCGGCTTCATCAAGATGAACGAAGCTGCGTGCAATTGGCCGCTTGCTTGTTCCACCGTCCGTACTAAACCGATATCCGCGACGCTGTCCCGGATTTGAACTGCAAGTCACAATTCTGGCGTACTCCGTCCCTCAAAGTCGCGCGCTTTTCACGTCGATCTCGTCGTCAGGGCAAAATGTCATCCAGGCTTCATTTTCTTTCCTTCGCCGCGGCGATCGCGGCGTTGTTCGCCGTTTCCGCACCAGCGTTTGCCCAATCCGACGATTCCGATGCCGAGATGCGGATCGAGCGGCTGGAGAATCAGCTGCGGCAGCTGACCGGGCAGAACGAGGAACTGCAGTACCGCAACCGCCAGCTCGAGGAGCGCCTGCGCCAGCTCGGCGGCCAGCCGCCCGGCCCGAATGGGCAGCCTCCGGCGGCACAGCCCGGTGTCGCGGCGGTGCCGCCGGCGCAGCAGGGGTACCCGCAGGCGCAGCCCGGCTACGCCCAGCCGCAGCAGGGGTATGGGCAGCCGCAGCAAGGAAACGGCCGGCAGCCGCAGCAAGGAAACGGCCGGCAGCCGCAGGGCGGCTATGACCAGCAGCAGATCGCGGCGCCCGCCCCGATCGTGCAGGAGCCGGCGCCGGCGGCAGCTCCCGGCCGCCGCGGCCGCGGCGATGCCTTCGATCCGACCCAGAATCCGAATGCCCCCGGCGCTCCGCGCGTGCTCGGCGGCCAGATGCCGATGCAGAGCGATGCGGCGGTCGGCGCGCCCGGCGGCCGCGGAGCGGGCGAGCCGCTTGAGCTCGGCAACACCAGCCCGCAGCGGGCGCCCGGCGCGAGCGCGGCCCTGACCACATTGCCGCCGTCGGCGACGCCGAAGGACGAGTTCGACCTCGGCATCGGCTACATGCAGCGCAAGGACTATGCGCTCGCCGAAGAGACGATGAAGAACTTCGCCACCAAGTATCCGAGCGATCCTTTGGTGGCGGATTCGCAGTACTGGCTCGGCGAAAGCTATTTCCAGCGCCAGCAATACCGCGATGCTGCGGAAACCTTCCTCGGTGTGACCACCAAGTTCGACAAGTCCGCGAAAGCGCCCGACGCTCTGCTGCGGCTCGGCCAGTCGCTGGCGGCGCTGAAGGAAAAGGAAGCCGCCTGTGCCGCATTCGGCGAGATCACGCGGAAGTACCCGCGCGCGTCAGGCGGGGTCAAAGCTGCGGTTGACCGCGAGCAGAAGCGCGTGAAGTGCTAAACCAGCCGGGGGAGGCCGCTTCCGGCCTTTCCGCGACCTGCTGGTTCTGTGATGTCCAACGACCAATCCGCCATCCCGGCAAGCGACGCCAAGCGCCTGTTCGCAGGCCTGGCGCGCGCGCCGGCGATCGTGCTGGCGGTGTCGGGCGGTCCCGATTCAGTGGCGCTGATGTGGCTGGCCGCGCGCTGGCGCCGCGCGCTGGCGCAGGGACCGCGGCTGGTGGCGGTCACCGTCGATCACGGTCTGCGTGCTGAAGCGGCCCGCGAGGCCCGCGATGTCAAACGGCTGGCGCGAAGCCTCGACCTGCCGCATCACACCTTGCGCTGGAGCGGGCCCAAGCCCAGTACCGGCCTGCCGGCAGCCGCGCGTGAGGCGCGCTATGGCCTGCTCGCGCAAGCCGCGCGCAAGCACGGCGCGACGCATATCCTGACCGCGCACACCCGTGACGACCAGGCCGAGACGCTGTTGATGCGGATGCTGCGTGGCAGTGGCGTCGCGGGCCTCTCGGCGATGGCGCGCGAGACCGAGCGCGACGGCGTCATGCTGACGCGGCCGTTGCTCGATATCGCGAAGGCGCGATTGATCGCGACGCTGAAGAAGGCGCGCGTCAGCTTTGCCGACGATCCGACCAACCGCGATCCGTCCTTCACGCGGCCGCGGCTGCGCGCGCTGATGCCGATGCTGGCGGAGGAGGGCGGCGACGCGCGGAACCTGGCACGGCTCGCGGCGCGGATCGCGCGCGCCAACGCCGCGCTGGAGGTGCTGGTCGACGGCGCCGAGCGCTATCTTGCGTTGAAAAGCGAGGATAACCTCGATGCGGGTTTCGACGCGGCGCTGTTCGCGGTGATGCCGGAGGAGATCCGCCTCCGTCTGCTCAAGCGCGCCATCGATCGCACCGGACATGAGGGGCCGGCCGAACTCGGCAAGGTCGAAACCCTGCTCGCCGCGGTCGATGAGGTCGTCAATCAGCCCTTGGGAAAGCGCGAATCCAAGCTGAAACAGACGCTTGCCGGAGCGGTGATCAGCGTCGCCGCCGGCCGCATCAGGATTGGTCCGGCGCCGCCTCGCCGGGCCCGTTCCCGCTGAGCCGGGTTCGATTGTTTCAAGCGCTGTCATAATCCGCCAAGGAGGCTTAACCACCCCGGAAAAACACCGGATTCTGCGTCATCTTTTGACCGGGAATTGGGCTAGGATGCGGTAAATAGTCGTGCGTGGTTCCCTTGGCATCGACCCCAGCGGCACCTAGATTGTAGGGCATCGACGGGATGGATTCCCTGGGGATTCCCACAGAGCCTGCCCAAGGATTAGAGAGAGGCCGCGATCCGCGCGACCACGAAGGAAGACCATGAACGCCAATCTGCGGAATTTCGCCCTCTGGGTCATCATTGTCCTGCTGTTGCTGGCGTTGTTCACGCTTTTCCAGAATCCTGGCCAGCGCTCGTCGTCCTCGGATATCTCGTTCTCGCAGCTTCTCACTGAAGTCGATCAGGGCCATGTCCGCGACGTCGTGATTCAGGGGCCCGAGATTCACGGTACCTTCAACAACGGTACCAGCTTCCAGACTTACGCGCCGAGCGATCCGTCGCTCGTGAAGCGGCTCTATGACGCCAAGGTGCAGATCACCGCGAAGGCGCCCGGCGACAACGTGCCGTGGTTCGTCTCGCTGCTCGTCTCCTGGTTGCCGTTCATCGCGCTGATCGGCGTCTGGATCTTCCTGTCGCGGCAGATGCAGGGCGGCGCCGGCAAGGCGATGGGCTTTGGCAAGTCGCGCGCCAAGATGCTGACCGAGGCGCATGGCCGCGTCACCTTCGAGGACGTCGCGGGCGTCGACGAGGCCAAGCAGGATCTGCAGGAGATCGTCGAATTCCTCCGCGACCCCGGCAAGTTCCAGCGGCTCGGCGGACGCATTCCGCGCGGCGTGCTGCTGGTCGGCCCTCCCGGCACCGGTAAGACGCTGATCGCGCGCGCGGTGGCGGGTGAAGCCAACGTGCCGTTCTTCACGATCTCCGGTTCTGACTTCGTCGAAATGTTCGTCGGCGTCGGTGCGAGCCGTGTCCGCGACATGTTCGAGCAGGCCAAGAAGAACGCGCCCTGCATCATCTTCATCGACGAAATCGACGCGGTCGGCCGTCATCGCGGCGCCGGCCTCGGCGGCGGCAATGACGAGCGCGAGCAGACGCTGAACCAGCTGCTGGTCGAGATGGACGGCTTCGAGGCCAATGAAGGCGTGATCCTGATCGCTGCGACCAACCGTCCCGACGTGCTCGATCCCGCGCTGCTGCGTCCGGGCCGCTTCGACCGTCAGGTCGTGGTGCCGAATCCGGATGTCGTCGGCCGCGAGCAGATCCTCAAGGTTCACGTCCGCAAGGTGCCGCTGGCGCCGGATATCAACCTCAAGACCATCGCGCGCGGCACCCCGGGCTTCTCGGGCGCCGACCTGATGAACCTCGTCAACGAGGCTGCGCTGACCGCCGCCCGCCGCAACAAGCGGATGGTGACACAGGCCGAGTTCGAAGAGGCCAAGGACAAGGTGATGATGGGCGCCGAGCGCAAGTCGCTCGTCATGACCGAGGAAGAGAAGTTGCTGACCGCCTATCACGAGGGCGGCCATGCCATCGTCGGCCTCAACGTCGTCGCGACCGATCCGATCCACAAGGCGACCATCATTCCGCGCGGCCGTGCGCTGGGCATGGTGATGCAGTTGCCGGAGCGCGACAAGCTGTCGATGTCGCTGGAGCAGATGACCTCGCGCCTCGCCATCATGATGGGTGGCCGTGTCGCGGAAGAGCTGATCTTCGGCCGCGAAAAGGTGACCTCGGGCGCCGCCTCCGACATCGAGCAGGCGACCCGCCTGGCCCGCATGATGGTGACGCGCTGGGGCCTCTCGGAAGAGCTCGGCACCGTCTCCTATGGCGAGAACCAGGACGAGGTGTTCCTGGGCATGTCGGTCTCGCGCACCCAGAATGCGTCGGAGGCGACGGTCCAGAAGATCGACTCCGAGATCAAGCGCTTGGTCGAGGAAGGCTACAAGGAAGCGACCCGGATCCTGACCGAGAAGCACGGCGACCTCGAAGCCCTGGCCAAGGGCCTGCTCGAGTTCGAGACGCTGACCGGCGACGAGATCATCGACCTGCTGAAGGGCAAGAAGCCCAACCGCGAGTCGGTGCTGGAGCCGTCGACGCCGCGCGCCTCCGCCGTGCCGCCGGCCGGCAAGTCGCGCCCGCGTCCCGATCCGGACACCGGCATGGAGCCGCAGCCGCAGGCGTAAGCTTCGCCCGCCATGGCCGGCACGTCCGGCAAACCGATTGTGCAAAAGCTCGGCTTCAAGCCGGGCTTTTGTATTTTTGTCGACGGGTTGTCCGTTCCCTATGGCGACATTGTCGGCGAACTGCCTGCTGATGTACGGATCGCGAAGACCGCGCGGGCGCCGCTCGATGCCGTGCATCTGTTCGCCGCCGAGGCCAGGGGGCTGGCCGCCAAGCTGCAGCGTTACCGGGACGCGATCGCACCTCGCGGCATGATCTGGGTGTCGTGGCCGAAGAAGAGCTCAGGCGTCGCGACCGACCTTGATGACAGGGCGGTGCGCGAGATCGGGCTCGCGTCCGGCCTGGTCGACATCAAGGTCTGCGCCGTCGATGCGGTGTGGTCGGGGCTGAAATTCGTGATCCCGGTCAAAGAGCGCGGCAAGCGCTGAGATCGCCGCGGCGAATAGGCTTGGCCTCCGTTGGGGCGCGTCAAGGTCAACACATCGCCGGCCGACCATGTGCCGGTCGACCAGATGCAGCTGATGCGCTTCAACGGCAAGACCTGGGATCGCTTCGGCGAGCTCCAGACGGGGAATTGAGGTCGGAGGTGCGCCGCGCTTGGGTCCACGCTCTGCACGATCCCCGTCATCCTGAGGAGCCGCGAAGCGGCGTCTCGAAGGATGAATCGGCCACAGTGCGGCCGTGCATCCTTCGAGGCTCGCCCAGCGGCGCAATTGCGCCGCAAGGCTCGCACCTCCAGCGACAAAGGCGAAGCCTTTGCGCGGGGATGACGGGATAGGCGGCACGCGATTCTTGACGAAGCAATGGCGCAGGCTAGTTCGAACCTTCTGCTGCCGGCACGCCGGCCTTCGTCTCGTCCGACCGCACATGGATGACGGCGATGTCATCCTTGTAGAGCCGCTTCCAGCCCTTGAGGTGGTCCAGCGCGTTTCCGGCCGGAGAGTCTGAGCTCAGCAGCGTGGCGTCGATCCGGTATTTGTCGAGCAGGTCCAGCAGCTGGCCGACGTCGCGGGCATCGAGCGCGGCGTAATAGTCGAGCACGAATTGCTCGCCGTAGAGCTCGGCGCGGCCGTCGATGAACACCTTCATGTCGCGGCTCACCATGTAGCCGCCGAACGGCGCGGTGCTGAACACGCGTTGCGCCTTGTGTTGCTGGAGGACGTCGACCGCGGCAACCGGCGAGAACACCGGCAGGAATTTGAACTCGTGCTGCGCGACGAACATCGTCGTCGTCACCCACGCTCCGATCACCATCGCGATAGTAGCCAGGATCGTGACGACGGGGACGGCGCGTCCTTCCTCGAAGCGGGCGGCGCGGACGCCTGTCATTCCCCATTGTTCGGCGATCGGCTTGGCGAGCACCAGCGGCGCGATGAACGCGAACACCTCGATGTTACGGATATGGCTCAGCGCCATCCAGATCAGCCCGAGCAGCAACAGGATCCGCGGCACCGACAGGGTCAGCCCGCGATAGCAGATGACGCCGATCAGGCCGAGCAGCGTGGCCTCGAAGAAGCTGGGCTTGCTGAAATCCGCGGGCAGCCATTCGCCGATCATCGACAGCAGCTTGCCGAGGCTGAGGATCTTGGTCGCACCCAGCAGGCTCTTCCAGCCATAGGGCGTCACGCAGCTCGCGGCCAGCGCAGCGACGCCGAACAATCCCCATCGCACGATGAGTTGACGGCGGCGGCTCGGCTCCGCGCTCCACACCGCCTCCAGTCCGATCGGCCCGATCAGCGCCAGGCCGAGCACGAAGCCGCCATGCAGATTGGCCCACAGCACCATCAGCGGCAGCAGCCACCATGACGGATGGGTGCGGCGATCCGCGGCCGACATCAGGCCGCCGATGAACGCCAGCAGCACCGGCAGCGCGAGCACATGCGGCCGCGCGAAGAAGTGGATCGTCGACAGCAGTAGCGCCAGCGCCGCGATCAGGAGTGCACGCGCCGGATCGAAATACGGGCTCAACAGATGCAGGAAGATCGCGACCGACGCGCCGATCGCGATCGACGTCAGGATCACCGGCCCGGCCCAATCGCCGCCGTATACGAGGGCGTACGCCACCTGCGACAGCCACGAGCTCGAGATCCAGGGCTCGCCGAAACGGGTGAACGAGAACACGTCTGATGTCGGCATTGCGCCATGTTCGAGGATCCACTGTCCGACCTTGATCTGCCACTCCGTGTCGGAATCGCGCAGCAGGATTTCACCGGCGGAGAGATAGAACAGATAGGCGCCCACGGCGGCGCACAGCGGCAGCAGTCCTCGCACCGCGCTACGGCTGCTCACGCTGCTGGTGATGGAGAGTGACATGCGCTTTCTTGGTTCGGCCGGGGACATCGAGGCAACGCCACACGTGGCGTCGGGCGCACTCGACCACGGCTTCCGATAAATTCGGGTAAATGCGACCGCGATGTCGTGGGTCCGCGCGAGATTGGATGTCTCGATTTCGAGCAATCATCTTGGCGCGCGATTTACCATCGGAAGCCCGATCCGGACCTGAGTGCCGTCGGCACCTGGCGCTGCCGTCGGCCGGAGGGCCCGCCAGTTCGGAGGTGGCGTGCGGCCGTCGCAAAATCCTTACAATTCCAGCTTGTCATTCAGTCTGAATAGTTGTTCACTTCTTCAAACGGTTGCGGGATCAATCGTTCAAAACATTGAAGACGCGTGTGTTCTGCCGGTGGGCGCCGGCCAGGGCACACGGTGGGGGACGGAATGCCATGGTCTACCGGCGAACTCATCAGGTCGTGAAGCGGCTGGCTGCCCGGCGCAGCGCCATCCTGTCGGCTGCGCGCGACGCGGCGGCGGCGGGCGGCATGGCCGCGGTCCAGATCGCACCCGTCGCGGTGCGGGCCAATGTCGCGGCCGGCACCGTTTATCGCTATTTCCCGTCGAAGGCCGAGCTGATCTCGGAATTGATCACCGAAGTCTCGCGTGACGAATTGTCCGCGATCCGGCGCGCCGCAGAGGCCGCGCCCGGACCGTCATCGGCGCTGGCCGCCGCGGTGACGACGATTGCGGTCCACGTGCTGTCGCAGCGCAAGCTGGCCTGGGGCATCCTGGCCGAGCCGGTCGATGTCGACGTCACCGCCTCGCGCCTCGCCAGCCGCCGCGATATTTCCGGCGAGCTTGCCATGCGCATCGATGCCGCCGTACGCGCCGGACATCTACCGGCGCAGGACACGGGGCTGGCCGCCACCGCCTTGCTCGGCGCGCTGCACGAAGCGCTGGTCGGCCCGCTGGCGCCGGCCAATCTCGACGATCCGATCAAGCTGCGCGATGCAGTGCAGACCGTGACGCTGCTCGCGCTGCGCGCGGTCGGTGTGATGGACGCGCGTGCCCGTGGCCTTGTGGTGCAGGCGACGACCCCGGCAAAGGCGCTGGTCGGGGCCTGAGATCGCGACTGCACGGCGAACACTTCCGTCGCATTGGCGTTGTAGGTTGAGGCTGGGTTCAACCAATCTCACGGAGCAACGCATGACGACGACCCACGGTTCGGCCAAATGGCAGGGCGGCATCAAGGACGGCAAAGGCGCGATCTCGACCAAGAGCGGCGCGCTCTCGGACTACCCCTATGGCTTCGCCAGCCGCTTCGAGGGCAAGCCCGGCTCGAACCCCGAAGAGCTGATCGGCGCGGCGCATGCCGCCTGCTTCACGATGGCGCTGTCGCTGATCCTGGGCGAGGCCAAGCTGACGGCCGAGCACATGGAGACCAAGGCCGACGTGACCCTGGAGAAGGTCGCCGACGGCTTTGCCATCACCGCCGTGCACCTGACGCTATCGGCGAAGATCCCGGGCGCCGATAACGCAACGTTCCAGGAATTGGCCGCCAAGGCCAAGGCCGGATGTCCGGTGTCGAAGCTGCTCAACACCAAGATCACGCTCGACGCGGTGTTGCAGGGCTGATTGCGGCGCGGCGGGTTAGAGCGCTTTCGAGCGAAGCGGGCACCGGTTCGCATGAAGAAAACCCGTCAAAACGAGAATCTACAGCTGCGCGTCGCCGTTTGGTCCGACCGAGGCGATGCGCAGCATGTTGGTGGTGCCGGGCGCGCGGAGCGGCACGCCGGCGACGATGATGACGCGCTGGCCGGCCTTGGCAAAGCCGTCCCGGAATGCAATCGAGCCGGCGCGTTCAACCATGTCGTCGAGATCATGCGCGTCCTCGGCGACCACGCAATGCACGCCCCACACCACTGACAGCTTGCGCCCCGTGACGAGGTTCGGCGTGATCGCGACCACCGGCACCTTGGGCCGCTCGCGCGCCACGCGGATCGCGGTCGAACCGGATGACGTCCAGCAGATGATCGCCGACAGATCGAGCGTCTCGGCGATCTGCCGCGCGGCGTCGGCAATGGCATCACCCACCGTCGCCTCGGGATCGACGCGCTGTGCGTTGATCATGCTGCGATAGGTCGGATCGCGCTCCACCTCCTCGCCGATCCGGTTCATGGTCGAGACCGCTTCGATCGGGAATTTGCCGGCGGCGGATTCCGCCGACAGCATGATGGCGTCGGCGCCCTCGTAGACGGCGGTGGCGACGTCGGAGACCTCGGCGCGCGTCGGCACCGGCGCCTGGATCATCGATTCCAGCATCTGGGTTGCGACCACCACCGGCCGGCCGGCGCGCCGCGCCATCCGGATCATCTGCTTCTGCAGGCTCGGCACCCGCTCCAGCGGCAGCTCGACGCCGAGATCGCCGCGCGCCACCATCAGCGCATCCGCCACCTCGATGATGTCGGCGAGGCGGTCGATCGCCTGCGGCTTCTCGATCTTGGCCATCACCGCGGCACGGCCGCGGATCATCTTCTTGGCCTCGATCACGTCCTCGGCACGCTGCACGAAGGACAGCGCGACCCAGTCGATACCCTCCGGCAGCGCGGCTTCGAGATCGGCGCGGTCCTTCGGGGTCATCGCGGAGACCGGCAGGTCGGTGTCGGGCAGGCTGACGCCCTTGCGGTCCGACATCTTGCCGCCGATCACGACGCGCGTGACCGCACGGTCGGGCGAGGTTTCCTCGGCGATCAGCCGCACCTTGCCGTCGTCGAGCAACAGCGCGTGGCCGGGGCGGAGCGCGGCGAGGATCTCCGGATGCGGAAGCTGGACGCGGCTGTTGTCGCCCGGCGTCTTGTCGGAATCCAGAATGAAGCTCTGGCCGTTCTTGAGCTGGGTCGACCCTTCCGCGAAGGCGCCGACCCGCAGCTTCGGCCCTTGCAGGTCGACCAGGATGCCGATCGGCCGGCCGTAGCTCGATTCGACATTGCGGATGGTCTTGACCAGCTCCCGCATCTTGTCATGCGGGGTATGGCTCATGTTGATGCGGAACACGTCGGCACCCGCCTCGAACAGCTTGCGGATCATCGCGCTGTCTGAGGAGGCCGGGCCGAGCGTTGCAAGGATCTTGATTCGGCGCAGTCGTCTCATTGTTTGTTTCCGGGTGGTGCGGCTGGCGGCAGACCCGACGCGCCCGGAGGCGCTGCGCCCGGCGGCGGGTTGGGCAGGCCCGGCATCGCCCCGGGGCTTCCCGGAGCCACGCCGCCCGGCATTCCCGGTACTTTCTGCGGCTGTTGTTCGTTGGCTTCGGTCAACTGGACGGTCCATGCACGCTGCTCGCCGGTGTCGACCTCGAAGAAGCCGGTGCGGTCAAAACCCCGCGCCAGGCAGTTCTCGGTGCCCTTGATGGTGAATTCCTTGTCGCGCGAGCACATGAAGGCCTGGCCGGACCATTCGCCGCCGCGATCGTAGTCGAGAGCGTAGATGTAGTAGTAGCGCGCCACAAGATTGCCGCGCAGCAGGGTCTCGCAGGTCCGCGACGACACATTCCACCAGCCTTCCGTGGTCCAGCCCTCGGCGTCCTTGTAGCCGAGCGCGATCCCGACCCGGCTCGACGTGTTGTTGCAGAGCCGGAAATCGGCGGCCGCCGGGCTCGTCCACAGGCATGCCGCGACAAGCGCCAGCACCACCGGCAGGATGCCGGCCAGGATCAGGCGGGTGATGCGGGGAGCTGAGGCGAGAGAATCTGTTGGGCTCATGCGGCGAAGCTATATCAAATCATTGTCGATTTCGCGTGCCCGGCAGGCACTGTCAACGGGCGGGCGCCCGTCCCCACACGCTGCGGGACCGTGGCCAATGTGGCCGGACAGATCCGTATTGCGCGTCGATATGGCAAAATCTGTGACAATTCCCACCTGATATCAATATGGTGAGCGCATCACACCGGGATCACGATCATGAGCATTGACGACAAAACCAGAACAGAACTCGAGGCCGCGGTGTTCCGGCGCCTCGTCGATCATCTGCGCAACCGGACCGATGTGCAGAATATCGACCTGATGAACCTTGCCGGCTTCTGCCGCAATTGCCTGTCCAACTGGATGAAGGAAGAGGCCGACGCCAAGGGCCTTGCGGTGAGCAAGGACGAGAGCCGCGAGGCGGTCTACGGCATGCCCTATGAGGAGTGGAAGGCGAAGTTTCAGGGCGGCGCGACGCCGGAGCAGCTCGCGGCGATGAAGAAGGCCCAAAGCGGGCACTAATTCCCGATTGATGTGACGCCAGTTCCGTGGCCATCAGCATCTCCTGTGGGCGCGCTGTGGATGAGCGCGATGTTTCCTTGACGGGACGTGCTCCAAAATCGAGGGTCGCCCGCAACAAGCGGTGCGCGTGGCGCGTATTCGCGCGACATTTCATTGCCATTTCAGGAGTACGCGATGGCCACCACGTCTGCCGCCGTTCAGGATGAACCCGCAACGCGATTTGCCAAGGACCAGCTCAAATCCATCATCGAGCGCATCGAGCGGCTGGAAGAGGAAAAGAAGACCATCTCGGACGATATCCGCGACGTCTATGCCGAGGCCAAGGGCAACGGCTTCGACGTCAAGGCGCTGCGCACCATCGTGCGCCTGCGCAAGCAGGATGCCAACGAGCGCCAGGAGCAGGAAACCATCCTGGAGACCTATATGCAGGCGCTCGGGATGCTCTGAGGCGGCAGGCGGGCCGGTCCTGGCGTCGCCAAGGCGCCCGCCCGAGGTAACTCGCCCAATCCTCTTGGCGAGGCTTGGGTGAAATCCCGGGATTTGCTACACTGCCGGTGAGGTAACCGGGCAGAGCGTTCAAATGGACGTGCCAGGACCAGAGCGTCGGCTCGCTGCGGTCCTCGCCGCCGACATGGTCGGCTTTAGCCGCCTGATGGAGGCTGACGAGACGGGCACCCTTGCGCGCCTCAAGACCCATCGGATCGAGCTGATCGATCCGGCCATCAGCAAAAATCGCGGCCGCATCATCAAGACCACCGGCGACGGCCTGCTGGTCGAATTTCACAGCGTCGTCGATGCGGTGTTGTGCGCGGCCGAGGTCCAGCGCCGGATGGCCAAACGCAACACCGACGTCGCGCCGGCGCGGTGGATGCAGTTTCGCATCGGCATCAATCTCGGCGATGTGATCGTGGACGGTGCCGACATCTTCGGCGACGGCGTCAATGTCGCCTCGCGCCTCGAGGTGTTGGCCGAGCCCGGCGGCATCTGCATTTCCGGCGCAGTCCGCGATCAGGTCGGCGATCGCCTGGAAGATCTGAGCTTCGAGGATCTCGGCGACCAGACCGTCAAGAACATCGCGCGACCGATCCGGGTGTTCCGCGTCCATCTCGAATCGGGCGCCAGATCCGCTACTGACCATCCGAGCGCGGCGGCCGCCCCTGTCGTCGCCAAGAAGCCCTCGATCGCCGTGCTGCCGCTCGTCAATATGAGCGGCGATCCCGAGCAGGAATTCTTCGCCGACGGCCTCACCGAGGACATCATCACCGAGCTGTCGCGCTTCCACGATCTGCTCGTGATCTCGCGCAACTCGACCTTCGTGTACAAGGGCAAGGCGGTGAAGGTGCAGGACGTCGCGAAGGAATTCGCGGTCGACTATGTGCTGGAAGGCAGCGTGCGCAAGGCGGGCGGCCGGATCCGCGTCACCGTGCAGCTGATCGACGCCGAGGCCGACCGGCACGTCTGGGCCGAACGCTACGACCGCGAGCTCGCCGACATCTTCGCGATCCAGGACGAGATGACGCGCGCGATCGTGTCGACCTTGCCGGGGCGTGTCGAGGCCGCCGCCCATGACCGCGTCAAGCGCAAGCCGACCGACAACATGGCGGCCTATGAGTGCGTGCTCGCCGCCAAGGTGCTGCATCATCGCTCGGCGCGCGACGACAATGCGGAGGCGCAGCGTTTGCTCGAGCGGGCCATCGTGCTCGATCCCAACTACGCCCATGCGCACGCCTGGCGGGCCTGCGTGCTCGGGCAGACCTGGGTCTACAATTGGTGCGACGACCGCGACGCGACCTTCGCGCAGGTGGCGGCCGAGCTCGAGATCGCGCTCAAGCTCGACGACAACGACAGCGACGTGCACCGGATCCTCGCCGCGCTGAACCTCAACCGCGACGACCACGACAAGGCGGCCTTCCACCAGGAGCGCGCGCTCGCGCTCAATCCCAACTACGACCTCGTCGTCGTGCAGCAGGGCGAGCTCCTGACCTGGCTCGGGCGGCCGGAGGAGGGCATCGACTGGATCAAGCTGGCGATGCGCCTCAATCCGTTCCATCCGGAGCGGTTCTGGAGTCATCTCGGCCGCGCCTGCTATTGCGCCGAGAAATACGCCGACGCGGCCGAGGCGTTCTCGCGGATCACGCGGCCCGACCACACCCATCACGCCTTCCTCGCTGCGACGTTGGCGCAGATGGGCAACGCGGTGGCGGCTTCAGCCCATGCCACCGAAGTGCTGAAGCGTGAGCCGACCTTCTCGGTCGCCGCTCACCTGGCAACCCAGCACTACAAGCGCGCGCCCGACCGGGCGCGCTATGAGGCCGGCCTGCTCAAGGCAGGGCTGCCGGCCTGAACAGCTGATGAAGTGATGTTGTCGGCAGAAGCCTAGCGCAGCGAGGCGGTGCGCAGCACGAAGGACTGGGTGGTCAGGAGGGCGGTCGCCGAGCCCGAGAAGCGATCGCAGGTCATGCCCATCATCGGATCTTCAGAGAAGGTCATAGCGACGGCAGCCTGCGGCTTCACGAAGTGCTGCCGCATCATGTTCATGTCGGTGTCGCCAAGCACGGTGGTCAGCATGCCGCTGCTCGCGCTCGGCGCCAGCATCACGACGCGCATCCAGATGTCGTTGCCCTTGGCGGCCGAGATCCGCGCCGATGTCGTGATGACGCCCTGGCTCGGTGTGCCCTTTGCAACCACGGTGTTGATTTCGGTGGCCGGCGCTGCCGCATTGCGCGCCGGGCGCACATTGCGCGGGATCGGCGCGGTCGCGGCGACGATATTGGCACGGTCGACCGGCGACGACGCAGCCGGCGCATAAGCGAGCGCCTTGTTGAAGTTCTCGGTCGTGCTGGCGGTGGTCTGCGGATCGGAGCCGCCGACCGCCTCACGCGCCTTCAGCGCGGCGATCTGCGCGGCCGATGCCTGCTTCGGTGCCGCGGACTCGTCACCCCAGAAACCGCGGGCATTGATGATGTCGGCGGGCGATTGCGGTGCGGTGCTCTCGGCCGTCTGCACCACCTGCACCGCCGGCTTGGCCTTCGGCATCGGGACGAGCTGCGCGTCGGCGGCGGCGAGCTGGATGGCGGCGGCGAACTGCTGCGGCTTGGCGCGCGGCAGCGGAACGGGCTCGGCGGATTTGGTATCTGAAGATTTGGCGGGCGCAGCGCCCGCTACCACGGTGGCAGCGGGCTTGTCGTTCACGGCAGCCGCGCCTTCGTCTTCGTCGTCACCCGACTTGCCGGCTCCGAACAGCTTCGCGAACAGGGTCGGCTTGCTGATGGTCGCAGCATCATCGCCACTGCCGCGGCGTTCAATGTCGGCCTTGGCGAGTTCATAGCCCTTCAGCGGCGTGCCGTCGGTCGGGACATGGACGGTGCGGCCGTCGGGGAAAACCCGGACCAGCTGCTCGCGGGTCATCCGCGGCCAGTGGCGAATGCCGCCGGTGTCGAGATGCACGAACGGCGAGCCCGAGGTCGGATAGAAGCCGACGCCGCCGCGCTGCAGGCGCAGGCCGGCGAAGCGGATCTGCTCCAGCGGAACGCCCGGAATGAAGAAGTCCATCGCGTGCCCCAGCATGTGCTGGCTGTGGCGCGCAACGCCCGAGGAGCGCCGGCGGAGCATGGCGTTGGTGGCAGGGGCGCGGTAGGCGGAGATGATCTGGATCGGCTGCTTGCCGCCGACGTCGCTGTAGACTTCCCAGAGAATGTCGAACAAATGACGGTCCATCACCGTCTCATCCTGGGAGCGCCAGTCGCGCAGGAAGTGATTGAGCTGCTTCAGTGCGGCTTCGTCGTAGCGGCCATCGCGCTTGAAAGTGATGGTGAGGTCTTCGCCCGAATGGGTGTGGTGGAAGGAGAGGGTGCGGGTCTGGTTCAGCGCAGTCGCATCGTGCACCGAACCCGCGCCCGCCAACAGCAATAGCGCGGTCAGGCCGACTTGGTATCCGGCCTTAGGCAGCGACAGCGGTTTGTAGCGGCGTGCGAAAACAGCCAGCACTATGAGCCCACCCAGTCGACGAGCGTTCGGTCGGCATCCTCGCAGACCCCCTGCGGAAGACGGTGAACGCTTTCTTAAAGCGGGAGGGTTAACCGAGGTTTACCGACCCGCCCCCAAGTTGGGCTTAACTAACTGGGGGAGTGTGGCAAAAGATAGCCCTGTTCCCCGGACCCCACGGGAAATGGTTAACGTAAACGATCTCGCTTTTTGAGCGAGATCGTTGATTTTACTTCAATATTTATCCCAATCGGGCGGAGAGGCAGATTAGCGGGTGATAACCCGGCGCTGCTGCTGGGCCTGGCCGCGGCGGACCGGCTGCGGTTCCGGCTGGCCGAATCCACCGAACAGGCGCTCGAAGAAGTTCGGTCCGGAGGAGCCAAAGCCGCTGTTGTCGCCGGCGACGTTGACGCCAGGCGGCAGGCTGCTGCTCGGCGGCCGCGCGTAGCTCGGCTGGGCGTGCGCCACGACCGTTTCGAGATCCTTGCCGCGGTTGTTCTTGAGCAGCGACAGCATGGCGGCGTCGCGGCCGTAGATGTCCCTGCGGATTTGCAGCTTGCCGGCGTCGTCCACGAACGCGGTCTGGTAGGTGATGTTGACCGGGATCGGCGTCGGGAATTTCAGATCGACTTCGCTCGAGCCGTACATGCTGCGGATCCGCTCCGGCGTGTAGTGCTGGTTAGGCTCGGTGATGTTGAGCAGCACGGACGCGTACTGATCCGGATTCTGCACGCGCATGCAGCCGTGGCTGAAGGCGCGCTCATCCTTCGCAAACAAATACTTGTCCGGCGTGTCGTGCTGATAGACCAGGAACTTGTTCGGGAAGTTGAAGCGGATGCGACCGAGCGCGTTGGCTTCACCGGGCGGCTGCGAGACGTGGATCGAGCCGTCGCGGTTGCGCTCGAGCTTGAGGCCCATGCGCTGCAGCACCGTCGGATCCTGCTGCAGGGCCGGCAGATACTCGTTGTAGATGATCGATGGCGGCACGTTCCAGGTCGGGTTGACCGTGATGTACTTCATCGTTTCGGTCAGCAGCGGCGTGGCGTGCTGGCCGGGCTTGCCGGTGACGACGCGCGTGGTCCAGACCTGCGCGCCGTTCTGCATCACCTTCAGCGTATAGTCGGGGATGTTGAGGATCACATAGGCGTTGCCGACATTGGCGGCGCCGAGCTGCCGCGGCAGCCAGCGCCAGCGCTCCATGTTGACGAGCACGGTGTCGATCTGACGGTCGCGCTTCGGATTGTTCAGCGCCTTCACCGTGCGCTCGTCGAGCACGCCGGTCGCCTTGAGGTCGACGCTGCTCTGGAATTTCTCCACGGCCCGCGCCACCGTCGCGTCATACTTGGTGCTGTCGGCATCCTCGGTGATGCCGAGCTTGTTGCGCAGATCCGGCACGCGCGGATCGTCCATCTCGACCGCGGCCTGCTTCTTGCGCGCGGGAACGTATTTCAGCGCGGGGCCGTCGGCGATCGTGATCACCGGGCCGTCGCCCTGGCCACGCAGCTCGGCGAGCTTCTTCTTCAGCTCCTTGTAGAGCTTCTGCGGTGGGTTGTAGCCGTCGAGCGCGGCAGAGGCGTCCTTGGCCGAGGTCACATTCGCGAACACTTCGGCCGGATCAATCGGGTGCTCCGGATAGAGGATGTCCGCCGACACCTGCGACCAGTGCATGCGGCCGCTCTGGGCCTGGCGCGCATAGTCCAGCATGCTGGCCGCGAGCTTCAGCTCGGCGTCTGCCAGCGTATCGGGCGTCGTCGCAGCAGTGAAATCCGGCACCGGATAGTCTGATGCATCGAGGCCGTCGGCGGCCGCATCCTTCAGGCGGGCGATGACGCCCTTGCCGGCATCGGTCAGCTTGCCGGCCTTGGTGAAGACGGGTGCATATTCGCGGGCCGAATAGAACTTCTCGGCGGCTGCGCGTTCGTTCTTGCGATCGAAGGTGCGCAGCGACTTGCTGGCGAGCAGCTCGCGCAGCTTGTCGGCGACCGGCTGATCCTCGGCGGCAACGTTGCTCGCAGCCTTCGCCGGTTCGGTCGCGGGAGCTGCCGCCGTCGCGGGAGCCGGAGCTGCGACAGGCGCCGTTGCGGTTGCAGGGGCGGGTGCGGCCGGCGCGACCGCGGTATCGGTCTTCGGTGCATCGGCGGGCTTGGTTGCCGGCGCGGTGACGACATCGGCGGGCTTCGGCTCGACAGCCTTGGCCGTCGCGCTCGGTTCTGCCGGCTTTGCATCGACAGGCTTGGCATCGGCGGGCTTGGCTTCGGTGGCCTGCACCTCGGCGGGCTTCACGTCCGCCGGCTTGGCTGCGTCGGGCAGCGCGGCGGTGGTGTCGGCCTTGAAATCGCTTGCGGTGGGCGGCGGCACATTGGCCGGTTCGGGGCGCGGGATCGCGGCGTCGATTGCCAGTTCCGAGGCGCTGGAGCGAGGCGTGTCCTGCGCGAAGGCCGAGCTCGCGGACACCGTGAGGAAGGTCGCCGCGACGGCCATCAATACGCGGTCAAACCCTCGACGGTTGTTCGAACAGTCACGCATTTTCGCACCCCCTGGGTGGAACTGCCCCTCAGATTCTGGAACAGTTCAAATCGGTATTCGGTTTCATAGCTTGCGCGAAAGCGCCGGCTTCTCAAACGACTCGTATGCCTGCACGCAATTGACGCAGACGATACATTTGCCCCTCTTGTGCAGCCAGCGCCTTGCGGGGCAACTCACGACAAACTGACCTCGAAGCGGCTGATTTCGCTCGGGCCGTGCGTTTTTGCCACGCGGCACAGCCTTTGTCTGTCACCGACGGGACACGGTTCAAAAGGTTCCCTGGTATGGCCCTGTCGGCCTCGGGTTTAGGTGGCGTCGCTTGTGCGCGTGCCGGCCGCGGCTTCGTCGAGCTTGCGGTAGAGGGTCGAGCGGCCGATCTTGAGGCGACGCGCGACCTCCGACATCTGTCCGCGATAATGCGAAATCGCGAACCGGATGATCTCGTTCTCGAGATCTTCTAGCGGACGCACTTCGCCCGCGGCGTTGAGTATCGAGAGGCCGCCCGCCGTCGGCAGGGCAGCGGTGACAGGTATTTCATTACCGGAGATCATGGCGGGTGCCGTGGACGGCGACACCACCAGCGGCTCGCCCTGGAGCATTTTGCCGTCCGGCACCGGATGGGTCGTTCCTTGCGGGAAGTCGGCGAGCCCGAGCTGGTCGCCGTCGCTCATCACCACGGCGCGATACACCGTGTTCTCGAGCTGGCGGATGTTGCCCGGCCAATCGAGCTGCGCCAGATGCGCCATCGCATCGCCGCTGATTCCGGTGATGTTGCGGTTCTCCTCGGCGCAGAACCGCGCCAGGAAATGCCGCAGCAGATGCGGGATGTCTTCGCGCCGCTGCCGCAACGCCGGAATGGTCAGCGGCAGCACGTGCAGACGATAGAACAGGTCCTCGCGGAACTGGCCGGCCTTCACGAGATCGAGCAGCTTGCGGTTGGTCGCCGAGATGATGCGGACATCGACCTTGACCGGCTTGCGGCCGCCGACCGCCTCGACGGTGCCTTCCTGCAGCGCGCGCAGCAGTTTCACCTGCGTTGCCAGCGGCAATTCGCCGACCTCGTCGAGGAACAGCGTGCCGCCATGGGCCTCGACGAACTTGCCCTGGTGGCGCTCGGTGGCGCCGGTGAAGGCGCCCTTCTCGTGGCCGAACAGGATCGATTCGACGAGATTGTCCGGGATCGCGCCGCAGTTCACCGCGACGAACGGCTTGGCCTTGCGCTCGCTGCTGCCATGGATGGCGCGCGCGAACAGTTCCTTGCCGACGCCGGACTCGCCCTCGATCAGCACCGGGATGGTCGAGGATGCGGCCTTCTGTGCCGTGCGCAGCACGCCGGCCATCGCCTCGCTACGGGTGATGATGTCGGAGAAGGTCAGCCGGCCCTCGCGGCTGTGGCGGATGCGCTGCAATTCGCCCTTCAGCGCCGATGCGTTGAGGGCGTTGCGCAGGCAGACCTGCAGCCGTTCGAAGCCGACCGGCTTGACGACGAAATCCTGGGCACCGGCGCGCATCGCCGACACCACATTGTCGATGCCGCCATGCGCGGTCTGCACGATGACCGGGACGTTCAAACCAGCTTCACGAATTTTTGCGAGGACTCCGAGACCGTCGAGGCCCGGCATCACGAGGTCGAGCACGACGGCATCGATCGCCTGCGTCTCGGATGCGGTCAGGGCCGCTATCGCGGCGTCGCCACTGTCCACGACGAGGGGCTCATAGCCGCACTTCTGCACCATGTTTTCAACCAAACGACGCTGTACGGCGTCATCATCGGCGATCAAAATGGTGGCAGCCATGGTTTTCCCCGCACGCTACGTTTATCTGTCTCGAATCGGGGCAATGTCGCCGATGCCGATTAACGCACTCTTAAACCTTGCAAACCCGCTTTCATTCCGCCGCCGCCGACATCTTTCCGACTGAAGTAAGGTTACGAACAAGATGACCTCGCGCTCCAAAACTGCCTCCCCCAAGTCTGCTCCCGGCAAGTCTGCTCCCAGCAAGCCTGCTCTCAGCAAGTCTGCACCCAGCAAGGCCGCGCTCCGCAAGGAAGCCGCGCTGCGCAAGACGGCCGCGCAACGCAAACCGGCCGCAGCCGGCCCGGCGGCGAAACAGGCGGCCGGCAAGACCGGCAAGCTTCCGGAATGGAATCTGGCAGATCTCTACTCCGGTATCGACGCGCCGGAAGTCGCACGCGATTTGCAGAAAATGGATGCAGATTGCGTCGCGTTTGAGACCGACTACAAGGGCAAGCTTGCCGAAAATACCGGCAAGGAAGGCGGCGGAAAGTGGCTGGCCGGGGCGATCAGGCGCTATGAGGCGATCGACGATCTGGCTGGCCGTCTCGGCTCTTATGCCGGCCTGGTCCATGCCGGCGACAGCGTCGATCCGGCGATCTCGAAATTCTACGGCGACGTCTCCGAGCGGCTGACGGCGGCCTCGGTGCATCTCCTGTTCTTCTCGCTCGAGATCAATCGCGTTGACGATGACGTGATCGAGCGCGCGATGGCCGAGCCCACGCTCGGCCACTACCGGCCGTGGATCGAGGATCTGCGCAAGGACAAGCCGTACCAGCTCGAGGATCGCGTCGAGCAGCTCTTCCACGAAAAGGCACAGAGCGGCTACGCGGCCTGGAACCGGCTGTTCGACCAGACCATCTCCGGCCTGCGCTTCAAGGTCGCGGGCAAGGAGCTCGCGATCGAGCCGACGCTGAACCTGTTGCAGGACAAGGCCGGCGACAAGCGCAAGTCGGCCGCGCAGGCGCTCGCCAAGACCTTCAGGGACAATGAGCGCACCTTCGCGCTGATCACCAACACGCTGGCCAAGGACAAGGAAATCTCCGACCGCTGGAGGGGCTTCCAGGATATCGCGGATTCTCGCCATCTCAACAACCGGGTCGAGCGCGAGGTGGTCGATGCGCTGGTCGCCTCCGTGCGCGCGGCCTATCCGAAGCTGTCGCACCGCTACTACGCGTTGAAGGCCGGTTGGTTCAAAAAGAAGAAGCTGCCGCACTGGGACCGCAACGCGCCGCTGCCGTTCGCGGCGACCGGCACGATCGCCTGGCCCGAGGCGCGCAACATGGTGCTGTCGGCCTATAACGGCTTTTCGCCCAAGATGGCCGAGATCGCGGAGCGCTTCTTCAGCGATCGCTGGATCGATGCGCCGGTGCGTCCGGGCAAGGCGCCCGGTGCTTTCTCGCATCCGACCACGCCGTCGGCGCACCCCTATGTGCTGATGAATTATCAGGGCAAGCCGCGCGACGTGATGACGCTGGCGCATGAGCTCGGCCATGGCGTCCATCAGGTGCTGGCAGCGAAGAACGGCGCGCTGATGGCGCCGACGCCGTTGACGCTGGCGGAAACCGCGAGCGTGTTCGGCGAGATGCTGACCTTCAAGCGGCTGTTGTCGCAGACCAGGAACGCCAAGCAGCGCCAGGCGCTGCTCGCGGGCAAGGTCGAGGACATGATCAACACCGTGGTGCGGCAGATCGCGTTCTACTCATTCGAGCGTGCGGTTCATACCGAGCGCAAGAATGGCGAGCTCACCGCCGAGCGGATCGGCGAGCTGTGGCTCAGCGTGCAGGGCGAGAGCCTCGGGCCCGCGATCGAGATCAAGCCGGGCTACGAGACGTTCTGGATGTACATCCCGCACTTCATCCACTCGCCGTTCTACGTCTACGCCTATGCGTTCGGCGATTGCCTGGTGAACTCGCTCTATGCGGTCTACGAGCACGCATCCGACGGTTTCGCCGAGCGCTATCTCGACATGCTCGCCGCCGGCGGCACCAAGCATTACTCCGAGCTGCTGCGGCCGTTCGGGCTCGACGCCAAGGACCCGAAATTCTGGGACGGCGGCCTGTCCGTCATCGCCGGCATGATCGACGAACTGGAGACGATGGGCTGATGACCATCGGCCTGCCGGCTGGCTCGGGTCAGATTCGCGCAGCGTTTTTTGCGCCTCGCGGCATGATCGTTCCGTGACGCCCGCGTTTGGGAGATCAATCCTGCCCGAGGGGCGGCCGCGGGGCCGTCGCTCGAGGGGTGAATCGGGGACGATTTGCGGTTCAAATCGCCCGATCGGGACCACGCCGTTGCCCTGCCAACCTGTTTGCGGTAATGGCTCGCAGAACGCGAATTTCTGACTGGGGACAGCGATGGCAGACCATAGCGAAGTGGCCTATACGACCGCCGACGGCAACGATTACGTGGCGCATGAGCAGACCTATGAAGGGTTTATCGTGCTGGTCAAATACGGCACCATCAGCGTCGCCATCCTCCTCGCTCTGATGGCCTATTTCCTGGTCTGATCCCTGATCGGCTAGCGGCATCGCCGTCCCGCGGCGGTGCCGGAATTCCTGTCGAAACCCGGATGGAAAAACCGGGTATCCAATCTGGCGAAAATAACGCTAGTTTGAAGACGCGTGCGCCGCTCGCGCCGCCGGAGGGCCCATGAAGATCGCCGTTGCCAAGGAAATCGATGCGTCCGAGCCGCGGGTTGCGGTTTCGCCCGATACCATCAAGAAGTTCAAGGCGCTGGGCGCCGAGGTCGCCGTTGAGCCGGGCGCGGGCGTCAAATCGGGGCTGCCCGATTCGGAGCTTGTCGCGGCCGGCGCCACCGTCAGCGCCGATGCGCTCAAGGATGCCGACATCATCATCAAGGTGAAGCGGCCCGAAGCCTCGGAGCTCGCGAAGTACAAGCGCGGCGCGCTGGTGATCGCGATCATGGATCCCTATGGCAACGAGGCCGCGCTGAAGGCGATGGCCGATGCCGGCGTGTCGGCGTTTGCGATGGAGCTGATGCCGCGCATCACCCGCGCCCAGGTGATGGACGTGCTGTCCTCGCAGGCCAACCTCGCCGGCTACCGCGCGGTGATCGAGGGCGCCGAAGCGTTTGGCCGGGCCTTCCCGATGATGATGACCGCCGCCGGCACCATTCCGGCCGCGAAAGTGTTCGTGATGGGGGTCGGCGTCGCCGGCCTGCAGGCGATCGCGACCGCGCGCCGTCTCGGCGCCGTCGTCACCGCGACCGACGTGCGGCCCGCCACCAAGGAGCAGGTGGAGAGCTTGGGCGCCAAATTCCTCGCCGTCGAGGACGAGGAGTTCAAGAACGCGCAGACCGCCGGCGGCTACGCCAAGGAGATGTCCAAGGAGTATCAGGCCAAGCAGGCCGCGCTGACCGCCGAGCACATCAAGAAGCAGGACATCGTGATCACCACCGCGCTGATCCCGGGCCGTCCGGCGCCGAAGCTCGTCAGCGGCGAGATGGTGAAGTCGATGAAGCCCGGCTCCGTGCTGGTCGATCTCGCGGTCGAGCGCGGCGGCAATGTCGAGGGCGCGAGACCCGGCGAGGTGGTCGAGACCGACGGCATCAAGATCGTCGGCTACACCAACGTCGCCGGCCGCGTCGCCGCGTCGGCCTCGAGCCTCTACGCGCGCAACCTGTTCTCGTTCATCGAGACGATGGTCGACAAGGCCAGCAAGGCGCTCGCGGTCAATTGGGACGACGAGCTGGTGAAGGCCACCGCGCTGACCAGGGACGGCGCCGTCATCCATCCCAACTTCCAGCCGAAGTAAGGAGAGAAGCCATGGAGCATCTCGCGCAGGCCGTCGATCCGTTCGTGTTCCGGCTGTCGATCTTCGTTCTTGCCGTGTTCGTCGGCTACTTCGTGGTGTGGTCGGTGACCCCCGCGCTGCATACCCCGCTGATGAGCGTGACCAACGCGATCTCCTCGGTGATCGTGGTCGGCGCGCTGCTCGCGGTCGGCGTCGGCATGGTGTCGAGCGGATCGGGCTGGGCCCGCGGCTTCGGCTTCGTGGCGCTGATCTTCGCCTGCGTGAACATCTTCGGCGGCTTCCTGGTCACCCAGCGCATGCTGGCGATGTACAAGAAGAAAGCCAAGTGAGCGGCGTGCACCTCGGGGTGACGAAGACAAAGGGGGACCTGAGATGAACGCCAATCTGGCTGCTGTTCTGTATCTCGTGGCAGGGGTGCTGTTCATCCTGTCGCTGCGCGGCCTGTCGAGCCCGGCATCGTCGCGCCAGGGCAATTTCTTCGGCATGATCGGCATGGCGATCGCGGTCGCCACCACGCTGGCGAGCCATCCGCCGGCCGACGGCGTCGCCTGGCTGCTGGTCATCGTCGCGATCGCGATCGGCGGCAGCATCGGCGCTGTCATCGCGCGCCGGGTGCCGATGACCTCGATGCCGGAGCTCGTCGCTGCGTTCCACTCGCTGGTCGGCATGGCCGCGGTGCTGGTCGCCGCCGGCGCGTTCTACGCCCCCGAGGCGTTCGACATCGGCACGCCCGGCAACATCCATCCGCAGAGCCTGGTCGAGATGTCGCTCGGCGTTGCGATCGGCGCCCTGACCTTCACCGGCTCGGTGATCGCGTTCCTGAAGCTGTCGGCGCGGATGAGCGGCGCGCCGATCATCCTGCCGTTCCGCCACGTCATCAACATCGTCCTCGCCCTGGCGCTGGTGTTCTTCATCGTCGGCCTGGTGATGAGCGGCAGCGCGCTCGACTTCTGGCTGATCACCATCATCGCGCTGGCGCTCGGCGTCTTGATGATCATCCCGATCGGCGGCGCCGACATGCCGGTCGTGATCTCGATGCTGAACTCGTATTCCGGCTGGGCCGCGGCCGGCATCGGCTTCACGCTCGGCAACTCGGCGCTGATCATCACCGGCGCGCTGGTCGGCTCGTCGGGTGCGATCCTGTCCTACATCATGTGCCACGCGATGAACCGCTCGTTCATCTCGGTGATCCTCGGCGGCTTCGGCGGCGAGACCGCGGCGGCCGGCGGCGGCTCGGGCGAGCAGAAACCCGCCAAGCTCGGATCGGCTGACGATGCCGCCTTCATCATGAAGAACGCCTCCAAGGTCATCATCGTGCCCGGCTACGGCATGGCGGTGGCGCAGGCCCAGCACGCGCTGCGCGAGATGGGCGATATCCTGAAGAAGGAAGGCGTCGAGGTGAAATACGCCATTCACCCGGTGGCGGGGCGCATGCCCGGCCACATGAACGTGCTGCTGGCCGAGGCCAACGTGCCCTATGACGAGGTGTTCGAGCTCGAGGACATCAACTCGGAGTTCGCCCAGGCCGACATCGCGTTCGTGATCGGCGCCAACGACGTCACCAACCCTGCCGCCGAAGAGGACAAGACCTCGCCGATCTACGGCATGCCGGTGCTGCAGGTCTGGAAGGCCGGCACCGTGATGTTCATCAAGCGCTCGCTGGCGTCGGGCTATGCCGGCATCGACAACCCGCTGTTCTACCGCGACAACACCATGATGCTGCTCGGCGACGCCAAGAAGGTCACCGAGAACATCGTCAAGGCGATGTAGGCACGCGGCGAATGGCGCTGAACCGGGAGTGGCATCGAGACCATCGCATGCCGCCCCGGGCTACGCGCGAGCAGCGCATCAAGTGGCATGTCGCGCATGCGTCGGCGTGCGCGTGCCGGCCGATCCCCGACAGCATCAAGGCTGACGTCGAGAAGCTGCTCAAGCTTCGCGGCAAGACATAGCTGCGGCTACCTGTGATGGCGCTGGTACTTGCAATCCTGAAATGGCTCGTGATCGCCGCGGCCGTCGTCTATCTCGGCGGACTGGCGGTGCTGTACGTCAAGCAGCGCGAATTGCTGTTTCCGATCCCGCCGGTCGGGCGGACGGCGCCCGCAGCCGCCGGCCTTCCCGAAGCGGAGGAGCATGTTCTCACCACGGCTGACGACGAGAAGGTCATCGTCTGGCACGTGCCGGCGAAGCCGGGCCGGCCGGTCGTGCTGTTCTTTCCGGGCAATGGCGATTTCCTTGCCGGCCGCGTGGCACGCTTCAAGGCCATCACGGCCGACGGGACCGGGCTGGTGGCGTTGTCGTACCGCGGCTACGCCGGCTCGAGCGGATCTCCGAGCGAGCGGGGACTGCTGCAGGACGCTGCGGCCGCCTACGCGTTCGCCACCGCGCGCTACCGCGCCGAGCAGATCGTGGCCTGGGGATTCTCTCTCGGCACCGGCGTTGCGGTCGCGCTCGCCGCCGAACACCCCATCGGCAGACTGATCCTGGAGGCACCCTATACCTCGACGGTTGACGTCGCCGGCGTGCTCTTCTGGTATGTGCCGGTCAGCCTGCTGATGCGCGATCAATTCCATTCCGACCGGCGAATCACCGGCGTCACGGCACCGCTCCTGATCATGCACGGCACCGACGATCCGGCGATCCCGATCCGCTTGGGCGAGCGGCTGTTCGGCCTCGCCCACGAGCCCAAGCAATTCGTCCGCCTGCCCGGCGGCGGGCACGACGATCTCGACAATTTCGGTGCGATGGATACCGCGAGGCGGTTTATCGGCGCCGCGAGAGGCTGACGGCGGCGATTGTCTGTCGCATAATCGAGGTCACCGAAGTGAGGGGACCCCACGATGAGCGCACACGGACCGATGCCACGGTCGGCCTGGCTGTATCCCGTTCTGGCGGTGCTGTTGTTTGGCGCAGTCTCGGCCTCCGGCTACAGCTTCGCGCCATCGGCGGGGGGCTGGGCGTTCGCCGCCGTGCTGCTGGTGATCCTGTTCGGCACCGTGTTTGCGGCTGTCCACCATGCCGAGATGATTGCCGAGCGGATCGGCGAGCCGTTCGGCACGCTGCTCCTGACGTTGGCGGTGACAGTCATCGAGGTGGCGCTGATCTCGACCATCATGCTGGGCGACACGCCGGCGCCGACCCTGGCACGCGATACCGTGTTTGCGGTGGTGATGATCGTCTGCAACGGCCTGGTCGGGCTCTGCATCTTCATCGGCGGCATCCGCTACCGCGAGCAGGATTTTCAGATCACCGGCGCCAACCTTTACCTCAGCGTTCTGTTCGTGCTCGCGACCATCACGCTCGACATGCCGAACTTCACGCTCACCGCGCCGGGCCCGATCTACTCCACGGCCCAGCTCGCCGTGATCAGCGTCGTGACCCTGCTGCTTTATGCGGTGTTCCTCTACACCCAGACCATCCGCCATCGCGATTACTTCGTCAGCGGGGCCAATGAGGCGGCGGCGCATGGCGAGGTGATGTCGGACCGCATGACGGCGATCAGTGTCGCCTTGCTGCTGGTTTCGCTGCTGGCGGTGGTGCTGCTGGCCAAGAAATTCTCGCTGGTGGTCGATGTCGTCACCGTCAAGATCGGCGCGCCGCCGGCCTTTGCCGGTCTGGTGGTGGCTGCCCTGATCCTGCTGCCGGAAAGCGTTGCCGCGGTGTCGGCTGCGCGCAAGAACGACCTGCAGAAGAGCATTAACCTCGCGCTCGGCTCCTCGATCGCCACCATCGGGCTCACGGTTCCGGCGGTAGCCGTTGCCGCCTATGCGCTCGACAAGCAGCTGGTGCTCGGGCTCAGCAACCAGCATATGCTGATCCTGCTGCTCACCTTCATGGTCAGCATGCTCACCTTCGGAACCGGCCGCACCAACATCCTGTTCGGGCTCGTTCACATGGTGGTGTTCGCGGTGTTCGTGTTCATGGTATTCGTGCCTTAGAGCCTTTACCGTTCCGATCGAATCGGAACGGGCTCTAGATTCTTGTTTGACGCGTTTTCTTCACGCGAACCGGTATCCACTTCGCTTGAAAACGCTTTCGTGGAGAAGTGAAGTGACGATGCTCAGCGCCAAATCGGATGTTCAGGTGGATACGGCGGAGGTCCGCGTGACCGAATGGCGGCTCGCGCCGGGCAGCGCCACCGGCCACCACACCCATGAGATGGACTACGTCATCGTTCCGATCACGGCAGGCGAAATGACCATCGTAGCGCCGAACGGCGAGCGCTCGAAGGCACAGCTCGGGGCCGGCAGGTCCTATTTCCGCAAGGCCGGGGTCCAGCACGACGTGCTTAACGAGACGGCCAGCGAGATCGTGTTCCTCGAGGTCGAACTCAAGCCCTGACGCGGGCGGTAACCCTGCGCGGGGAGAATGGCAGCTCCGAGCAGGCGCGGCTGTGGAAATTCATAACCCGTTAACGGCTGCACGATGAATTAAGAGGTGGATGCGGCCTGCGCAGGGGGCGCCTCCGCTGAAACCAAAGTGACACCAAAGGTGACGTCGGAACGGGGGTTTGCCACCGATCCGTCGCAGTTGATCCCTGAATGTGCCTCAAAGTTCCAGCATGAAATAACGGGGTGGGGAGTGGCAGGTCATGCTGAGTTACCTGAAGAAATTCGTGATGGACATCTTACCCTCGGTGGCAGCGACCATCATCGGGGCGTACATCGTCAATCATTACATCGTGGCCAAGCCGCAAGCGCCGGATGCCGCAGCCGTGACCGCCGCCGTGGATCCCAAGGCAGATCCAAAAGCCGTCGCCAAGCCCGCCGAAAAGTCCACAATGGTCAGCAGCCTCCCGGAAGCCGGCGTGAAGGCCAAGGGCATGTCCGAGCGCACCCTGATCGAGCGGTCGGCATCGGAGAAGGCCACCGTCACCGAGAAGCCCGCCGATCCCAAATCGGCTGATACCAAATCTGTCGACACCAAAGCTGATGCGCCGGCTGAGACGGCCAGCATCCCCGCCGACGCGCGCCATCATCCGGCAGCGCCGAAGGCGGTCGCGAAGGCTGCGCCCGCCGCGGCGCCAGTCGAGTCCGCCGTCACGCCGGAGGAAGCCCGCGATGCCAACGATCTTGCGCGTGCCGCCATCGAGCGGCTGCGCAAGGAGCGTCCGCAGGACGCTGCGCGGTCCCAGGACGCCGTGCGTACCCAGGACGCTCGCAGCACCGATCTCGCCCGCCTGCCTGACCAGCAGCGTCCGGCGGCAGCCCCGGCGATCCGGCCGTTGCCGCCGCCGATCATGGTGTCGAACCCGTCCAGCGACAATGCCGATCAAGCCGCGCAGCCGCGTCCGCCCTACGCCGCCAGTGCCCAGGATGCGAATCGGCTGACGCCGCCGGCGGACATTCCGGTCCCGGTGTTGCAGGCCCCGCTCGACCTGCGCGCCGACGCTGCGATGCCGGCGCCGAAGAACGAGCGCACGTCGGTGACCGACGACATGTTCTCCGGCATGAAGTCGATGTTCCACGCCGTCCTGCCGAAGTAACGCGCAGCACGGATCTATCGCTCTCGACGCATCCTGTTCGAGCGGATCGGTAACCGCTCGTTTGAAAGCGCGCTAGCCGCCGATGCGCGCCAGCCCGCTGCGCGCGCTTCCGTCATTTGGCCGCAGCGCGAGCGCGCGATTGTAGGACGCCGCTGCCTTGGCCCTGTCGCCGAGCCGCTCATAGGCCTGGCCGCGCGCGCTCCACGCCGCAACATTGCCGGGATCGGCCTGCACGGCCTCGTCGAGGTCGGAGGCGGCCTGCTTGGCCTTGTCGAGCGCGAGGTAGCTGGTGGCGCGGCCGACCAGCGGCTCGGCCTTCTGCGGCGACAGCCCGCTCGCCGCCGTGAAATCGTCGATCGCCTGCTGATGTTGTCCGCGGCCCTGATAGATCAGGCCACGGCCGTACAGCGCCTGGATGTTGTAAGGGTCGGCGGTTAGCGCCTGCTCGAATTCCGCCTGCGCCTCATCGAGCTTGCCGGAATGCGCCAGCACCTGGCCGCGCGTGGCGTGATCCTTGGCGCTGTTGATGTCCTGTGGGGTGATGGTGTCGGCGGCAGGCTTGTCGGCAGCGGCAGCCTGTTTCGGCTTGTCGTCCGAGCCCCATGATCCCAAGTCGAAGGAACAGCCCCCGAGCGGCAGGCCGAGAACCACGGCCATAATGACGAGGTGCGCCGCACGACGGCGGTGCGCAGCTTCTGGGAGCGGGGAGCGGAGCGCCGGAACGGCCATCATGCAAAGTGCTCTTGCCGGTCGTTTTGCATGGGTACCCCGGAACACGGCTGGCTTCAAAACAACAACGCGGGCCCATGGCCCGCGCTGTTAGACTTCCATATCAGCAAAACGGTTCAGCGCGGTCCGCGACCAGCGCCTGCACCACCGGGACGGCCGCCACGGTCGCCACCGGGACCAGCGCCGAACACCGGCTTCGGCTTCATCGGCAGCAGGCCTTCGCGCTGCAGCTTCTTGCGCGCCAGCTTGCGTGCGCGGCGCACGGCTTCGGCCTTTTCGCGAGCCTTCTTCTCAGAGGGCTTTTCGTAGTGACCGCGGAGCTTCATCTCGCGGAAAATGCCCTCGCGCTGCATCTTCTTCTTCAGCGCCTTCAGGGCTTGGTCGACATTGTTATCGCGGACGAGAACCTGCACGCGGCATCCTCTTTTGAATTGATCGGTTCGGAATTCTGGCGAGGTAAAGGGGCGGCAAAAGGCCTGCCTCTTAACCCTAGGCGCGCGCATGTATCAGACAAACGCGCAGATGTCCACCGGTCGAGTGACTTTAGGGCCTAGTAAAGCCACGAAATGGGGCGAAAATGCCTTCGTGCGGCCCTGATTTGGGTGGTTTGGCGCCAGGATCGGGGCCGCTCCCGGAGTTTCAGATAACCCGGACATTGGAAATAGGGGAGATGCCACATGGACATGAAGAAATACGCGGCCGAACTGATCGGTACGTTCTGGCTCACATTCGCTGGCTGCGGCAGCGCGGTGATCGCGGCCGGCTTTCCGCAGGTTGGGATCGGTCTGGTCGGCGTGTCATTGGCCTTCGGGCTGAGTGTGGTGACCATGGCCTATGCGATCGGCCATATTTCGGGCTGCCACCTCAACCCGGCCGTGACGGTCGGGCTCGCCGCGGGCGGGCGTTTCCCCGGCGGCCAGGTGCTGCCCTACATCATCGCGCAGGTCGCCGGCGCGATCATCGCGGCCTGGCTGCTCTATGTGATCGCCAGCGGCGCGCCCGGCTTCGATGTCACCAAGGGCTTCGCCTCCAACGGCTATGACGCGCACTCACCGGGCCACTACAGCATGGTGGTGTGCTTCATCACCGAAGTGGTGATGACCATGATGTTCCTGTTCATCATCATGGGATCGACCCACGGCAAGGCGCCCGCCGGCTTCGCGCCGCTCGCCATCGGCCTCGCGCTGGTGATGATCCATCTGGTCAGCATTCCCGTCACCAACACCTCGGTGAACCCGGCGCGCAGCACCGGGCCGGCTCTGTTCGTCGGCGGCTGGGCGCTGGGGCAGCTCTGGATGTTCTGGGTCGCGCCCCTGATCGGCGGCGCGCTCGGCGGCGTGATCTATCGCTGGCTCAGCGACGAGCCGACCGGCATCGTCGCCGGCGTCAAGACTGCGTGATCCGCCAGAGCGTTTTCGAGCGAAGTGGACGCCGGTTCGCGTGAAGAAAACGCGTCAAAGCGCAAAGCCAGAGCATCGGTTCTGATTCAATCAGAGCCGATGGTCTAATGGGATCGTGGCCGCCACGATCCCATTTCCATCGATGAGTCGAAGGCGGCGGCCGGAGTGGAATTAATTACGGCTTGCGGGCCGGCGTCACTTCCGTGACGTGCCCCATCTTGCGGCCAGGGCGCGGCGTGCCCTTGCCGTACAGATGCACGGTGGCGCCGGGAACGGTGAGCCACTGCTCATAGCTCAGGATGTCGTCGCCGATCAGGTTGGTCATGGTGACATCGCCGTGGCGCACCGGCTTGCCCAGCGGCCAGCCGGCGATCGCACGGATGTGCTGCTCGAACTGTGAGATCGAGGCGCCGTCGAGCGTCCAGTGGCCGGAATTGTGCACGCGCGGCGCGATCTCGTTGACCAGCACCGTCGCTGCGCCGTTACCGGGCACCACGAACATCTCCACCGCGAGCACGCCGACATAGTCGAGCGCTGCGGCGATCTTTTCGGCGATCGCCCGTGCCTGCGCCGCAAGCTCGTCGGGGATCGCGGCCGGCGCGCGAGAAGTTTTCAGAATATGGTCGCGATGCTCGTTCTCGGTGACGTCGAAGCACTCGACCTCGCCGGAAGCGGAGCGCGCCGCGATCACCGAGATCTCGCGCTCGAACGGCACGAAGGCCTCGAGGATGGCTGACTTGGTGCCGAGGTCCTGCCAGACCTGCTCGAGGTCGTCGCCGGCGCGGATGATGGCCTGGCCCTTGCCGTCATAGCCGAAGCGGCGGGTCTTGATCACGGCAGGCAGGCCGATCCGTTCGATCGCTGCGCGTAGCGTGGCGACCGATGAGACGTCGGCATAATCGGCGGTGCCGATCCCGAGCTTGCTGACGAAATCCTTCTCGATCAGCCGGTCCTGCGTGGTCTCGAGGATCTTCTGTGCGGGCAGGACCGGACGGCGCGCGGCGAGCACCATCGCGGTCGCTGCCGGGACATTCTCGAATTCATAGGTGACGACGTCGACGTCGTTGGCGAACAGTTCGAGCGCCTCGACGTCGGCATATTCCGCGCAGGTCGCGTTCTGCACCACGTCGAAGGCCGGCGAGTCCGGATCCGGCGAAAACACCTGGCAGCGGAGCCCGAGGCGCGCGGCGGCAAGCACCAACATCCGGCCCAATTGTCCGCCGCCGAGGATTCCAATGGTGTCGCCCGGCTTCAGCTTCACGAGGTTCGAAGCCGTCACGCCGAGCCCTCCGGATGCTCCTTGACCGCATCGGTCTGCTGCGTGCGCCAGGCCGCAAGACGGACCGACAGTGCAGGATCGTTGAGCGCGAGCACGCTTGCCGCGAGCAACGCTGCATTGATCGCTCCGGCCTTGCCGATCGCCAGCGTCCCGACCGGGATGCCGGCCGGCATCTGCACGATCGAGTACAGCGAATCGACGCCGGACAGCGCCTTCGACTCGACGGGAACCCCGAACACCGGAAGCTCCGTCAGCGCGGCCGTCATGCCCGGCAGATGCGCGGCACCGCCGGCGCCGGCAATGATCACCTTGTGCCCGGCCGCCTTGGCGCCCTTGGCAAAGGCATAGAGCCGATCGGGGGTGCGGTGCGCCGAAACGATGCGCGTTTCGCAGGCAACGCCCAGCGCGGCCAGGGTCTCGGCGGCATGGCGCATGGTCTCCCAGTCGGACTGGCTTCCCATGATGATGGCGATCGGAGCGGTCATCTCTTCAATTCTGTGCAGGAATCCAAAAGCATAGGCCGGATTATAGGGGCGGCCCGGGCGTCATCCAAGGCGTGGCAAGGGAGTTAGAATGGACTATCCTGTCTTGGTGAATCCCGGCAAGCCTTCATAAGCAGGCCTCAACAAGGATGCGCATGAAGAAGAAGACGACGGCGGCGGCCTCCGGGGCGGCAAAACGACGAAAAGGCGCGCCCGCCGCGCGCAAATCCGCACCCGGCACGACGGCAACAAAGGGGACGGGAACCAAAGCGGCTGGAACCGAAGCTTCCACGCGGGGCGCGGTCGCGTCCGGCGACAAATCCACGATCCGCAGGTTGCGGGCGCAGCTGGCGCGGGCCCAGGCCCGGATCGAGGAGCTGCAGGCCTCCGCCGAGACCGACTTCCTGCTCGACATCCTGAACCGGCGCGGCTTCGAGCGCGAGCTCGTCCGTTCGCTCTCCTTTATCAAGCGCTATCAGGCCTCCGGCGCGCTGATCGTGCTCGACGTCGACCGCCTCAAGCCGATCAACGATGCCTTCGGGCACGCGGCAGGCGACGAGGTGCTGAAGACGATCGTCGCCGCGATATCGGACCAGGTGCGCGCCTCCGACGTGATCGGCCGTCTCGGTGGCGACGAGTTCGCGGTGCTGCTGTGGAATCTCAGCGAGACCGATGCCCGCGCCAAGGCCGCTGCACTTGAAGAAGCGATCGACCGCCTGACCTTCGTGTTCCGCGGCAGCCGGGTCTCCGCGGGCGCCTCCGCGGGCGTTGCGATCCTCACCGCGCATTCGGACGCCGATCGCGTGCTCGATGAGGCCGATCGTGCGATGTACGTGCGCAAGGCGCAGCGGCGCCATGAAGTCTGAAAATTACAGCGCGCTCAGATCCTCCGGCACATTGCCGTAGGCCCGCAGCAGCTTGGCATCGCCGAATTCGCCGATCGCGGGATCGCCGGTGCGGCTGAACGCGACGGCGCCGATGCTGCCGGGCATCCGCGACATCGTCTCCGCCCGGCGCAGCGCGATCGCCGAGCTCTGGCATTCCTCGGCACTGCCGGCGACCGGCGTGCCATCGTCGTCCTGCATGAAAGGCAGCGCCACGTAATAGGTCACGTCCGCCATTGCTGTGCTCCCTGAAGATCAGGCGGCGTCGCTCGCCGCATGGGTTCGCGCCGGCACGCAGCCGGCCGCGATCGCGGCCTGCAATTCCTCGAGCTCGGTTTCCAGATATTCGTTGGCCATGATCAGCGCCTTGATGGTGCTGCGTAGGTTGCCGTCGCACATCGCGATCGCCTGATCGCAGGCCTGCTCGTAGCGGCTGTTGTCGGGCAGGGAAGGCGGTGCGGACATGGCGAAACTCCCTCTGATGGCTGGCGGCTGGATCGACATGTTCTTATTTTGTTCTTTTGGAGTCAAGCGCCGAAAAGCGCACCCGCGTCCGTTGCCGCGAACGTGAAGCCAGTGAAGCGCTGTGGATGACGGGGAAAACCGCCGCCGGATCTGAACCAGTGGGCCGCCGAACCGCCGAGGCGGATGTCAGGCGATGATGTCGGGCGTGATCTGATCTTCGATGAAGGCGATGCGGTCGCGCAATTGCAGCTTCCGCTTCTTCAAGCGTTGCAGCATCAAGAGATCCGGCGCCGGCGATTGATGCAGCGCGTCGATCGCGGCATCGAGGTCGCGGTGCTCTTGTTGCAGACGCGCAAGCTCGGCGAGGAGTTCGCGCTCATCCTGATCGTTCATGGTTGTGTATTGACTGGTAAGCACGACGAGGTTGTTGCGACCGAAGCAGCCGCTCGCCGGAATATCCTCCCTGAGCGCGCGCGGCGCAAGCCGAACCGGTTCCATAGTCACGATTAGTTACAGATAAACCGAAATGAGTGCGTGCGGCATTTCGCGTCCCCTATCGACAGTACGGCCCACTCGTGTAGACTTATTGGTCCGGATCGAACCTGAGGTTTAACGCACCGAGGAGTGTTCGCAATGGCAATACAGGCCCATCTCGTTGAGCTGGAGCGTAAGCACAAAATACTCGAGAACGAACTGCACGAAGCACTCGTTCACCCCTCCGTAGACGATCTCCACATTTGCGAGCTCAAGCGCCGCAAGTTGATGGTCAAGGACCAGATCGAGCGGTTGAGACTTTCCGCCGACGACACGGTCCACTAAGCCGGTTCCTCCGCAAATCTGCAAAATAGTCTGGCCTTTTACCGAGGGATGAACGCCGCGGCGCGCATCCCCCGGGAGGCCATGCTGCATTTGCTCAGAGCTCTGCCAGCTCGCCGACATGGTCGGCGACCGCGAGCGACGACGTCAGTCCGGGCGATTCGATCCCGAACAGGTTGATCAGGCCCGCGACGCCGTGATCGGCCGGTCCCTGGATCAGGAAATCCTGGGTCGCGACCGCCGGCGGCACGATCTTGGGCCGGATTCCGGAATAGCTCGGCATCAGCGCCCCGTCCGGCAGGGTCGGCCAGTATTTCCGGATCGCCGGATAGAACCGCTCGGCCCGATCGGGGTCGACGGCGTAATCGATGTGATCGATCCATTCGACGTCGGGGCCGAACCTCGCCTGTCCGGCCAAGTCGAGCGTCAGGTGCACGCCGAGCCCGCCGGGCTCCGGCACCGGATAGATCAGGTGCGAGAACGGCGCCCTGGCGCTGCAGCTGAAGTAATTGCCCTTGGCCAGATAGGCCGTTGGGATCAACGCGATCGGCATGCCCTCGACGTTGCGCGCGACGGCCGTTGCGCCGAGGCCGGCGGCATTGACCAGGAGATCGCAGGCGAGCGCCATGGGCGCCGCGCCGCCAGCCTCGACCTCGAACCCGTTGGCCGTGGCCCTGGCGCGGAGCAGCGGCGTATGGAAGGCGAATGCTGCTCCGGCCGCCTCGGCGTCGCCGCGCAGCGCCAGCATATAGGCATGGCTGTCGATAATCCCGGTGGAGGGCGACAGCAGCGCCGCGTCGCAGTTCAGCGCCGGCTCCAGCGCGCGTGCCGCCTCGCCGGACAGAAGCTGCATGTCGTCGACGCCGTTGGCCTCGGCATGAGCCCGGATCGACTGGAGTTTTTCGGTCTCTTTGGCAGTGGTGGCGACGATCAGCTTGCCGCAATTCCTGTGCGGGATGCCGTGCTCGGCGCAGTAACGATAAAGTGCCCGCTTGCCGCTGACGCACATCCGCGCCATCAGGCTGCCGGCCCGGTAGTAGATGCCGGCGTGGATCACCTCGCTGTTTCGCGACGAGGTCACCGTGCCGATCCCTTCCGCCTCCTCGATCACAATCACTTCGCGACCGGCCTGTGCCAGCCGGCGCGCCACGGCGAGGCCGATCACCCCCGCACCGACGACCACACAATCAACCCTGTCCATCTCGTCCTTCACGTCCGAACATTTCCGCGCAGCCACGCCGTTGCCGCCAACATCGTTCAGCCGATCCCATCGTTTTGGGCAAGTGCTTATTAGGCAAGTGCTTGGGCCATCTCAAATAGTTGGGGAGCCATGCCCTGTTAGGGCAGCATTAATCATGTCAGGGCAATTGCCGTACATTAAGTGGCATTTTCCAGTTGCATCCCTACGCGTTTACCCGATCCAAACCGCCGGAGCCGGACACTCGCCCCGGAAATCCGCGGGTGATTGATGGCTGGCAGGAAGTGGCAGGCGGGCGGGAAGAATTCGATTCCGGCAAGGGCCGTCCTTTGCCTGATCGCCGCCGTCGTGCCGGTCGGCGCAGCCCGAGCAGCCTCCGCTTCCTTCGCACCGTCGACCTACCTTGGTGACCTCGATCCCGGCGTGGTCTGGGAGCTCCTGATCGGCAGCGTGGTGGTTGCCTCCTTCCTCGGCGCGGTCGGGCTGTGGATCCTTTCGGCTCTGCGCAAGGCCAAGCGCGCGCAATTGCGGCGCAACGCCTTCGTGTCGTCCGCCCTCAACCATCTGAACCAGGGCGTGGTGATGACCGATGCGCGCGAGCGCATCGTGTTCTGCAACGACCGCTATCTCGACATCTACGGCCTGTCGCGCGCCGACATCAGGCGCAACATGACCGGCACCGAGCTGTTGGAGCTGCGCCGCGACCGCGGCGTGCTCGACATCAGTGCCGAGGATTTCTTTGCCAGGGCCGCAGCGCCCGATGGGCTGGTCACCGAACTGCCCGGCGGCAGGGCAGTCCTGGTGAAATATTTTCCGCTGCCGAACGGCGGCTCGGTCGCGACCCATCTTGATTGCACCGACCAGCGCAAGCTGTCGCGCAAGCTCGCCTCGACCACGCAATTCCTCGAATCCGTGCTCGACAACGTCCCGGTCTGCGTCGCGGCCAAGAACATCGAGGATGGCCGCTACATCTTCGCCAACCGCGCGTTCGAGCGCTTCTCGCGCTTCTCGCGCGATCACATCGTGGGCAAGCGGGCCGACGAGATCTTCCGTCCCGAGACCGCCGCCAGCATCGACACCGCCGACCGCGCCGCGCTGGACGCGCCGGAAGGCTATCACCGCAGCGAATTCTTCGTCGAACGTGGTTCGGAGAAGCGCATCCTGGCCTCGAACCGCGTGATCGCCCGCAACGAGGCCGGCGATCCGGAATTCCTGATCGCGCTGTTCGAGGACGTCACCGACCGCCGTTCGCTGTCGCGCGAGCTCGAGAACAACAAGAAATTCCTCGAGCTCGTGGTCGACAACATCCCGGTCTCGCTGATCGTGCAGCGCGTCAGCGACGGCCGCTATCTGCTGGCCAACCGCAGCGCCGAGACGATCCTCAACCGCCGCCGCGAGGACGCCGTCGGGCTGACGGCTTCCGACATCTTCAATGCGCGCGAAGCCAAGCTGATCCTCGCCCGCGACGAGGCTGCGATCAGGAAGCGCAGCATGATCGCCGAGGAGCACCCGATCTCGACCAAGGACGGCCTGCGGCTGTTCCTGACCCGCCGCATGACCGTGCTCGACGACGCCGGCGAGCCGCAATATCTGATCAAGACCCATGAGGACGTCACCGACCGGCGCCAGACCGAGTCGCGCATGGCGCACATGGCCTACCATGACGGCCTGACCGATCTGCCGAACCGCGCCGCGTTCCTGCAGGCGCTGACCCAGATGATCGAGGCCTGCGACGGCACCGACGAGGAGTTCGCCGTGCTCTGCGTCGACCTCGACGGGCTGAAGGAGATCAACGACGTCTACGGCCATGCGATGGGCGACAAGGTGCTGATCGAAGTCGCGCAGCGCTTGCAGACCGTGGCGCGCGGCGGCGTGGTTGCGCGGCTGTCCGGCGACGAATTCGGCCTCATCATCGACGGCCAGCAGCCGGCCGCCGGCATTGCGCTGGCCGAGCAGGCCGCCGAGGCGTTGAGTGAGGATTTCGCGATCGACGGCAAATCGGTGCGCACCGGCCTCACCACCGGCATCGCGGTGTTCCCGCACAACGGATCCGACGCCGCCTCGCTGCTGGCCAATTCGGGCGCGGCGCTGTTCCGCGCCAAGGCCAAGTCGCGCGGCACGATCTCGATCTTCGAGCCGGAGATGGACCAGCAGATCCGCGATCGCCGCGTGCTGCATCAGGAGCTGTCGGTCGCGATCAAGAACGGCGAATTGTCGCTCTACTACCAGCCGCAGGCGGCCACCGGCGCGAGCGTTGCGGGCAGCCAGATCATCGGCTTCGAGGCGCTGGCGCGCTGGCACCATCCGGTGCGCGGCTTCGTGCCGCCCAGTGACTTCATTCCGCTCGCGGAAGAAAGCGGCCTGATCGTCGAGATGGGCGAATGGATCTTGCGCGAAGCCTGCCGGGAGGCCGCCTCCTGGGCGGTGCCGATGCAGGTCGCCGTGAACCTGTCGCCGGCGCAATTCACCCATGGCGACCTCGTCGGGCTCGTGCATTCGATCCTGCTCGAGACCGGGCTGACGCCCGACCGGCTCGAGCTCGAAATCACCGAGGGCGTGCTGATCGAGGATTTCGACCGCGGCCTGTCGCTGCTGCGTCGGCTGAAGACGCTCGGCGTGCGCATCTCGATGGACGATTTCGGCAGCGGCTATTCCTCGCTGAGCTATCTGCAGGCGTTTCCGTTCGACAAGATCAAGATCGACCGCGCCTTCGTCATCAATCTCGGCCGCAATCCGCAATCGGCCGCGATCGTCCGTGCGGTCATCGATCTCGGCCACGGCCTTGAAATGTCGATCGTCGCCGAAGGCGTCGAGACCGAGGCGCAGCTCAGCTTCCTCTCCGAGGAAGGCTGCGACGCGGTGCAGGGCTATCTGATCGGCCGGCCGGCCCCGATCGGTCAATTTGCCGCGCTGGTCGGCGGCGACCGGCTGGCCGAGACCGTGCGCAGAGCGGGGTAAGTCGGCCTGAACCGTTGGACCGGCCCGGCCGGCGGCGCTTGCCATCCGCGGCGCGTCCGGTTAAATCTCGGCTCACCACACCATTTTGCCGAGAAAGGAGGGCTGCGTCGTGGCGAGATTCACTGATCCCCACCTCAAGCGTGGCCCCGTCAACGCCCTGCAAATGCGTTTGCAGGGCTGACCGGAAACTCGGACAAAATCTCTTCCTGGTCTGCCCTTCGTGGCCGTGCGGCGTCGAACGTTTGAGCGTTCGCGCCTGCATTTGAATCCCTCGCCGCGCACCGACACGCACATCCGATGATGGCTGGATGCCTCTGGATCGTGTCGTGATCGCCGGCAAGACCAGAGAATTGATCGTGACCCTCATCAATGCACGCAATCTCGGCGTGACGCTGAACGCGCCGCTGTTTTCCGAACTGAATTTTGTCGTCAATGCCGGCGACCGGATCGGCCTCGTCGCCGCCAACGGCCGCGGCAAATCCACGCTGCTGCGCTGTATCACAGGCAGCATGGAGCCCAACGAAGGCGACATCACCCGCGCGCGCGGACTGACCGTCGGCCATGTCGAGCAGGATGCACCGCCAAAACTGCTGGACACCCCGTTCCATGCCGCCGTGCTCGAGGCGCTACCCGGCGAGCAACGCGCCGGCGAAAGCTGGCGGGTCGACGTCGCCCTGCAATCGCTCGACGTGCCGGACGAACTGTGGGCGCGCCCGCTCAAGCAATTGAGCGGCGGCTGGCTGCGGCTCGCAATGCTTGCCCGCGTGCTGGTGACCGAGCCCGACGTGCTGCTGCTCGACGAGCCGACCAACCATCTCGACCTCGCCAAAATCGGCCGGCTCGAGGCCTGGCTGAATGCGCTGCCGCGCGAGATGCCGGTGGTGATTGCGAGCCACGATCGCGCCTTCCTCGATGCGACCACTAACCGGACGTTGTTCCTGCGCCCGGAGCGGTCGCAGCTGTTCGCGTTGCCCTACATCGCAGCGCGCGCGGCTCTCGACGAATTCGATGCCTCGGACGAGCGGCGCTTCCAGCGCGACATGAAGGCCGTCCGGCAGCTGCGACAGCAGGCGGCCAAGCTCAACAACCTCGGCATCAATTCCGGCAGCGACCTTCTGCTGTCGAAGACCAAGCAGTTGAAGCAGCGCGCCGAAAAGCTCGTGGAGACGGCAAAGCCTGCGCATGTCGAACGCTCGGCCGGCACGATCCGGCTCGCCAACCGCGATACCCATGCCAAGGTTCTGATCAGGCTGAACAACGCTGCGATCGCCACCCCTGACGGCAGGCCGTTGTTCACGACCGGCCAGCAGTTCATCTGCAAGGGCGACCGGATCGCGCTGCTCGGGCCGAACGGCGCCGGCAAGACCCGGTTCGTCGCGGCGCTGCGGCTCGCGATCGAGGACGCGGAGGCGGCAGCCGTCGAGATCAGGGCCACCGAGTCGCTGGTGCTTGGCTATTGCGACCAGGCGCTGGCCGATCTCGCGGACGGCGACACGCCGCTGCGCATGCTGACGCAGCGCTTTGCGGTCGGCGACCAGCGGGCGCGCGGCCTGCTCGCCGGCGCCGGGCTCTCGATCGAGATGCAGGGCCGTCCGATCGGGCGGCTGTCGGGCGGGCAGAAGGCCCGTCTCGGCATGCTGGTGCTGCGGCTCACCCAGCCGAACTTCTATCTGCTCGACGAGCCGACCAACCACCTCGACATCGAGGGCCAGGAGACGCTGGAGGAGGAACTGATGGAGCAGCAGGCCAGCTGCCTGTTGGTGTCGCACGACCGCCAGTTCGTGCGCACGGTCGCCAACCGGTTCTGGGTGATCGAAGGCAAGAGGCTGATCGAGTCCAGTGGACCCGAAGGCTTCTTTGCCGCGACCGCTGCGGATTAGCGCGTGATGGAGGCAGATCGGATCGTCGTCGCGAAGACGGTGTGCCTCCTCTCGCTTGCGAAGGCGTCGCAGGGGCGCTGCCAAAATATCGAAAACAACCCCATGCAAAGTAGCCGGCGGCGGCTGGCGTTCGAGCCGGCGACTTGACACGTCGGGCAACTCAGAGGCATTCTTCCAATATTCCGAAATCGTGCAAGCGTCGCTCGTCCCCGCAAGCGGGAGAGGTGGAGTGTGCCGTGAGACCGCTTCACCCAGGCATCACGTCGTTGAGCGCCGCACCTTGACGCATTTTTCGTGCGAACACGTATTTCGTTCGCATTGAAATGCGATAGCCGTTGCCCATGGCGGATTATGATCTCGCGATCATCGGCGGTGGCCTGAACGGCACGAGCGTTGCGCGTGATGCCGCCGGCCGCGGCCTGCGCGTGATCCTGCTGGAGCAGGGCGATCTCGGCTCCGGCGCGTCGGGGGCCTCGCCGCGGCTGGTCCACGGCGATCTGGCGGGCCTGGAACGGCGTGAGTTCTTCCGCGTCCACAGGGCGCTCAGGGAACGCGATGTGTTGCTGCGCATCGCGCCGCATCTGGTGCGGCCGGCGCGTTTTGCGATCCCGGCGCATGCCGAGGAACGGCCGCCGTGGCAATTGCGGTCGTTGCTGCTGCTGTACGAGCGGTTGGCCTCGCGCAGCGGCCTGCCGCGCTCGACGACGCTGGATGTCACCCACCATCCGGTCGGCAATGCGCTGAAGCGGCCGTTCGGAACCGCGTTCGAATATTCCGACTGCGTGGTCGACGATTCGCGGCTCGTCGTGCTCAACGCCGTCGATGCCGCGGCGCGCGGCGCCGATATCCGCACCGGCGCGCGCGTCACCTGGGCCGAGCGCAGCGACACCTGGCGGCTGGTCGCGATCGACCGCGGCTATCGCCGGGTGATCACGGCGCGGTCGCTGGTCAACGCGACCGGCGCATGGACCGCCTCCGTCGCCGACACCGTGTTGCGCGTGCCGGCGCCACGGCTCGCGACCGTGCAGATCAGCCAGATCGTGGTGCGCCGCCTGTTCGACTGCGACAACGTCTATGCGTTCCAGAACTCCGACGGACAATTGATCTTCGCCAGTCCCTACGAGCGCGACTTCACCCTGATCGGCAGCGTCAGCCATCCCTTCAAGGGCGATCCGGCCATTGTCGCGATGGGCGTGCGTGAGGTGGCCTATCTCTGCGACGCAGCGAATCGCTATTTTCGCGAGCAGATCACCCCGGCCGATGTGCTGCGCACGATCTCCGGCGCCAATTCCGTCGTCGCTCCCGCGCGCCGGCGCAGCAGCGATGGCGCCGCATCGCTCGATTTCCGGCGCGGCAAGGCGCCGCTGCTCACCATCTTCGGCGGCGATGTCACCACCTCGCGACGCCGCGCGGAGCGGGCGGTGTCGGAGTTCACGCGGTTCTATCCGATGACGCCGCGCTGGACTGCGACGACACCGCTGCCGGGCGGCGAATTCGCCTGGCAGCGCTTCGAGACCGAGGTGGACATCGCGCGCGACCGCTGGCGATTCCTCGGCGAGGGCGAGGCGCGGCGGCTGGTGGCCGCCTACGGGCTGAACGTGAGGGATATCCTGGGCGAGGCGAAGCAGAAGGCCGATCTCGGTCCGGCCTTCGGCCCGGAGCTGACCGGCGCGGAGGTGCGCTACCTCATGCGCAAGGAATGGGCGCGCTTTCCCGACGATATCCTGTGGCGCCGCTCCAAGCTCGGCCTGTCCATGCCGCAAGCCGATCGCGATGCGCTTGCGGCGTTCATGGCGAAGGGCGATTGAGGTTCGGCTACTGCCTTGCCGCCTCCTGCGACCAGGCGAGGTCGCGCCGGGACGGACGACGGTGCAGCCGCTCCGAGATCAGGCCCGTCGCTTGCCGGCCCTGGCCGGCACGCAGGCATGCGACGATGAAGGTGTCCTCCCACAATTCGCGTTGCGCATGGCTGCCGCCGATCCGCACCAGCTCGGGCATCAGCGGCGCAAGGATGCGCACGGCGCTCTCATGGTCGCCGGCGGCGAAGGCGGCAACGCCTCGGCCGAGTCCGATCGCGGCAGGGCCGGGCGCCAGCTTGCCGTCGGCGTCGCGCGCCGCCATCTCGGCCAATCGCGTCTCCAGCGCATCGTTGTTCGTCGTGGCTGCGACCAGCGCGTGGTGCACGTCGGCGAAATGGGCACCGGCCTTGGGGAAAAATCCATCGCCATAGGCGGCGACATCCTTCCAGTGCGGCTCGAGGCCGGTCTTGCCGGCGACCGACAGTCGCCACAGCAGCGAGGCCGTGTCGGTGTAGATATTGAGCGGCGGATAGGGTCGGCCCGCCGGCTTGATGTGCTGCTCGTAAATCGCGAGCGCGCCGTCGGCGTCGCCTTCCTCGATCGCGATCAAGGCGAGGTGCCAGGCGAGATGGCCCTGCAGGAAGCTGGTGCGATCATTCGCCGGCAGCCATGCGGAGAGGAAGCTGCGGCCTTCCGCCGCGTCGCCCTGCTCGAACAGCGCATGTGCCACCGCGTGCGCGGCGCCGGCGTTCTCCGGCTTCAGCGCATAGCCGCGCTCGGTGACGGCGCGGCCCGAGATGAGGTCGCCGGCCTCGGTCTTCGACCAGCCGAGATAGGTGAGGAACCACCAGTCGTCGCCATAGTCGCCGGCATAACGTTCCGAGATTGCGAGCCGCGCGGCGTCATGGTCGGACCGGCCGGAGAAGGCATAGAGGCCGAAGGCACCGAGCAACAGCGAGAGTATCTGCGCATCGCGCGGATATTCGCTGAGATGCTGTTCGGCTGCGGTCATCGCCTTCTTGCCCTGGCCCTCGATCACCGACGCGATGATGTCGATGTGCTGACGCTCGCGCGGGCTCGCGGCCGGCGCGAGCTGGCGCGCATCGTTTGCCTTGGCGCGGGCCGCGGCACCCTCCATGTTGAGCTGGTGGACGCGGGCACGGCCGAGATGGGCCAACGCGAACTCCGGGTCCTCGGCGATCGCCGCTTCGAACGCGGCATCCGCGCCATGCAGCGCCGCCAGCATGCGATCGACGCCATCGACATAGTAGGCGGCGGCGCGGTCCGACGCGGTGGTCAGCTGCAGGCCGTAGCGGTCGTGAATCATCGGTTGTCCTCCCGAATTCGGCTGCGAAGTCTAGGGCATGCACTCATAAAGGCAACGAGCCACTTCGGGGCTTAAGTTTGCTTAGCCCTCAACAGCATCGCAAGACCGACAGCGCCGGAGGCTCGAGTTGGTTCATGAACCGTCGACAAACTTTTCCTGGCAGCGACTCGTCCGTGCATACGCCACAAGCTCCATCCAGACCCTAGCATCCTCAGTGTGCACCGGATAAATTGACCACAATCTTCCCTTACAAATGGGAGTCGCCGTGCGCTTGATCTTGCTGGTGGTTTTTCTTGCCGCGACGTCGCCGGCGCTCGGCAGGTATGTGGGCGTGGAAGAGGAGCGGATCCCGGTCACAAGGCTTATCGATAACCTAGAGAAGATCGCCAAGGACGATCCTACCAGCGTCGAGGCGTTGCTGAACCTTGGTCGTGCGCATGGCATGGCTTACGCTCAGAAGTCTGATCCGCTGACGGTGCCGAAGGCCTACCATGGCATTCAGCCACCGGCCGTTCCTTTCGGTACCGTCATGACTGCCGTTGACTCCACTTGGAGTACCGCCTCCCAGGCGCACCTAGAAGCCGCGTTGAAAGCGTACAAGCAGGCATTGGAGCTGGATAAGGATAACCTTGTCATCCGACTCGGCCTCGCCTGGTTGACCGAGCAGGCCGGCAGGAAAGACGACGCGGTGAAGCAGTATCGAACGATCGCAACCGACGCCTGGGAGAAGGAAAAGAGCCTGACGTTCAGTGGATTCGGCGGGCGGACTCTGACCGGCGAAGTCGTCTCTTACCTCGTCCCGCTTCTCGACGTCGAGAAGGATAAGCGCGAGATCGAGACGCTGAAGGACCACGCTGCCATGATGGGAAAGCTGCCGTACCCGGTCACTCCCATCGCTGTGCCGCTGGCCGATGGGCTCACGATCACCGACCTCGAAGCACCCGACGCGCGGGTGACGTTCGACCTGGACGGCAGCGGGTTGAGTCGCGAATGGAGCTGGATTACCCCCAAAGCTGCCTGGCTTGTTAGCGACTTGAAGCTTGATGGCAAAATTAGCAGCGGCCGGCAATTGTTCGGCAACATCACGTTTTGGATGTTTTGGGACAACGGATATGCACCGCTGGCCGCACTCGATGACGACCGCGATGGCATTTTGACTGGTAAAGAACTGGCCGGCCTCGCCCTGTGGCGCGATGCCAATGGCAATGGCGTGGCAGATGCCGGAGAGGTCAAGCCGGTTTCGGCTTACGGTATCGTCGCCATATCGTACAACTGGCAGACGTTGAACAAGGGCCCGGACAAGGTCGCCTTCAGCCCGAACGGCGTGGTGTTCCAGGATGGAAAAACGCGCCTCAGCTTCGACCTGGTCTTGAAGGCGCAGCTTGGCTCCCAAGCCACGTTTCGTGCGCCAAATGCGTCGGGGAATAGCCCCTAAGTTGCTTGAAGACGGTGATCCGCTTGACGCGTAACGGTATGCTGAGCCTTTGAGCGCAGCGTTTCCGATTGCTGACAAAGAGATCGCGAATGTGATCGCTACGGTTGAGCACGCGCTTTTGAGTCCACGCCCAGCAGAGGTGCGGGCGTCGACAATATTGCGGGAGATGTCCGTGAAGCGGTTGAGCCGGTGGCGATCCGCCGCTAGTTTGCCGCCATCATCGGACCTTGCGGGGAATCGGGGCTTGCGGACGTGACATCGGGCGAAGCGAGTGCGGAGGCGGCGAAGCCGTTGCCTGAACCGACCGTCTCGGACATGCCGCTGCTGCGGATCGAGGGCGTCGCCAAGTCGTTCGGCAATTTCCGCGCGGTCGACCAGCTCTCGCTGGACATTCGCGCCGGCGAGTTCTTCGCGCTGCTTGGGCCGAGCGGCTGCGGCAAGACCACGCTGCTCCGTATGCTCGCCGGCTTCGAGACCCCGGACGAGGGCCGCATCCTGCTCGGCGGCAGCGACATCGCCCAGGTGCTGCCGCATGAGCGGCCCGTCAACATGATGTTCCAGAACTACGCGCTGTTCCCGCATCTGTCGGTGCGCGACAACATCGCCTTCGGCCTTAGGCGCGCCGGCATGGCGCGTCGTGACATCGCGACCCGCGTTGCGGAGATGGTGGCGCTCGTCAAGCTCGAGGGGCTCGAGAAGCGCAAGCCTGACCAACTCTCCGGCGGACAGCGGCAGCGCGTGGCGCTGGCGCGCTCGCTGGCGCGCCGCCCGCAGGTGCTGCTGCTCGACGAGCCGCTCGCTGCGCTCGACAAGAAGCTGCGCGAGAGCACGCAGGCCGAACTGATGGAGCTGCAACGCCGGCTCGGCATGACCTTCATCATCGTCACCCACGATCAGGAGGAGGCGATGACGATGGCCGGCCGGATCGGGGTGATGGATGCCGGCCGTCTGGTCCAGGTCGCCACCCCGCGCAACCTCTACGAGGCGCCGGCCTCGCGCTGGATCGCCGAGTTCGTCGGCGACATCAACCTGTTCAACGGCCAGGTCGCCGCCCGCGAGAATGGACGGTTGACGGTCTCGACCGCGGAGGCGGGCACGCTCGCGGTCAGCGAGCTGTGGCCGCCGGTGACCAAGGAGGTCGTCAGCGTCGCGATCCGCCCCGAGAAGGTGAAGCTGTCGCGCCGCGCACCAGCCTCGGACGCGAGCGGATCACAGGCGATCAACCGGCTGGAGGGCGTCGTCGCCGACGTCAATTATCTTGGCGGCGTCACGAGCTATAGGGTGAGGCTGGAATCCGGCGCGGTGGTGCGTTCGTCGATGGCCAACACTGCACGGCTCGATGTCGACGCCTATCTTGCCGGCCAGCGCGTGGTGGCGTGGTTCACCGCCGACGACTGCCTGGTGCTCGAGCAATGAGCGCGCGCCGCATCTTCGCCCGGCCGGCGCGGCTCGCCGCGATCGCGCCCTATCTCTGGATGGTGCTGTTCTTCCTGGTGCCGTTCGGCTTCGTGCTGAAGATCAGCCTGTCGCAGACCGCGATCGCGCAGCCGCCCTATACGCCGGTGTTCGATTTCACGGAGGGCCGCGCGGCGCTGGCGGCTGCCTTTGCGCAATTGTCGTTCGATAATTTCCGCCTGCTGCTGCAGGACAATCTGTACATCCTATCCTATCTGCGCAGCCTCGTCGTCGCCGTGACCTCGACCTTGATCCTGCTGCTGATCGGCTATCCCATTGCCTACGGCATGGCGCGGCTGCCGCAACGCTGGCAGGGCGTGGCGATGATGCTGGTCATCGTGCCGTTCTGGACCTCGTTTCTGATCCGCATCTATGCCTGGATCAACATCCTGCAGCATGACGGCCTGCTCAACCAGATCCTGCTGGCGCTGCACATCGTGTCCGCGCCGGTGGTCTGGCTGTCGACCGACAGCGCGATGTATCTCGGCATCGTCTACTCCTATCTGCCGTTCATGATTCTGCCGCTCTATGCCACGCTCTCGAAGATGGATGCCTCGCTTTTGGAAGCCGCGGGCGATCTCGGCGCCTCGCCGCTGCAGGCGTTCTGGCTGGTGACGTTCCCGCTGTCGCTGCCGGGCGTCGGCGCCGGCGCGCTGCTCTGCTTCATTCCTGTTGTCGGCGAGTTCGTGATCCCCGATCTGCTCGCCGGCTCCAATTCGCTGATGATTGGGCAGACGCTGTGGCTCGAGTTCTTCACCAACAAGGACTGGCCGGTGGCGTCAGCCGCGGCGGTCGCATTGTTGCTGCTGCTGGTGCCGCCGCTCGTGCTCTACGACCGCCTGCAACGCCGCCAACTCGAGAGCAATCGCTGATGGCGCACACCGTCACCAGGCTCACGCGCTTCAACATGACGTCGCTGGCGCTGGGGCTGGCGTTCCTTTATCTGCCGATCGTCATCCTCGTGATCTACTCCTTCAACGCCTCGCGGCTGGTGACGGTGTGGGGCGGCTGGTCGCTGCGCTGGTACCACGAGTTCTTCAGCGATCGCGCCATGCTGGAGGCGGCGTGGATGAGCCTGTCGGTCGCCGCGGTGTCGGCGACGCTGGCGACATTGCTGGGCACGCTGGCGGCGGTCGGGCTGGCGCGCGGCGAACGGTTCCGCGGGCGGGCGCTGTTCTCCGGCATGCTGTATTCGCCGCTGGTGATGCCCGAGGTGATCTCCGGACTGTCGCTGCTGTTGCTGTTCGTGGCGCTGAATGCCGAGCGCGGCTTCTGGACGGTGACGATCGCCCACACCACGCTGACGATGTGCTTCGTCACCGTCGTGGTGCAGTCGCGCCTCGCCACGCTCGACCGCAGCCTGGAGGAGGCCGCGATGGACCTCGGCTGCGATCCGGTGCGCGCGTTCCTCCTGGTGACATTGCCGCTGATCGTGCCGGCGATCATCGCCGGCTGGATGCTGGCCTTCACGCTGTCGCTCGACGACGTCGTGATCGCGAGCTTCACCACCGGTCCCGGCTCGGCGACGCTGCCGATCCGGATCTATTCCGAGGTCCGGCTCGGCGTGAAGCCCGAGATCAACGCGATCTGCACGCTGGTGATCGCGCTGATCGCCGTGATCATCCTGGTCGCCTCGTTCGCCTCGAAACTGTCGAGCTCGCAGGGCGAGAGCGCCGCGCCGTTGTGAACATCACGACTTGACGGCGCCTGCGGTCAGCCCGCCGACCATGTAGCGCTTGAAGGCGTAGTACACCGCGGCCGGCGGCAGCGCGTAGATGAAGCCGGTGGTCATCAACAGCTCCCACGGCGAGTCGTCGGCGGCGAGGAAGTTGCCGAGCGCGACCGGCAGCGTGATGTCGGTGTCCTTCGATAGCAGCAGGAACGCGTAGAGATACTCGTTCCAGGCGAGCAGGATCGCGTAGGTGCCGACCGCGACCAGCGAGGGCATCATCAGCGGCACATAGACCAGGCGGAACAGCTGCAGCGTGGTGGCGCCGTCCATCGTCGCGGCCTCGTCGAGCTCGACCGGCAGCTTGTCGGAAGCCTGTTTCAGCACCCAGATCGCGTAGGGCGCGGCGATCGTCACCATCGCCAGGATCAGCGACCAGTGGTTGTTGAGCAGGCCGTAGGTGCCCATGGTGCGGTACATCGGCACGGCGAGGAATGCCGCCGGGATGAAGTAGGTGAACAGCGCCAGATTCATCACAGCGCGGCCGCCCGGCACGCGCAGCCGCGAGATCGAGAATGCCGCTGCGGTCGCGACGAACAGCGTCAGCGCGCCGACCGCGAGCGCGATCACGGCCGAATTCCAGAACTGGATCCAGAAGTCGCGCAGGAAGTAATGCTGCTGGTGGAACACGATGGAGAAATTGTGCAGCGTCGGATGCGTCGGCCACAGCTTGCCGGTAAACGCGTCCTCCTTCGGCGAGATCGCGAACACGAACATGTGGTAGATCGGGATCATGGTCCAGATGAAGACCGGGATGCCGATCAGCAGCAGCTTGGCTTCGGTGCCGACTTCGCGGAGGGTGGGCAGCTTCATCGCGACAACCGTTTCATCATGTAATAGACCAGCGGCAGCACGAATGGCATCGCGCAGACGATCGAGGCCATCGCCAGCGAGAGCTGGTCGAGCCTGAGATAGCGGATGCCGAGGGTCGACAGCACGTGGGTGAGGTCGGCGGGCCCGCCGCCGGTGAGCAGATAGACGCTGTTGAAGTCGCCCAGCGTCCAGATCATCGAGAGCAGCGTGCAGGTGATGTAGAGCGTCTGCATCGACGGCCAGGTGATGTAGCGGAATTTCTGCCACCAATTGGCGCCGTCGACGTCGGATGCCTCGTACAGATCATGCGGGATGGCGAGCCGTCCGGTCAGCAGGATCAGCGTCCAGAACGGCAGCGACTTCCAGATGTGCACGCCGATCGCCATCGCGAGCGCGACCGCCGGATCGTTCAGCCAGTTCGGGCCGTCGTCGCCGGTGAACTTGAAGATCAGCTGGTTGACCACGCCCCATTCGGGGTTGAGCATGAAGCGCACGGAGAGAATGGTCGGGATCGACGGCACCGCCCAAGGCAGGATGAAGATGACCGACAGCCACCTGATCCAGGGCCGCTGCTGCGCGAAGAAGCCGGACAGGAACAGCGCGATCAGCATCTTGATGTTGATGCCGATGACCAGGAAGATCAGCGTGTTGACCGCCGCGCGCGCGAAGATCGGGTCGTTGTAAAGCGCGACATAGCTTGACGGATGACGCGCCAGCCACAGGCCGTAGCCGACCGGATAGACCACGAAGGCGAGGAAGACGAGCAGATAGGGCACGAGCAGCACGATGCCCCAGACCTGCGGCGGCGAGAGCCGCGCCGACAGTGGCGGCGAGGGGACATCGGATGCGGAGAGCGTGATCGCCATATACGTTACCCTACACTCCGCTGTCGTCCCTGCGAAAGCAGGGACCCATAACCACCGGCTTCCGTTGTTGTGCGAAAGCCGTCGACCAGTATTCTCGAAAACGGCCGCCGCGGCGTATGGGTCCCTGCTTTCGCAGGGACGACCAGGGAAATGTGCCGCGGCAGCCGGTCTCGCAACGTTACCCCGCGACCTGCTTGATACGCGCGATCAGTTCGTCGACGGCCTTGTCCACCGGCACCTTCTCGCTGACGACGCGGTTCATGGCCTTGGCCCAGACGTTCTCATTGTTCAGGATGGTGAACTTCCAGTTCTTGGTAAAGTCGAACGGCGCGGTGCCGCCGGTGAACTGATTCCAGACCGCCTTGCGATGCCGGTCGGCCTGCCAGAACGGGCTCGCCTGGCTGGCCTTGGTCACCGGGAACCAGCGGCCGAGCGCACCTTCGATATAGGGCCGCACATTGTCTTCCTGCATCAGGAAGCTGATGAACTGCTTGCCTTCGGCCTTGTTCTTGGCGTTGGCGAAGATCAGCCCGGTCTTGACGTCGGAGCGATACCGGATCGTCGAGCCGTCTGGCGCCTTCGGGAACGACGCCGTGATGATGTCGTGCTCGTAGGCCTGCTTGCCGGCGGCGCGCTGCGCGTCGGTCAGCGCCGGGTTGGTCGAATCCTCGAACCACTTCGCCGCGATCGAGATCGTGAAATTGTGGGTCATCACGATCGTCTTGTTGTGGAAGGCGACGTTGTTGTCCGGGTCCTTCCAGGTCGTCGAGGACGGCGGGGTGCAGCCCTTGATGTAGGTGTCGGTATAATCCTTCAGCGCGTGGATCAGGCCGTCGCGCACCTTGGGATCGTCGACCAGGAGCTTGCCGTCGTCGTCGACCAGCTTGACGTGGTAGGCGTCCATGAAGGTGTAGAACGACTGGAACGAGTCGGTGGATTCCACGCCCATCGGCTGGCCGACGCCGTAGGTGCGCTGGCCGGTCGCCTTGCGGATCCCCGGCTGCACCTTGTCGCACCAGAACGTCCAGTAATCCTCCCACTTGGTCGGGATGTCATCGGCCTTGAAGCCGGCCTTCTCCAGCATGTCGCCCCAGATCTGGACGTGCATGCTCTGCTGCTTGAGCGGGAAGCCGTAATAGGACTTCTTCTTGGTGACGTCATTGTAGAGCAGGGCCGCTTCCAGCGTGTTCGGCGCGAAGGCGTCCTTCATCGGCAGCATGATGTCGGACAGGTCTTCGAGCTTGCCCTCGAATGCCCACTTGCCCTGGGCCTGCACATCGTAGGTGTCGGAATAGGCGACGTCGGGCACGGTGCCGGAATCGAGCGCGGCGACCGTCTTCGGAATCATGTCCTGGATCGCGTATTGCGACAGTTCGACCTTGATGCCGGTCTTGGCTTCGAATTTCTTGATCGTATCGAGCAGCGCGTCGTCTTCGGACTTGTAAAATCCCTTGCCCCACCAGACGGTGATCGTCTTGCCCTGGGCCAGAGCGGGTGCAGTTGCGGCGAACAGGCCGACCGCAGCGACCGCAATTGATAGCGCACCGATAACCTTGGATCTCACGTTCTTCTCCCCTCATGAGGCCGGTTTTTTTAACCGGTTAGGGAAAACACTAGCGCATGCCCGTGACCCGATAAAGATGCCGCGTCGACGACTTCTGTAGGGGGCTCGCGGGAGAGCGTGGATCAGTCCCGCTGCATTGATGCGGAAAGTGAATGGATTGATCAGTTCGACCTTGGTCAGTTCGACTTTGATCAGTTCGATTTGGCATTCTCGGCCGCCGTCGCCGGTGCGTTGGCGGGTGCGCCGGCCGCTGCATCGGGCGCGGCCGCGGGCCGTGCGGCTCCGCCAGTGATGCGCTCGATCACCGAGCGCACCGCGTCGCGGGTCTTGCGATCCTTCACGGCGTCGAGCAGCGGGGCGGATGCGGGCGAGCGGCGGATCAGGCTTTCCGGATCGGGAAAGATCAACGGATCGTCCCACGGGCCTTGAATCACGAAGGGCAGATCGAACGCGGTGCCGCCCGCAGCCGCCGAGGTCAGGCTGGCGACGCCCTTGAGATCGTACTCGCGCGACGGCACCGAGGCGGTGCCGGTCAGCGTGATCTTCGCCGCGGGGCTCTCGACATGGATGTCGTCGGCGGTCGCGACGCCGTCGGCGAATTTCACCGAGACGCTGAGATTGTCATAGGGCGTCGAGCCGGAGCGGAAATTGCCGCCACCGGACAGCGGCCGCTTCTCCAGCCGCCGCAGCAATTGCTCGACGTTGAAGCCGGCGATCGCGCCGTCATGCCCGTTCAGCGTCGCGGTGCCGTCCAGCGACGACGCGAGCCCGAACGGGCTTGAGCCGGACGCCGTCAGGGAGACGTTGAGGTTGCCGCGGCCGGACAGCTTGTTGATGCCGAACAGTTCGCTGGCACAGGCCTGCAGATCGACATCGGTGAACTGGAATTGCGCCCTGACGTCGGCGACCGCATCCGAGCGCGCGATCGCGAACGAACCCTTGGCGATGCCGCCATACATCTGCGCCTCGCCGACACTGAGCGCGAGCGCGCCGCCGCGCAGATTGGCGCCGAACGCGGTGCGGCCGAGCTTGGACGGGCCGACCGTCACCTTGGCGGCCGACAGGCGCATGTCGAGATCGGTCGACGACAGCGAGGAGAGGTCGAACAGCTGCCGGTTCCAGTCGCGCTGGCCGCTGGCCAGCAGGCGGAATGTCGAGATGTAGGGCGTGAAATCGAGATTGCCGGCGGCAAGCGTCGCCTGCAGCGTCTGCCGGCCGTTATTGGCGTAGGTCATCACGCCCTCGGCGACATTGCCGTCGAGCTCGACATTGACATTGGTCAGCGCGACCGAGCCGCCGACCACATTGGCGCGGGCCTTCAGTGCGAAGCGGCCGAAGCCGCCACCGCCGCCGGGCGGCGCCTGGCCCATCCAGCGCAACGCGTTGCGCAGCGACGGGCTGTCCATAGTGGCCGTGCCTTCCATCATCAGGCTGGTGCGGTTGGCGACGGTTCCGTCGAACGCAATCTTCAGCGGCGCGCTGGCAAGCCGCGCCTTGAGGCCGGAGCGGTCGCCCGACAGCAGCGCGACGAAATCGCTGGCGCTGATCGAGCCGTCGACGCGCTCGCCGCGCCAGTCGAACTGGCCGGTTGCGGCAAAGGAACGCGAGATGGAGGGCCAGGCCAGCGACAGGTCGATGTCGCCGAGCTGTTCGGAGATGTGGTTGGTGCCGTCCTCGTAATTCAGCTCGCCGTCCTGGATCCTGATCTCCGAGAATGACACTTGGTTCTCGGCGCCGGGCGTCATCGTCTTGGCGATGGTCTCGACGAACGGGGTCCAGTTACTTTCGCCGGCGCTGTCGCGAACCACATGGATATGCGGGCGGAGCATCATGACGTCGGCAATCTCGAACCGCCGCAGCAACAGCGGCAGCAGGCGCAGGTTCGCGGTCAGCACGTCGACCTGCAAGGCCGGATCGATGGTATCGGCGCCCTTCAGCCCGACATTGTGAAAGGAGACGTAGCTGCCGGGAAACACCGAAACGTCGATCGGCCCGTTGACGACGAGCTCGAGCCCGGTCACGGCGCGGATCTGCGCTTCCACCGCGCTCCGCAGCGCGTCCCGGTTGAGGAACCACGACGTTCCGACCAGCCCGACGAGCGCCAGGCCGAGAAGCGCCGCGATCGGCATCCCCAGGCGCTTAATTCCTTGGGCAATCGTCAATGACATATCCGGTCGGGTTGAGTTTTGTCGGGTCGTCGTCGAACACTGCCGGCTGCGCAATGGAAGCCGATGCCAACCCACGCAACTTGAAGGGTTTTCTTGTCGCTTTCAAGGCCATGTTGATGTCGCAGGCCGCCGCCGGTCGCCGCACGGGGCCGTGATTGACGCATTGCGAAGATTTCGCCTAATAATCCGCTGGACAGAGCCGTTCCGCGCCCTCCATCAGGTATTCATTGCATGAACAAGGTTTATCCCGACGCCAAATCGGCACTCGATGGTCTCCTCAAGGACGGCATGATGATCATGTCGGGCGGCTTCGGCCTCTGCGGCATCGCCGAGACCCTGTCGGACGCGATCCGCGATTCCGGCGTCAAGGGCCTCACCGTCGTCTCCAACAATGCCGGCGTCGACGGCATCGGCCTCAGCCGGCTGCTGGAGACGCGCCAGATCAAGAAGATGATCTCGTCCTATGTCGGCGAGAACAAGCTGTTCGCCCAGCAATATCTCGCCGGCGAGCTCGAACTCGAGTTCAACCCGCAGGGCACGCTGGCCGAGCGCATCCGCGCCGGCGGCGCCGGCATCCCGGCCTTCTACACCAAGACCGGCGTCGGCACGCTGATCGCCGAAGGCAAGGAAGTGAAGGAATTCGACGGCGAGAAGTACATCATGGAACGCGGCCTGTTCGCCGACGTCGCCATCGTGCACGCCTGGAAGGGCGACACCGCCGGCAACCTCGTCTACCGCAAGACCGCGCGCAACTTTAACCCGATGATGGCGACCGCCGCGAAGGTCACCGTCGCCGAGGTCGAGCATCTGGTGCCGGCCGGCGAGATCGACCCGGACCACATCCACACCCCCGGCATTTTCGTCAAACGCATCATCGAGGTCGGGACCGGCAAGAAGCGGATCGAGTTCCGCAACACCCGCCCGCGTCCCGCAGCCTAAAACATAGATTTTCAGGAGAGCCCCATGGCTTGGACCCGTGAACAGATGGCCGCCCGCGCCGCCAAGGAATTGCGCGACGGCTATTACGTCAATCTCGGTATCGGCATCCCGACGCTGGTCTCGAACTACATCCCCGACGGCGTCGACGTGAACCTGCAGAGCGAGAACGGCATGCTCGGCATGGGACCGTTCCCTTATGAGGACGAGGTGGACGCCGACCTCATCAATGCCGGCAAGCAGACCGTGAGCGAATTGCCCTCGACCAGCTATTTCTCGTCGGCGGATTCCTTCGGCATGGTGCGCGGCGGCCATATCGATCTGTCGATCCTCGGCGCCATGCAGGTGGCGCAGAACGGTGACCTCGCCAACTGGATGATCCCCGGCAAGATGGTGAAGGGCATGGGCGGCGCTATGGACCTCGTTGCCGGCGTCAAGCGCGTCGTGGTCGTGATGGAGCATTCCGCCAAGGACGGCGCGAAGCTGCTCAAGCAGTGCAATCTGCCGCTGACCGGCGAGCGCGTGGTCGACATGGTCGTGACCGACCTTGCGGTGTTCACCATCGACAAGCACGGCAAGGACGGCATGGCGCTGATCGAGCTCGCCGACGGCGTCACGCTCGACGAGGTCAAGGCCAAGACCGAGGCGGAATTCCGCGTCGCGCTGACGAACACCTGAGATGACCGGCGCGGGACGATCCACGATCCGTCCCGCACGATCCGACGACGCCGGCTTCATCGCCCGCATCGTGCTGGCCGCGCAGCGCGGCCCGTTGCCGCGCGGCTGGTTCGACATCGCGCTCGACCGGCCGGAGGGGGAGTGTCTCGCGTTCATGGCGCGGCTCGCCGTGGCGCGGGTGCGGTCATGGTACCATGTCGCCCATTTCCTGATTGCTGAGGTCGACGGAGTGCCGGCTGCCGCGCTGTGTGCCATGCCTGCATCCGGAACGGTCGTCGCCGCACGCGCGGCGATCGAGGAGGTCGCGGCCGAGACCGGTGCCGATGCCGACGGCATCGTCGCGCGCGGCGGCTATGCCCGCAATTGCTGGGTTCAGGGTGGCGAGGGCGACTGGCTGATCGAGCACGTCGCAGCCGAAGCGTCGCATCGCGGCGGCGGCCTGGTGCAGGCCCTGATCGCCCGCGCGCTCGCAGACGGCAAGGCCGCCGGCTATTCGCGGGCATCGATCTCGTTCGTGATCGGCAACGAGGCGGCCGAGCGCTGCTACACCATGGCCGGTTTTGCCTTCGCCGAGGAGAAGCGCGATGCGGCATTCGAGGCGCTGACCGGCGCGCCGGGCTTTCGCCGATTTGCGCGGGGGATCTGAGGCGGCGGCAAGGGGGCACGTAGAAAGCGATCATATACACCGCCGTCGTCCTGGCGAAAGCCAGGACCCATAACCACCGTATTCGGTAGTGAGCGGGATCGCGGCCCCAGCGTCGCGCACCAACCAGCACTTGGGGTAATGGGTCCTGGCCTTCGATAGTTTTCGCACGATACGACGCACCGCTATTGCGTACCGCATCTCGGTGTCATCGCCCGGCTCGACCGGGCGATCCAGTATTCCAGAGGCAGTTGTGCTCGAATCGATAAGCCGCGGCGTACTGGATCGCCCGCCTTCGCGGGCGATGACAGATGAGAAGGGACACAGCTTCGCGCTCTCGCGACATGATTGTCCGAGCTTTGCTCTTCGTTTCGCCGCTCTGAGATCAGAGGGCGCAGGGAAAGCCGGGTGCCGATCGCACCCATGGGTCCCCCGGGGAGCTATCCGTCCGGCCGTCACATCGGCGGCCGCTGCCCGTCGCTTGCCCGCTCGCGCGCGCGATGGCAGAATTGCCTCACTTTGTGCAAGATCGGACATGGCCATGCCACTCATCCGGATTTGGGTCTATGACGGTATCCTCGCTTCGGGCGTTGCGGGCATTGTCGACGTGTTCACGGCCGCCAATTCGGTGGCGGCGAAGCGGCCGCAGCGCCACAACGGCAAGCCGTCCCAGCTGCGGTGGCGCGTCGAGTCACTCAATGGCCGGCCGGTGCAGACCGCGTCCGGCCAAATCATTGGCGTCGATGGACCGATCAGCGCGCGGTCTGCGGCGGATGCGGTGGTGATCCCCGGGCCGTTCGTCGGCGATATCGAACGCTTCTTCGCCCGGCTCGATACGGTCGAGCCGTTGCTCGCCGCGCTGCGGCGGCAACATGAGCGCGGCACCCTGCTCGCATCCTATTGCACCGGCAGCTTCATCCTCGCCGAAGCCGGCCTGCTCGACGGCCGGGTCGCGACCACCCATTGGGCGAAGGGGCGGACCTTTGCGATGCGTTACCCGGCGGTGGATCTGCGCGTCGCCGAGATCCTCACCGAGCAGAACCGGATCGTCTGCTCGGGCGCGGTGACCACCTCGCTCAATCTTGCGCTTCGGCTGGTCGAGAAGTTCGCCGGCGCCGATCTGGCCGCCGAGACCGGCAAGCTGATGCTGATCGACGGCAATCGCGTCTCGCAGGCGTCCTATGCCAGCCGCACGCACGACACCCAGCATTCCGACGCGCTGGTGGCGCAGGCGCAAAGCCTGATGGAGAAGTCGCTGCAGCGGGGCTTCAGCCTCGCCAGGCTGGCGCGCGACCTTTCGGTCAGCGAACGCACCCTGAACCGCCGCTTCAAGCTCGCGGTCGGCGAGGCCCCGCTGCAATATCTGCAGGCGCTGCGCGTCGATGTGGCCAAGCGCCTGATCGAATCCAGGCGGCTGAAGCTCGACGCGGTCAGTGCGCGTGTCGGCTACAACGATCTGTCGACCTTTCGCCGCCTGTTCAAGCGCGAAACCGGGCTTTCACCGCGCGAATACCAGCTCCGGTTTGCGCGTGTCCCCGCGCGCATGGCGCCTGCCGGCTGACGACGCCGTGTCCGAATTTGCCCTGAGAATGGCGATACTGCCACTGCTGCCGGAAGCACCCCGCGCATAGACCTCATGCTGGCAACAACAGGAGGTCTCTCAATGCCGATGATCGACGTCACAATTCCCGAAGGAGCCTTGAAGCCGGCAGCGGAAGCGCGGCTCATCAAGGAGCTCGGCGATATCCTGATCGGTCACGAGGGATTCGACCCGGCCAACAAGGTTGCGCAAGGCGTCACCGTCGTGTTCCTGCATCGGCCGGCCGCGGTCTATGTGGCAGGCGAGCCGTCGCGGTCGCCGCGCTATCGCATTGTGCCGACGGTGCCCGAGGGGCAGTACACCGAAGCCTCGCGCGCGGCGCTGGTGAAGGACGTGACCGCAGCCGTGGTACGCGCCGACGGCGGTTCGTACGAGGATGTGGCGCCGCAGGTCTGGGTGTTTCCGACCGAGATACCGGATGGCCAGTGGGGCAGCCGCGGCGTCATTCGTCTGCTGCCGGACATTCAGGCCTTCATCGCCGGCGAGCATGAACGCAAGGTCGGCGAAGAACGCCTTGCACGGCGACGGCGCGTCAAGGCGCTCGAGCTGCTTGCGGGCGCGCTTGATGCTGCCCGCAACGGCGTCGCGTGATGCGGCACCCGGCCATGGCAATCGATACGCATTTCAGGCTCGCGGCGATCCAGGCCGCCGCGGTACCGTTCGATCGCGAGGCGTCGGTGGAGAAGGCCTGTCGCCTGATCCGCGAGGCCGGTGCCATGGGGGCAACGATCGCCGCGTTCGGCGAGACCTGGCTGCCGGGCTATCCGTTCTTCTGTCATGCGCCGACCGGGCCGAGCACCTTTCGCGCCATGGCGGAATATCTCGATAGCTCCGTCGAGATTCCGTCGCCGGCCACCGACCGGCTCTGCGATGCCGCAGAGGGCGCCGGGATCGATGTCGTGATCGGCGTTGCCGAACGCGACGCAGTAACGAAGGGCACGGTCTACTGCACGCTTCTGTTCATCGGCCGCGAGGGGCGGATTCTCGGCCGTCATCGCAAACTCAAGCCGACCTTCAACGAGCGTTCGGTGTGGGCCGATGGCGACGCGGTCGGCCTGCGGGTTCATGAGCGGCCCTATGGCAGGATCAGCGGGCTCAATTGCTGGGAGCACAACACCATGTTGCCCGGCTATGCGCTGGCGGCGCAGGGAACGCAGATCCACGTCGCCGCGTGGCCGGGACGAGAGCCCGCCGTGGCGCCGCCGTCACCCACGCCGCTGTGGCCGCGACAGCTCCTGCTGTCACGCGCGTTCGCGTCCCAGGCGGGTTGCTACGTCATCGCCGTGGGCGGCATGCGGTCGCACGAGGCGACGCCCGAACGCTATCGCGAGCTGTCGACGATCGAGTACAGCGGCGACAGCGTGATCATCGATCCACGCGGTGAGATCATCGCGGGGCCGGCGCAAGGTGAGACCATCCTGATCGCTGACGGATCGCGGGAGGTTGTTCTCGCCGCCAAGGCGCTATGCGATATCGGCGGCCACTACTCGCGCCCGGACCTGCTGCGACTGATCGTCGACCGTGATCGACAGGATCGGGTCATCGATTGCGCCTTCGCCGGGCGCGTCGCGCCAGACATGTGGGAGTAGTGCGATCTAGTGCAAAGCAGCGTCATCTGTGATGACGCTCACGCCGACGAGCTCGATGCGCGCAACTCTGGAAGCAATTTAGTCGTCACCCGCGTGTCGCGTTAGTCCAAACGCGTGTCGCAATAGTCCAAATGTTCGGACGCAAGTGACGCCAATCAAAGACGTTTTGGCGTTTCGTCGCGTGCGCGCCGGAAATGTATCGCATCAGCAATCCGGCCAACAAAAAACAAAATCCGGATCGAAGGAGGGCGCAGCTGTGGCAAGGTGCGAATGATCTCACGACATGCCCGCCGCCGCAGCCGTCTTTGCCCTCCGATTGTCTTCATCATCGAGGATCGATCCGTGATTAAGGTTTTTCGCCGCTCGTTCGTTGCCGGCCTGCTGTCGCTTGGCCTGGCGTTGCTGTCACTTCATGGCGCCCAGGCGCAGGCGCAAGCGCAGGGGACCGACACCATTCTCGTGCTCGATGCATCCGGCTCGATGTGGGGCCTGGTCGATGGGCAGAGCAAGATCTCGGCTGCGCGACAGGCGGTCGATGCCATCCTGTCGAAATGGAATCCCGCCGATCGTCTCGGCGTGATGGTCTATGGCCATCGCTCGAAGGGTGACTGCAAGGACATCGAGCTGATGGTGCCGGTCAGCAAGTTCGATCCGGCGAGGATCAAGGCCGCGATCGACGGCATCAACCCGAAGGGCAAGACGCCGATCTCGGGTTCGCTCCGTGCCGCCGCCGAGGCGCTGCACTCGACCGAGAACAAGGCCAATGTGATCCTGGTCTCCGACGGGATCGAGACCTGCGCGCCGGATCCGTGCGCGGCCGCGGCCGAGCTGAAGAAGGCCGGCATCGGCTTCACCGCCCATGTCATCGGCCTCGACGTCGCCGACCCCGCGGCGAAGAGCCAGCTGCAATGCATCGCGCGCGCGACCGGCGGCGTCTATCTCGATGCCGGCAACGCCGCGAGCCTCACCGGCGCACTGACCAAGGCGGTGGCGGCGACGCAAGGCACCAAGGTCGCAAGCGAGGCGCCGCCAAAGCCGGCGGCCGCCGATCCGTATCTCGGCAAGAACCTCCGCGGCGTGGCGCGGCTCGCCGAAGGGCTCGATCCGATCAGCGACGAGGACGTCAACTGGGGCGTCTACAAGCGGGCCGGAGGCGAGAAGGGCGAGCACGTCAACACCTTCTACGGTGCGCCGTTCGCCGACAATATCGCACCCGGCGATTACATCGTGGAAGTGAGCTACCGGCAGCTCAAGCGCGAGTTTCCGCTCAAGGTCGAGAACGGCAAGCCGGCCGCGCTCGACGTCATCCTCGATGCCGGCTACGTCACCAGCGAAGGCTCGGTTGCGGGCGGGGCTGCCAAGGTCGACGACGTGGTCTGGCAGGTCTCCGACAAGGGCGGCAGACTGGTCGCGCAGGAATACGACGCGGTGCCGCGCTTCGTGCTCGCCGCGGGCAATTACACACTGACGCTGACCAAGGGGCAGTCGAAGACCAGCAAGCCGTTCGCGGTCGCCGCGGGTGACTCCAGCAACGTCCAGCTCACCCTCGACGTCGGCAAGCTGATCGTCACCACCACCTATGCCGAGGGCGGCCCCAAGGTCGAGAAGGACCTCGTGGTCGCCGTGCACCAGCCGGCCAAGGCCGACGGTGACGAGGGCGAGAAGGTTGCGCAGGAATACGACGCCGAATCCAAGTTCGATCTGCCCGGCGGCAGCTACGAGGTGATGGTGACGGTCGGCGAGGCCAAAGGCACGGCGCGTGCGGAGGTGAAGTCCGGCGCGCCCACCCGGATCAACGTCAACCTCAACGCCGGCGTGGTCGGGATCAAGGCCGACGGCGCCCAGGAGATCGACATCTACGGTGCCGAGCGCGACATCAATGACGAGCGCAAGCGCGTCTCGGTGAGCTATGAGGCGACCACCAACGTCGCGCTCAGCGCCGGTGACTACGTCGCGGTCGTCACCTACGCCGACGGCCAGAAGGCGGAAAAGCCGTTCTCGATCGCCGCCGGCAAGCGCCAGACGCTGGAGATCAAGCAGTAGGGGCGCCGCTGCCCAGCGCCGCTCGCGCGTGAGGTGAGCACGCCTCTCAGGCTCCCTCCCCCCTTGCGGGGGAGGGTGGGGAGAGGGGTAAACCCCGGGCGAGATGTTCGAGTTGAAGGTCGGTCTTACAATCTCGACCGTATGGTGTTGAAGCGAGTTGAGTAGAGGGAGTCCATCGTGTGGCTACCCCTCTCCCCAACTCTCCCCCGCAAGGGGGGGAGCCCGTTCGCCGGTGCGTCCCTCACACAAGCGTGCGTGAGTGGAGACTATGTCTCCGCCTCCGCACGCCGCTCCGCCCGCACGGCATGCCGACAATTTGGGCAGACCGCCCGGCTAATCCCGTTCACCTCGGCCACATCTCCGCCTAGTCTGACAGCAGACGGAGGCGAAACAGCATGCGGGCGATCCTTGATCACTGCACGGGCGGGAGCAGGCGCAGCCTGCCGGCCGGCACGGATTTCATCGAGGAGGGCGGCCAGACAGGTCACCTGTTCGTGCTGCTCGAGGGCAAGGTCGAGGTCGTGAAGGGCGACAGTCTGGTCGCGGTGATCGACGAGCCCGGCGCGGTGTTCGGTGAGATGAGTGTTCTGCTCGACAGGCCGCACAGCGCAAAGGTACGCACGGCGTCCAACTGCGTCCTGTACGAATTCGACGATGCAGCGTCGTTCCTGCGGGAGCAGCCTGCGCTGGCGCTGCTGATCGCGCAGCTCCTGGCGCAACGGCTGCATGTCGCCACGACCTATCTTGCCGATCTGATGCATCAATATGCCGATCACGGCACCCATCTGGCGATGGTCAGCGAAGTGCTGCAGAGCATGATCAACCTGCCGCCGATGCAGGTCGCGCCAGGCTCGGATCGGCAATCCGATCCAAGGATGTGAGCCAGTCCGGCGCCTCGCCGAGCGGCGTTGCCGGCCGATGCAGGGTGGCGTTGAGATCGACGATCTGCGCGTCGCCGGCGGCGAGCCAGAAAACCTTCTCCTGGGCGAGATCGAGTACGATGTAGACCGGCGGCCGGCCGGGCTGCAGGCCGGTATTGAACACCCAGGTCGTCCCGATCCGGTCGAACCACGAGCCGTTCGGGATGAACGGCGATTGATGCACATGGCCCGAGATCACCATCTCCGGGTGGTGGCGTTCGATCCAGCGCAGCAGTTCGACGTCGCCGAAGAAGCGCTTGCCGCCCCAGCTGATCGGGGAATCCGCCGGCGGCGCGTGATGCACCCAGACCCAGCGGCGGTACGGAATGGCGGCTGCCTCGCGCAACTGGTCGTCGATCCGCGCCTTGACCATCGGGCCGTCCCACCACGGGCACACCGTGAACAGCGTGTCGCCGATGGTCAGATTGTCGCCGTCGCAGGCCACGCCGAATTCCCTGACGGCGGCGACCCATCGCGCAACCTTCTCGCCCTCTGCGTTGCGCTCGTCGAGGTCATGATTGCCCGAGCAGAAGATCACGCGCGTGAGGCCGGCGAGGCGCGCGAGGTATTTCGTGACGACGACGATCTGGGCGCGGAAATCGACCGCCGAGCCGAGGTTGAGCGCATCGCCGGCGAAGATCACCAGATCGAATTGCGGCGCGGCCGCCAGCAGCCAGTCGAACTGCGGCAATGAATAATGCAGGTCGGCGACGACGAGGCAGCGCATCCGCCAGATCCAGATGCCCGGAAAGCGGGCTGGGTTCGCGAGATAATGAATTTCAAACAATCGGAATTGCAGCAAGATTTATGCCGTGCCGCGCCGATCAAGCGCGACAGATTTTCGCAGTGCATTGGGGTTTACCCCTTGGAGAGGGGGCGGACCCGCCTCTCACACCCGCGCCGCGGCGTGGGAGAACACGATCTCGATCAGTGTGCCGGTGCGGCCGCCGGTGCGGATCTGGAATTTGGCGCGGTTGGCTTCGACCAGCGCCTTGGTCAGCGACAGGCTGACGCCGCCGGAGCCGGCCTGATCGGACGGCGTCGGCGCGCGGAACGGCTCCAGCGCCGCGGCGACCTCGTTGTCGTTGAGGCTCTGGCCGGTGTCGCGCACGCGCAGCATCACCTCGCCGAAATCCGACAGCGCGGTCGAGACGATCACCTGGCCGCCGGCATTGGCGAGATGGATCGAGTTGCCGATCAGGTTCAGCGTGATCTGGCGCAGCGCGCGGGCGTCGGCGACAACAGGCGGCAGCGTGTGCGCGAGCGAGGTGCGGATGATGATGCGCTCGCGATTGGCCTGCGGCTGCATGACAGCGACGCAGCTCTCCACCATCTCGTTGAGATTCTGGCTGGTGAAGGCGAGGTCGAGCTTGCCGGTCTCGATCCGCGACAGATCGAGCAGGTCATTGACAATCGCGATCACCCGCTCGCCGGAGGCGCGGATGTCCTTCATGTATTCGACATAGCGCTCGTTGCCGAGCGCGCCGAAGCGCTCGCCGATCATCACCTCGGAAAAGCCGATGATGGCGTTGAGCGGCGTGCGCAGCTCGTGGCTGATCCGCGCCAGCATGTCGGATTTGGCGTTCGCCGCGCGTTCGGCAAGCCGCCGCGCCTCGCGCAATTCGCCCTCGCTCTTCCTCGTCTGCGAGAGATCGCGGAACACGGCGAAGAAGTTCGGGCCATCGGCGCGGGTGCGGCCCATCGTCACCGACAGCGGGATGATGCCGCCCTGGCGCACGCGGCCGAGCGTCTCGCGGCCGTGGTCGAGCAGACTGGCGACGCCGGCCGACTTCACGCTCGTGAGATAGTCGAAGATGCCGTGCTGGCTTTCCGGCGCGAACAGGTCGGCGAGATTATGCGTGATGAACTCGTCGCCGTCATAGCCGAACAGCGCCTCCGCGCTGCGGTTGCAGGAATGGATGTTGCCCTCGGCATCGAACATGATGATGCCTTCGGCCGCGGTGTCGAGGATCGCGCCGAGCTCCTCGGCGTCGGCGTGGCCGGCCTGCGGCGGTAGTGGCGCAAGCACCGGCTCGGCGGCAGCCACGGGCTTGGGCTCGTGATCCGGATCGGACAGCGCGGCCGCGACCGCGGCGTCTTCGTCCAGCGTGCGTGAGAAGATCAGCGCCAGCGCGGAATCGTCGTCCCAGGTGATGGTGTGCAGCCGTGCCTCTGCGGACACGGACTGCGCGCCGTCGTCCGCGTTCTGGTTCGCGGAGATCGTCACCGGCGTGCCGGTGCCCGACGTGCTGCTTGCCTGCGAGACGCCGGGCTCGACATAGAGCGCGTCGAGCCCGCCGGCGGCTTCCAGTGCGTGCAGGCTGTCATAGCCCATGCGGGCGAGGAAGGCGTGGTTGGCATAGAGCAGGCGGTCGAGCCGGTAGATCAGGATGCCGACCGGCAAGAGATCGAGTAGCGCGCGGTCGCGCCGGGACTCTCCGCGCGGTGCGGGTTCCGTCGCGGCGAGCCAACCGGCCTTTGGCGCGTCGGCCGGCGTATCGAGCTGCGCGATCGCTTCTTGCTGCTGCGGCGCCTCCGCCTCCGGTTCGCTGGCGGGCGGCGCTTCGGCAATCGCCTCCGTGTCGGCGGGCTCGTTCGTTGTCGCGGTGAGGCCAGCCTCGCTCTCGAGCCGCGCCGACAACTGGCGGGCGAGCTCGTTGAAGGCGTTGTTCTCGACCGGCGTCAACGACGGCGGCCGCGTATCACCGGCAAGACGGAACGGCAGCACATTCTGCGGCGGGTCGTGGCGCACGTCGTTCGTTTCCTCCTGCGTTCCTCCTGTCGTTTCTTGCGGCGTTTCCACGGCGTGATCCGGATCGGCTTGGTGTGAAGTCTCTGCTGCGCTCGGCTCGGTCAATTCCTCGGGTGGTGCTGCGGTCGGGTCGGGCGGCGGAGCAACATCATGCGGCGCGGCGGGCCCGGGCGGCGCGGCGGTGCGCGGCGCCGGCGCGACATCGGCCGACAGCGATCGCGGCGCGATCGAGCCGCTGAAGAACTCATAGCGGCGCAATGCGGCGAGTCGCGCAAGCCCGTCGAGGTCGCGACAGACACCAAAGCCGCGGTAGCCGGCGAAATTCCGGTTGCGATCGAACACCGGCAGGCCGGACAGTTCGACCGGCAGCCGGCCGCCGCCGTCGACCGGCCAGTGCAGCGTGATGCCGCTCCAGGTGTCGCGGCTGGCGAACGCCTTGAGGACGCGGCCCTCGGGATCGAGGCCAAAGCTCTCGGCGATGTCGCTCCAGAGACGGCCGAAGCTTGCCGCGGTGTGCAGGCCGATCAGGCGGGTGAATTCGTCGGAGCCGAGCGAGAAGCGGGCCTCATGGTCCATCTGCCACATGAAGCGCAGCGGATGCCGCCGCACCGGCAGCGGCTCGTCGAGCCAGGATGGCGGCGGCACCGGCGCGAGCGTCGCAGGCGCCGGTTCGGCGGCAGGCGGCGGAGCCGACGCATCCGCGATCGCATAAGGCGAGGGCACGGCATCGGCCGGTGGCGCCGATGCTTCTGGAGTTGGCGCGTGTGCCGTCTCTTCGAGAGCCGGCGTAGGCTCAGCTGCGGGCGCTGCGACGTGTGCCGCAGCGGGCACCTCGATCAGAGCTTCCGATAGCGGTTCCTCGACCGCGGCAGGTTCGTCAGGCGTGGTGTCGAGAGGCGCGGTCTCGACCGGTGCTTGCTCTGCATGCGCCAGTTCGGCCGATGCGAGCGATGGAGCAGGGTGCGCGAGCGCTTCGACCTGTGCCTCAGCGGGCACTTCGATGAGCGCTTCCGATATTGGCTCCTCGACGGCGGCAGTTTCGTCTGGCGTGGTGTCGAGAGGCGTGGTCTCGACCGGTGCTTGCTCTGCAGGCGCCAGTTCGGCCGACGCGAGCGGTGGAGCAAGGTGCGCGGGCGCTTCGACCTGCGCTTCAGCGGGCACTTCGATCAGCGCTTCCGATATTGGCTCCTCGACGGCGGGAGATTCGTCAGGCGTGGTGTCGAATGCCGCGGCCTCGACGGGCGCGGTCTCGACGTGCGTCTCTTCCGACGCGGGAGATGGAGCCGCGCCCGTAGGCTCGGATTCAGCCGCGCTGGCGATCGGCTCGATCGCGATGCGCTCTTCCAACTGCGGGTCGAGCGCATCGAACAGCGTGAAGCTGGCCGGCGCTTCGCTTATGGGCGCGGGGGCTTCTTCACGCGCGGTTGGCGGTTCGACGGAGGCCGGTGCTGGTGGTGGCTCGACTGCCGCGGCCTCTTGCGGCGCTGCTGCGCGTCCCGGTGCTTCCGGTGCAGCCGTCTCCGGCGCAACCGGCTCGGGCTCGATCGGTGCCGCCGGTTTGGCGGCGAGATGCGCCGCGGGCTTGATCAGCGCGATCAGCGCGCGATCGGCGCCGTGGCCCATCCGCTGCAGCACGACGCGGCCGATCGCAACGCTCGCTGCCGCGCGGCCCTGCGCCAGCGCTTCGTCGCGCGCGGCATCGAGGCCGGCTTCGGTGAGATCGTGCAGGCCGGGCAGCGCACGCGCCGCCTCGTTGGTTGCGACCAAAAGTCCGTCGCCGTTGAAGGCGGCCGCCGGACGCGCCAGCCCCTGCACCAGCCGCAGCAAGCGCTCGGCGAGCGGCATGTTGCGGCCGATCGCATTGAGCGCGCTCATCAGGATGCCGTGGCTGCCGTCTGATAGCTCGATCCGCCTGCAGCCGCAGGTCGCGAGCATGCCGGGCGCCGCGCCAAAGCCGCGCAGCCGCTCCAGCCGCACCGCGCCGCCTGCGTCGAGGCTCGGGCCGAGCCGCGCGACCTGGCGGCGATGTGGATCGGCCGGGCCGAAGGCGCGCTTCGCCAGATCGGCGCCATTGGCAGCACCGAATACCTGCGCGCCGACCGGATTGGCCCACAGAATCCGTGCGCCGTCGGCCGACCACAGCCATGCCGGCAGGCCGCTCGTCGCATGGTCCGCCAGCCGCACGTCGCCGAGCGCCTGGATCTGGAATTCCGCGTCACTCATCACGCAAGATTTGACCGCATGGTTTGGCTTCTTCCTTAGCTTTGCCGGATCGCCGGCGGCCGCAGGACGACAGCCTTAACAGAAGGTTAGTATCGCAACTGGGGGGCGGCAGGTCCATGTCCGCGGTCAGGGTGCCCCGGCTTAAGCCGGGATAACGTTAACCTGGCTGAACGATCCACAGCCGTTTGGCGTTGTCGGTTAGAGAGAGGCGGCTGCGACAGCGTGTTGCGGAGCCAGGGCGGCACCGCGTCATACCTGCGATTGCAGTGCCACGATATGTTTTGCTGTCCAGTCTACCTTGTATTTTACCCTGGCCCGTAAGGCCAACCGGCGGGCCGATCACCAAGCGAGGGAGAGCGACCATGAGCGACAACGGGCGTGACCATTTCGAGATCCCCAAATTCGAGATTCCCAAGGACATGCGGTCGATGGCGGAGGCGAGCTTCGATCAGGCGCGCAAGGCCTTTGAGCAGTTCGTGACCAACGCGCGGGACACCGCCGGCAAGATCGAGGAGCGCAACGCCACGATGCGCGCCGGCGCCAAGGAGCTTTCCACCAAGGCGCTGTCCTACGCCGAGAAGAACGTGCAGTCGTCGCTGGACTACGCCCAGTCGCTGCTCAAGGCCAAGGACCTCACCGAGGTCATGCGGCTGCAAAGCGAATATGTGCAGGGCCAGATGCGCTCGCTCGCCGAGCAGGCCAGCGAGATGGGCCAGGCGGTCAGCCGCGCCGCGATGGATGCGGTCAAGCCCAAGAGCTAACCGAGAGCTGACGAAGAGCTGACGGAGTGTGGCAGGGCCCAACCCTGGTCGGGGCGCGGTAATCCCATATTCCGCCACATAAAAAATGTGGCGTTGCACGCGATCGTACGTTGCGTTGCACAAAATTGACATGATATGGGTGTTTATTAGGCGTGCCCGACGAATGGCACTCCCGTGAATCAAGGCAGCGTGATCCATTTCAACGTTCCCGGCCCTTGTGTCTCCGGGACGTCCGCAATGGTCACATCTACTCACCCGTTGCGAAGGATTACACGTATGACCAACCCGTCCGATCCGTTTTCCGCCTCGATCATCCCGTTCGAGGTTCCCGAGCAGATGCGCGCGTTCGCCGAAAAGGGCGTGCTGCAGGCCCGCGACAGCTACGCCAAGTTCAAGGACGCTGCCGAGACTCACAACTCGACGGTCGAGGCCGTGTTCACCTCGGTGAACAAGGGCGCCACCGCGTATTCGGCCAAGCTGATCGAGTTCTTCAAGGCCAACACCACCTCCTCGCTCGACTTCGCCCAGGAGCTGTTCAGCGTGAAGTCGCCGACCGAAGCGATCGAGCTGTGGACCTCGCACGCCCGCAAGCAGTTCGAGACCTACACCGCGCAGGCCAAGGAACTGGCCGAGCTCGGCCAGAAGGTCGCCACCGAGACCGCCGAGCCGATCAAGGCCAGCGCCTCGAAGTTCTACCAGCAGCCGGCCGCCTGATCTCGGCCAGCATGAGATAGCGGAAGGCCCGGGCCGATGCGGTCCGGGCCTTTTTGCTGGACGGGGCCGTGGAATGGCCCGAGATAAGAGCGGAAATCAGCCCGTTACGGCCTTGCCAAAGGCGGGCGTTGCACCTAGTTTCCGCCGAAATCGCCGCCCCCTTTTTGCGGGGCTGTGCGTCAGGATGCAGTTGTAGCTCAGTTGGTTAGAGCGCCTGTCTGTGGAACAGGAGGTCGGTGGTTCGAGCCCACCCAACTGTACCATCCACACCATCACCCAACGCGACGTCGCAAGTTCGGGCCATCGCAAGCTCGCCGCCTCCCTTGATCGCCGGTGGCGTGTCATCTCGCCTGCTTGCACTTCTGCGTGCGTTCACCCACACTCCACGAAACGACGCCTTAACGACGCCTAGTGACACCTTTGGGGGATGCATGGGGATCGCCGGTTCAAGGAGATTTTCATTTGCGTTAGCGCTCTCGATCGCCCTTGCAGCTTTGCTGCTGCCGGGCCGGGGTGAGGCTTACACGCCCGATCAGCAGCAGGCCTGTACGCCGGATGCGTTCCGGCTTTGTGGTCCCGAGATTCCCGATGTCGATCGCATCACGGCCTGCATGATCAGGAACAGGGCGCAGCTCTCGCCGGCCTGCCGCGTGTTCTTCCGCGCAGATCCCGACCCGCGCGAGGCGAGCGAGCGGCGGCCTGCGAAGCGGAAGGTCTCCAAGTCGCACAAGGCGAAGAAGTCCACCCACTGATCTTGTTCCCATCGCGCGCATGCGAGAGCCGCGAGCCCGGTGCGTTGTCTTGACGCGAACCGGTGTGCGCTGATCGCTCGGCGGCAATTTCAAGACCGTCATGCGCGACAGACTGACGCCTTGTGACGCTGTCACGCAGCATCATCTCTGGAGCTTGTGTTGTTTGCCAAATCCGTTTCGCGACGGAACGGATGGAGTGAGGCGCGTGAGCGAATACGACAAGCAAGAGATCGATCGGCACTTTGCCTGGTTCGAAGCCAAGCTTCCGGAAAGGCCGGCGCGCTTCGTCGCGTGGCTGCGCAAGCCGTCGTCGCGCTACGTGCGGATTCCGCTCGCGATCCTCCTGATGATCGGCGGCATCTTCAGTTTCCTGCCGGTGCTCGGACTCTGGATGCTGCCGCTCGGCCTCCTTTTGTTCGCGCAGGATGTCCCGTTCTTGCAGAAGCCGACGGCGCAATTGCTCGGCTGGATCGAGCGCAAGTGGATCGCGCGCCAGCGCGCCAAGACTCGCGCCAAGACTGCCGAAAAGCGCTAGGCGTGAGTCTTATCAAGCGCTTAGCGCTTCCATTTTCGGTTGTGTCATAAGTTGAGTGTGACTCAAAAAGCAGAATGCACCGGTAATCTTGGCCACTTTGCGGATTGCAAGAAGTTTCTTCTTTCGCGAATCAGCGTGCTGATTCATTTTCGCCTCCTGGGGTCAATCTGGAGGCCAACGTATGAACGTGATTGTTTTCGCTTCGCGTAAGGGGGGCTCGGGGAAAAGTACCCTGGCTGCTCACCTCGCCGCGCAAGTGCACAAGGCAACGAAGCCCTGTCTGCTGATCGACGCCGATCCGCAGGGCTCGCTGACGCTCTGGCATAAATTGCGCGGCACCAACGAGCCGGCGATCAAGACGGCGGTGAACTCGGTCAGCGGGATCATTGCTCAAGCCAAGCGCGACGGCATCGAGTGGGTGTTCATCGACACGCCGCCGAATTTGTCGGCTGTGGTCGACGACTCCATCAAGAACGCCACGATGGTGATCATTCCGGCGCGGCCCGGCGTGTTCGACGTCAACGCGGTGCAGGAAACGATTCAGACCTGCCGCTCGATGCGCAAGCCCTACGCCGTCGTGATCAACGGCGCGCCTGCGCAGCGTGACGGCGCCGAAAGCCGCATCGTCGCGATCGCGCGTGAGGCGCTGGCGAAATTCCGCGCTCCGGTGTGGAGCGGCCAGATCACCAACCGCGCAGACCTTCTGATGGCGCTCGGCCAGGGTGAAGGCGCGCGCGAATATTATGCGGAAGGCCGCGCTGCCGCGGAGATCAATCGGCTGTGGGCCGCGATCGAACGCTCGATCAAGGCGATCCGCGGCACGGCGTCGGCGTCCGGCGCGATGCACAAGCAGGCGGCGTAACAACGCCGCTTTGGTTCGAACTGGAAAGAAACGCGCGGCACTCGCGCGTTTTTTGCGTGAGCGTCATTGCGAGCGCAGCGAAGCAATCCATTTTCCCGCGCGTGCGGAGCAATGGATTGCTTCGTCGCTTTGCTCCTCGCAATGACGGAACCGGATCGCTACGCCACCATCAGCAGATAGAACGCGATCACCGGCGCCAGGGTCAGGATCACCGACCAGATGCCGACGGCCCAAAGAATATCCTCGGTCGTAAAGCCCGGCTCACCCGGCCTCACGGCAATAAAACCATTCCTCGAATTCACGACGCCCCCGCGTTGGTCTTAAGCGCAATGCGGAGACTGATACGCGAGCGGTTTTAAGATCCCGCTCGGAATTTCGCTGGCATTTGCGGGCGGGTGCTACTTCGGATTAACCACAGCCCGGGCGGGCCGCATCCGGCGGGAGGGCGAAAGCCTCAGTGCATGCCCCCGTCGCGATCGCGGATCGCGCCGAGATGCTCGTTGATCCGGAACACGATCAGGATGAACTCGGCGGCGATGCGCGACAACACGATGCCGACGAAGATGCTCGCGATCGACGCGAGCAACTGGATGAAGCCGACGAACGGGCTGATCGCCATCGCGGTGAGGCTCCACAGGATGCCGGAGATCCCGAACAGCACGATGACCGCGATCACCAGCCAGTAGAACGTCTTGATGATCGTGGGCGTGATGAAGCGGTCCCACTGAAACAGATCCTGGAAATCGAACATCATGGTTCTCCCGGCCAGCCGAAATATGATTCGCGTCTCGTTCATCCTACTGCGTCACCCCCGGCGTGATCACTTCGTCCCGGCAGCCTGCGCAGCAGGCGTCGGTCAGGACGAGGCGTTTCGCCGGGCCAATGGTTCGGGGCGGCGCCAAAGCGCCTCCGCACCCAAAGGGATCGATACCGCAGAAGCCCAATCAGTCTCGCCAAGCCAGGCCCGGGACCGGGCGCCGGCAGTCCAGGGGCGAGCTATGCGAGTGGGCTGGTTGTGATTGCTGCAAATAACGGCCACAATCGGGCTTCCCTCCAGCATATCCTCACCCAATGACCACGCTGACCTTCGAAGACTTCAAGCCCGGCCGTTTCGGCACGTTCGGCCCGCGCCACGTTTCGCGCGAGGAAATCCTCGCCTTTGCCGCCGAATTCGACCCGCAGCCGATGCATCTCGACGAGGAGGCGGCGAAGAAATCCATGCTCCGCGGCCTGTCGGGCTCGGGCTGGCATCTCGGCTCGCTGATGATGCGGATGATGTTCGACGGCTTCATCGGCCGCACCGCATCGCTCGGCGCGCCCGGGGTCAACGAGATGCGCTGGGTGGCGCCGCTGCGTCCGGGCGACGATTTGACGCTGGATGTCGATGTCGTCGAAGCGCGCGTCTCGAAGAGCCGTCCCGAGACCGGCATCGTCACCTTCAAGAGCACGATCCGCAACGCGCGCGGCGAGATGCTGTGCGAGATGGAGGCGCCGATCATGATCGGCCGCCGTGACACTGCGAGCGCATAGGAGACATCATGCGCTTTTTTGAAGACATGGAAATCGGCGCCCAGCGCGCGTTCGGCTCATTCACCTTCACCGCCGAGGACATCAAGCGGTTTGCCGCGCAGTTCGATCCGCAGCGCTTCCATCTCGACGAGGAGGAGGGGCGCAAGTCGCTGTTCGGCGGGCTCGCCGCATCGGGCTGGCACGTCGCCAGCGTCTGCATGAAGCTGCTGGTCGCCGACGGCAAACGGCTTGCCGCCGAAGCCGCCGCGCGCGGCGAGACGGTCGCGGTCTGGGGGCCTTCGCCGGGCTTCCGTGAGCTGCGCTGGATCCGCCCGGTGCTGGCCGGCGACACCATCAGCTTCACCAACCAGGTCGAGACCAAGCGAACGTCCGAGAAGCGGCCGGAATGGGGCATCATTCAAGCCCGCAACACCGGCGTCAATCAGCGCAATGAGGTGGTGTTCTCATTCCTAGCGACCGCCTTCGTGCCGCGCCGGAATCCCGGTTCCTGATGTTGCCCCAGCACCTCTGATGTTGCACGGACGCCATGGTTGGCAGCTACTTCTGCTGCCGACGTAGTTGTGCGTTGCGTGGAACTCATTTTTTGCTAACGCATTTTGAACCTTTATCCCTGCCTTATGGCCGGGGCACGAGCACTTGAGCGAGCACTTGGGCCGAACACCTGGGGACGACTATGGCAGATCGCAGCGCGCTGAAACTCGTCGGCATTATCTTTGCGACGGTAACGGTTGTCGTGATGCTGGCCACCGGAATGGTCGTGAAGGGCTTTGCCGACGGCAATTACTCCTTCGAGACCACTGCGAGCATCGACCGCTGATTGACCGTCTGTAATCCACGGCGCTCGAGCGAGCGCCGGGGCGCGCATTTGCGCTTTCAATGTGACCGGTCGGCAGGCTGGGTCACACTTCTCCCGATCCCGATACTTAACGATTCCAGATCAGCACCATCACGACGGTCGCGGCTGCCAGGATGCCGAGGAACCGGATCATGATCGTGCCGATGCCCTGCTGCGGCTGGCGCAGCGGTATAGGATCGGCGGCGTTATCCGGCCGGACGCTCTGCATGAATTCTCTCCAAATGGACGCCCCGCCAAGGCGCGGTCCGGACGCGAATTCCGGGTTGGACGCGGGCTCGGCATCTCAAGCTCAAATCGGCTTCTGCAAGGATTGACGCCGCGGAGTTTACACCGCGCTGAATAACGAATCGTTCTGCGCTGGATCGGCCCGCGCAAGACGAAGCCGCCGCCCCCTGTTCGGGAGGCGGCGGCCATCAGTCTGGAAAACTGATCGGGATCAGCTGTTGCGCAGGCCGTCGGCGGCGCGCTTCCACTGCGAGACGTTGTCGGCGATCATTCGCGTCGACTTCATCGCGGCCTGGCTGAGCTGGGCATAGCCGGAGATCTCGCGCTGGACGCGCTGGCCCTCGGCATGCAGCAGGTCGCGCAGGCTCTCGAGCTCGCCGATCAGCTTCTCGATCTCGGCGAGCGAGGTGCCGGCGACGCGCTGGATCAGCGAGTTGACGTTGCTGACGGTGGCATCGGTATTGGTGTCGGTCGGCGCAGTCTCCGGGCTCGCCACCGGGCGGCGCAGATAGGCGATGTCGTTGCGCACGAAGTCGCGGATGCCGGCTTCGACTTCCGAGACCGCAGCAAGGTTGGAATCGACCTCGGAAGTCGTTTCAGCGGCTTCCTCGGTACGGTTGGTGGCGTTCATCGGCTTTCCCCTGGTTCGCAATAGCGAAGCGCGGCTTGTCCCCCGCACGACGAATTGATGAAGTTACGGACCTATCAGTGCCGCCGAATTTGACCGCATCTGGGCCAAGTTGGGGCAATGCCTGATCATTAGCGCGACAGGGCTAACAGATCGTTCACCATGAGCGCTTGTAGCCGGCGCCGATGCTCTTGTTGATCGTGCCCTGGGGGGTCTCGCCGACCGAGCCGGAGACGGTGACGCCGTCGAACAGCTTCTGCTCGGCGCCGACCCGGCGCAGCCATCTGTCCTCGGCGGTCGACAGCGTCTGGCCGGCGGTGATGCTGGTGCCGGTGTCGGTCACGGACAGGCGCGCAGACTGATCGGTGTCGTAGCTGCGCGACGGATTGCCAATGATGCCGGGCACCGGGACCACGCCCTGCTGGATCAAATTGTAGCCGCTCTGCAAGGTCAGCGAATACTGCTCCGACAGCGGCACCGATTTGCTGAGCGAGGTGCCGACCTTGCTCTGGTCGGCGCCGGGATCGACCCGCGCCTCGACCGAGGTCTTGTCCCAGATCGAAGCCACGCCACCCGCCGAGACCGAGGCCCAGGCCGAGCCGCCGGATTGCGGCAGGCTGCCGCCATTGGCGAGCCGCTCCGACAATTGCTCCGACGTCGTGATCGTGCCCTGCTTGGCGACCGTCATGTCGGCGCCGATGCGGGTGTCGAGGAACGGCGAGATCGACTGTTTGACCGACACCGCCGACGAGCCGTTGGCGTTGTTGTTGGTCGACCAGGACGGATCGTTGCCGGCGATGCTGCTGGGTTTGGTCGCACTCTTCGGCGCCAGCGTGGGCAGGCTGGTGGAGTCGGTATCGAGCTGGCTCCAGTCGAGCTTGCTCTGGTCGATGTCCTTCAGGATGTCGGCGTCATTGGCGTCGGCCGCCGGCGGCGCCTCGTCGGCCGCAGCCTCGGCGTCATCAGCGGGGGCGCCTTTCGCGCTGTCTTTCGCGATGTCCTGGGCGGCGGGAGCGATCGGCCATGGTGAGGTCTGCGCCGTGGCCGAAAGCGCTATCGCCACGCTGAAGCCGGCCGCCAGCACCGGCAGCCTTGCCCAGCCAAATCGTGATGTAGAAGTCATTCCCAGCCCGCAGATTCCAGCGCCGCAACATGCGGTTTTCTTGGTGCGAAATTGTGGCAGCGCAGCGCTTCAGGCAAGTGAGAGCCGCGTGATCGCCTAAGTGATCTCGCCCAAGTGATCGGCTAAGTGATCGTCATGTCCGGGACAAGCGCGCGCATGCGCAAGGCTCCCCGCGCGGCCGGTTCGGGGCTGGTAAAACCGGCCGCGTCCCGCCCGGAGCGCCGAACACGCGAAGACGCGCTTCGCGCTCGAGCCCGGACATGACGAAGGCGTGAAATCGTGGGTCCGTCAGACCGCGATGCGCGGCAGATGGATCGGGTAGCCGACGGTCTGCTCGACCAGGTCGAAACTGTCGACCAGCACGCGGAAGCTCGTGAGCTTGCCGGCCTTGAACTGCGCGAAATGCGCGATCCTGAGCGAGATCGGCTTGTTGGAGTCCAATGCCGTCAGCGAATAGCGCAGCATCGAGGCGGCGGAATCCGCGCCCAGCATGATGGACTCCCGATCGAAGCGGTGAACCCTCAGGTTCTCGCCGATCTGCCTGATCACCTCGAGCACGGCGGCCTTGCCGCGGCGCGAGCCGAAAAAGGAAAACAGGTCGATCGGCCCGTAGATGGCCCATTCGACCTCGTCATCGAGCAACGGCTCGATGTCTGCAAGCTGGCGTTCGTTGATCGCGCGATGCAATGCGCGCGAAAAACGCCAGAGGCTGTGCTCTGTCATTTTGGTCTCGTCCTGAAACTGGATTTTCAAAGCAAACGAATGGCAGGCGGTCAGCGTCGACGCCCTGCCAGGTTGCTGCACGTCACTATTACCGCCTCAAATAGGGCGGAGCGGCCAAAACGCAAATGACTTTTTTGCAATGCACAATTGCGCCGGTTTTGACCGGAATGTGACCGTCCGTCTACAGCACCCCGTTCCAATGGAATCGGAACGGGGTTCTGGATTCCAGTTTTGGCGCGTTTTCTTCACGCGAACCGGCATCCACTTCGTTCGAAAACGCTCCGTAATTCAGCGGTCGCGCTGCCGCAGCGGCTGCCGCTCGATCACGATCTCGGCGTCGCGGATCGCCACCACCGCGAACAGCAGCGCGCCGCCGATGCCGCCGATCGCGGCGCCGAGCGGCATGAAGGTGAAAAACACCAGCGTTCCGCTGTCGAGACCTGAGGTTTTGGCCAGCCCGATCCAGGTGAGCCCGGCTCCGATGCCGAGCGCGGCGCCGCCAAGGGCGCCCAGTGCAAGGCCAAGCACAGCGAGCAATGCGACTTTCATGGTGATTTCAGCCCCGACCGCAACAAGCCCAGTGATAGGTCAGCGCCGGGCCTTCGAGGTTCAACGTCGGCGGGGACGAATTTGCGGGGGGGGGGGCGTCGCCATGCGTTGCCCGGCCTTCCGGGAGCTATTCCGCGTTCTGCCCGGTCAGCGCCGCTGCGACATCACGCTCCAGCACCTGCTGGACGAGGTCGAATGTGTCGATGATCTCGCGGATCTCGGTGATCTTGCCGTCGCGCAGCGTGTAGAACACCGCGACGTCGAACTGCACGACGCGGGCGTTGTTGCGCTTGCGGAAGAACACCCGCAGCTGGGCCGCGACCTTGTCGCCTTCGGCCACCACCATCGGCGCCTCGTAGCGCATGTCGGAATAGCGCTCGTGGATCGTGGTCCACATCTGGCGCAGCGCGGCCTTGCCGCGGTGCTGGCCCATATGCGGAAGAATGTCGATCGGGGCGTTGGCGAGAAACGCGACGTCGTCACTGCAGCGATCGAGCGCGCCCTCGATGCCGCCGGCATAATAGACGTCGAGGAAGTTCAAGACGCGTTGCCGGTTCAAATCCTCGCCCATATTCGACTCCGCCGGTTCAGTCCGACTCGCCTTCGACTGGCCCTGGCCCGCATTGTGAACCGAAGCGTTCCACTCTCAAACATATGTTTTGACGCACGAGACGCGATCAGGTTCGGCAACCCCAACGTGCATTGCGGCACAACATGCGTGCGGTTGCTCCGGGGTGCCATCCCGACATGGCAAGAAACTGAACTGATGAAACTGAACTGATGAAAATGAACTGATCGCGTCTCGACGACGTGAAGCGCGCGGGGGCAGGTGGCCGCGAATTCATGAGAACTCCCCGGACGTTTCACGTTGGCCCTGAAGCGGCGGGAACCGGCGGGGCGGCTCAGCCGTTGATCCCAGAGAATTCCATTGGAGCCGTATCATGAAATCCCTTCTTCTCGCGTTCGCCATTGCCGTTAGTGCGCTTGCCGCAACCTCGCCCGCCGATGCCAAGGGCTGCATCAAGGGTGCGGTCGTCGGCGGTGTCGCCGGCCATTATGCCGGCCATCACGGCATGCTCGGCGCCGCCGCCGGATGCCTCTACGGCCGCCATCATGCCAAGGAGCAGGAACGTCAGCGCCAACAGCCGCAGGCGCAGCGCTCGCAGCAGGAAAAGCTGTAAGCTCGGTTGCGTGAAGTCCCAGGTTCCGGGAACGCCGCCCGCACGGGCGGCGTTGTCTCGTGCGTACCGGAGACGATGATGACGAAACCGCTGAACAAGAACATCCAGCCCGTTCCCGACGACAACAGAAGCCACAAGGGCCCCGGCAGCGCCCCCAGCGTTCCCCTCGACACCACCAAGGGCCATCGCGACGACGAGAAGCACAACATCCGCGAGCAGGCCGCGCACGGCAATCTGATCCAGAACACCAGCAACAAGCGGTCGGGGTAGGGCGCGAGAGGCGGTCGGGCAGGCCGAGAGGTCGCGGCATATTCCACCGTCGTCCTGGCGAAAGCCAGGACCCATAACCACAGGGTTGTGTTGTTGCAGCGAGTTGGGCCCCCAGCGTCGCTCAACAATGGGCAGTCGGGGTAATGGGTCCCGGCCTTCGCCGGGACGACGCGGGTGGAAGTCCCGTTTCCGGCGTGACGTGCATCACGCCGCAGGCGCGGGCGCGCGGCTAGCGTGGCGGCATCGGATCACCCGATTGGGAAGGGACCGCCGCCATGAATGCCATCGCTGCACCGAAATCATCCGCGCAGAACCGGCTCGAAGGCTTTGCGCTCACCGCCATCCTCCAGGGCCTGCCGACCTTCGCCGCCGCCGTGCTGGTGCTGAAGATCTTCGGCGCCCCGGAAATCGTCGGCGAACGCTATGGCGCCGCGATCTACGTCGTGCTCGCCTCGCTGGTCTATGCCGCGATCACGCCGTGGCTCGCCGCCAAATTCCCGCAACGCTTCGTGCACATCCACGCGCCGATGTTCTTCGACGCGAACCTCACGATCTCCGAGAAGATCGCGCAATGGCGGAGCCAGCCGGGCGTCTCGCTGCAACTGATGACCACGATGATCATGATGTCGCTGCTGGCGGTCGCGGTCGTCAGCGTCGGTTGAGCTTGCGCTTCGCCGCCGATCGGCCCTATCTGCGCGCATGCAGATCAGACACGAACGCGGTGAAGACGCCGCCGCGATCAGCCGCATCACGACGGCGGCATTCGCGACAGCGCCGCACAGCAGCGGCACCGAAGCCCGCATCGTCGAGGCGCTGCGCCAGGCCGGCGCGCTGACCGTCTCCCTGGTGGCGACATCGGACGACGGCCGCATTGTCGGCCACGTCGCCTTCTCGTCGGTGCAGATCGATGGCGTCGCTGGGCGCTGGTACGGCCTCGGTCCAATCTCGGTCGCACCGGAGATGCAACGCCAGGGCATCGGCGGTGCCCTGCTCCGCGCGGGACTTGCCCGCCTCGCGGCACTGAACGCCGACGGCTGCGTCCTGCTCGGCGATCCCGCCTATTACAGCCGCTTCGGCTTCGTCAGCGATCCCGCGCTGACTTATGGCGGCAAGCCGAGCCCGTATTTTCAGCGGCTGGTGCTGAAGGGCGAGCCGCCGAAGGGGGATGTGAGGTACGACGCGGCGTTCGACGTGACATAAGCACGCGAGACATTCCCAAAGTCTAGGCAAAATCAGTCGATGCCAGAAACTCCTCCGCCTTCGCTCGCGTCGGAAACCGACCAAGCTCGCGATAGTCTGGACGATGCTCGGCTGAGTCCGGTGACCGAACAACGACGAATTCGTCACCTTCTTGTGCAACAAGCTCGGTCAGGTCTTCGCTCTTGAACGGAGACATGTGCCGTGCGCCGCAATGCGGGCAATCGTCGTCGCAAGTGCAAGACCACTCGTCAGTCCAGATTTTCTTGCAGCGCGCACATCGGTAGAGATTGAGAAACCAAGCCATAGCTGTCCTCACTATTTCAGTCGGTAATTGCCCCGCGACAGGAACTCGATGAATCTGCGATCACGCAAATACTGGAGCTGTTGACGAATCTTTGGCCGGACGTTCTGGTTGCCCGGATACAGATCGCCAAGATGGCGCTCGAAAGCATAGACTTCTTCGAGGGTGAAGTCGCGTTTGCCCAGCGACTCCACGCACTTCATGACGTCGAGAAGCCAGCCACGCGATTCCAGCGACTCGCTTCGAAGAAACAGTGTCTTCTGCCACTCCGCGCGGACCAACTCCTTGTCTCGAATGACACCGTTCTGGACAATGTGGATTTTCCCGGACTCCGGGACCTTCCCGAGCAGGATATTGGAGCCGATCCAGCCGGCGCGCCGGGCGGTCGCCGCCAGCGGCTTCCGCTCCTCGATGATATCCCGAACGAAGAAATGCTTCGGGACAATCAGCAGATTGACGACCGCAAGCGTCTTAAGGTCATAGTTCATCAGCAAAAGATTGGGATTATTGCTTGCACCAAGACGTTCGCATTTCGTCTTGTAAGCGCCGTCGGCAACCTTGGGGCCGAACTTTCCCTTCTGGCTCTTGAGCTCGAACTCTTCGCTGCACGATCCGCACAGGAAGTCCGCCACTGGACTGTTGTTGGGAAACTGCGACATCTTCGCACTGCCGCAATGGGGACAGTAGGCCCAGGCTTTCACCCAGGCTTCCGTCCAGGCACGAGCGCTTTGCGAGCCGCTAGTATAGGAGGTCTGCGATTCTTCGAAGCCGAGTTTCATGAGACCAGCGTAGCGAAACGGAATCAAAAATCTAGCGCTACGCATCTACTCCAGTTCAATCTCCTCAACGCGCACCGGCATCACGCCGAAATCGCTGAACCTCACCCAGCACGGCCGCACGCGGACATAGCCGATGTTCGGCCACGCCTCCCGCTGCGGGCCGTCGGGCCACGCCGCGAAATAGACCTGCTTGCATGCGGCGAGCTCCGCACCGGTCGGAAAGTCGGCGACACCCTCGAGCTGCGTGGTCTGCTCGGCGTCCCAGCCGATCACCAGTGCGGCGCGGGGATCGGCGCGGAGGTTCTGGTATTTGCGTGAGGTGGTCAGCGTATCGAAGATGATCTCGAGTTCATCGCTGACCGCGATGCCGACGACAGCCGCCTGCGGCGCGCCGTCGTGGACCGTGCTCACGACAGCGAGCCGATGCATCCGCAGGAAGCCGAGCAGCTCGGCACGCGTCATGATCTACCTTTTCTTCCACCCGCCCCGCTTGCCCGGAGCCCCGCCGCTGCTCCGCGGCGCTGGCCCAAACTCCGGGCCTGATTGTCGCGAGTCGTTCGGCTGGATGATGCGGCTCGTGGTGCCGAACGGTTTGGCCGGCAGTGCGCTGCTCGGGCGGAAGGGCAGCGATTCCGGGCCGTGCATCTCGTCGAGGTCGGGCTTGTGCACCCGTGAGCCGGACTTGCCGCCGCGGCTCGCCTTGAGCGAGGTCTGTGCGGTCTTGTTCTTCAGCGCGGCGACCGGCAGGTTGGCGGCATCGCCGTATTTCCTGGTGCCGGCATAGGCGCCGGCCTGCTTCTGCACGTTGCGCTGCTTGGCGGTCGGATCGTCGACCACGGCCATCTCGGTGGCGCGCAGCCGTTTGACCTCGTCGCGCAGCCGCGCGGCTTCCTCGAAGTTCAGATCGGCGGCGGCCTCGCGCATCCGCGTTTCGAGGTCGCCCAGCACGGCCTCGAAATTGTGCCCGATCGAGATCACGTCGTCGGCCATACCGCCGTCGCCGATCTCGACCAACACATGGTCGCGCTCGTAGACCGAGTTGAGGATGTCGCCGATCGACTTCTTCACGCTCTCCGGCGTGATGCCATGTTCAGTATTGTACTCGACCTGCTTCTCGCGGCGGCGGTTGGTCTCGGCGATGGCGCGCTCCATCGAGCCGGTCATCTGATCGGCATAGAGGATCACCTTGCCGTCGACATTGCGCGCGGCGCGGCCGATGGTCTGGATCAAGGACGTTTCGCTGCGCAGAAAACCTTCCTTGTCGGCATCGAGAATCGCGACCAGCGCGCATTCGGGGATGTCGAGGCCCTCGCGCAACAGGTTGATGCCGACCAGCGCGTCGAACGCACCGAGGCGCAGATCGCGGATGATCTCGATGCGCTCGATGGTGTCGATGTCGGAGTGCATGTAGCGGACGCGGATGCCCTGCTCATGCAGATATTCGGTGAGGTCCTCCGCCATGCGCTTGGTCAGCACCGTGATCAGCGAGCGGTAGCCGGCCTGCGCGGTGGCGCGGACCTCGCCGACGAGGTCGTCGACCTGGGTGCGGGCGGGGCGAATATTGACAGGAGGATCGATCAGCCCGGTCGGGCGGATCACCTGCTCGACGAACACGCCGCCGCTCTCGTTGATCTCCCAGCCGCTCGGCGTCGCCGACACCGCGACGGTCTGCGGCCGCATCATGTCCCATTCCTCGAAGCGGAGCGGGCGGTTGTCCATGCAGGAGGGCAGGCGGAAGCCGTATTCGGCGAGCGTCGCCTTGCGGCGGAAGTCGCCGCGGAACATGCCGCCGATCTGCGGCACGGTGACGTGGCTTTCGTCGGCGAACACCAGCGCGTTGTCGGGCACGTATTCGAACAGCGTCGGCGGCGGTTCGCCGGGGCGGCGGCCGGTGAGATAGCGCGAATAGTTCTCGATGCCGGCGCAGCTTCCGGTCGCCTCCATCATCTCGAGATCGAAGGTGGTGCGCTGCTCCAGCCGCTGCGCCTCCAGCAGGCGGCCCTGGTCGTTGAGCTGGTCGAGCCGCATCTTCAATTCTGATTTGATCGACTTGATCGCCTGCACCAGCGTCGGGCGCGGCGTCACATAGTGCGAATTGGCGTACATCTTGATGAATTCGAGCTCGTCCTGCTTGTGGCCGGTGAGCGGATCGAACTCCTCGATGGTCTCGATGGTGTCGCCGAACAGGTTCACCCGCCAGGCGCGGTCCTCGTAGTGCGCCGGGAAGATGTCGATGACGTCGCCGCGGACCCGGAAGGTGCCGCGGGTGAAGTCGGCCTGGGTGCGCTTGTATTGCAGCGCGACCAGGTCGGCGATCAGCTGCCGCTGGTCGATGCGCTCGCCCTTCTTCAGCGCGAAGGTCATCGCGGTGTAGGTCTCGACCGAGCCGATACCGTAGATGCAGGACACCGAAGCAACGATGATGACGTCGTCGCGCTCGAGCAGCGCACGCGTCGCCGAATGGCGCATGCGGTCGATCTGCTCGTTGATCGAGGAATCCTTCTCGATATAGGTGTCGGTGCGCGGAACGTAGGCTTCCGGCTGGTAGTAGTCGTAATAGCTGACGAAATACTCGACCGCGTTGTCGGGGAAGAAGCTTTTGAACTCGCCATAGAGCTGCGCGGCCAGCGTCTTGTTCGGCGCCAGGATCAGCGCCGGGCGCTGGGTCGCCTCGATCACCTTGGCCATGGTGTAGGTCTTGCCCGAGCCGGTGACGCCGAGCAGCACCTGGGTGCGGTCGTTGCGCCCAATGCCCTCGACCAGCTCCGCGATCGCGGTCGGCTGGTCGCCCTTGGGCTCGTAGGACGACTTGATCTCGAACCGCACGCCGCCTTCGGATTTCTCCGGGCGCGGCGGCCGGTGCGGGGTCCACACCCGCATCGAGCCGTCATCCCTGCGGAATTCCGGGCGGCCGTCGCGGATCAGGTTCTCCAGCGCGTCGGCGGTCGCCTTGACGCCGAGCGCCTCCATCTTGCTGCGCGGCGGACGGGCGAGCGCCTCGTCGTCGTCCTCGGCGGTCGGCAGGCCGAGCTGTCGCGCCAGTTCCGGATCGAGCGTCGGGATGGTGGCCGAGGTGCCGTAATTGGCCTGCGGAGCTTCCTCGAGGCCGGAAGCGTCGCGCCTGGCAACGTCCTCGCTGGTCTCGCGCGTCGACGCCCGCGCGCGATGCGCGGCGGCTTCGCCGCCGGCGCGGCGGTCCCAGGAATTGTCCGGCGGCGGCTGCAGGCCGGTGCCCGAACCCATGCCGGCATCGCCGCGATTGATCGCGGGATTGAGCAGCTCAGCCAGCGCCGGTCCGATCGGTTGGACTTCGGGCCGATGAGCTTTGGATTTGGGGGATTTGCCGGGCTTTTTCGGAGTGTTCGGTGTCTTCGCCATGCCCGGAATATGGGACGAGTCCGGCAGCGAGAAAAGGGCAATCGACGGCTGGATTGGCGCACAGGCGAGGCTGCTGACAGCAGGGTGTCAGCAGGCCGCTGCTGGATGACGTGACGGGGGAGTTCCCATCCATGTCATTGCGAGCGTTAGCGAAGCAATCCATCGCGCCACAAGCGGGAATATGGATTGCTTCGTCGTTATCGCTCCTCGCAATGACGACAGTTTCTCAGGCCCGCGGCAGGTCGACGATGTCGAGATGGATCCCGCCGCAGCCGTCGCAGCGCATGGTCCAGTATTCGGCGGCGCGGCCGGGAATGACGCGCAGCAGCGAGAGCCGGGCGGCGCATTCCGGGCAGCTGGTTCTGACCTGCGCCGGCCAGACCGGATCCGGCTCGCATTGCGGGGCGATCGCGACCACGACGTTGCCGGTCACGCCGACCGTATTGTCATGCCATACCGCTGTGGGAACCGGTCGATAGTCCGCTTCGCGTCGTCGATCGCCGCATCCGGATCGGACCACGCAAAGCCGATGTCGAGCATCGGAAACGGCATGCCATCGATGACGACCGGCCTTTGATCGACCCGTTGAATCCTGGCGTGCCATTGCCCCTTCCCCACCTCGAACGATTTGATCTCAAAACCGCTGTAAATCATCGCGACCTCAGGATGCCCCTTCTCATAGGAAGCATGGGCGCGCGGCGCCCAATGTGAACCAGATCACAAGTCGCGCGGTTTATTTCCGACGGGGCAAAGGAGTTCCATCATTTTGTTTTGACGCGGTTTCTTCAGGCGAACCGCACCAACGCGCTAGCTGCGGGCCGCGATGCGATCGGCGAGCACGGCCGCGTCGTCGCCGACGCCCGACAGGAACGAGGATTTCATCTTCGACAGCCATTGCAGGCCGAGAAAATACAGTCCCGGGACGTCGGAGACGCCATGGCGGTGTCGCGGTGCTCCATGGGCGTCCAGCACCGGTATGTCGATCCAGTTCAGATCGAGGCCGTAGCCGGTGGCCCAGATCACGCTGCTGATCCGTTCGGTGCGCAGGTCGACGGTATCAAGCGGTGCGGTGAGGCACGGCGGATCGGGCAAGCGGACGCGCGCCAAGGGATCGTCGGGATGATCGAGGCCGCGTGTCGCGATGAAGTCGTCGACGATCCCGAGGAATGTCGCGTAGTAGGCGTCGCCATCGGCGATGTTGGCGGCGAGATCGGGCGCGATCTCGAGGACGCCGTCGCGCGCCGCCGTCACGCGGCCGAGCAGCGTCACGCCGTCAGCGGCGAAGCGGCGGAAATCGATGGTGTGGCCGCCATGGGCGCCCGTAATTACCGGCAGCAGGCGTGACGGGCCGCGCTGCTCGACCGGCGTCTCGTCGACGCCCATCTCGGCCAGCCACCAGAACAGGTCGCGGCCGCGATAGCGGCGCGGCAGGCGGTTGTGACGCCCGACCGAGAGGAAGACGCGGCGGCCGGCGCGGATCAGTTCGTCGGTGATCTGCGCGCCCGAGGCGCCGGCACCGATCACCAGCACCGCGCCATCAGGCAATTGCGCGGGATTTTTGTAATCGCTGGCGTGAACCTGAAACACGCCGGGGTGCTCGCGCAACAGTTCGGGCCGCAGCGGCCGCTGATAGGGGCCGGTGGCGATGACGACGTTGCGGGCCGCGATGCTGCCGCCGGCGATCTCGGCGAGGAAGCCGTCGGCGTCGCGGCGCAGTTTTGTCACTTCGACGCCGCAGCGGATCGGGGGCGCGACGAAGGCGGCGTAGTCCTCGATGAAGGCGATGATGGAGGCGGTGTCCGAGAAGCCGTCGGGATCGCTGTGCGGAAACGCAAACTCCGGCAGCCGCACCGACCAGTTCGGAAACTGGAACATCAGGCCGTCCCAGCGTTCGCTGCGCCAGCGCTCGGCGATTCGCCGCCGCTCCAGCACCAGATGGGCGATGCCGCGCTGCTTCAGCCGGTGGCTCATGGTGAGCCCGGCCTGGCCGCCGCCGATCACCAGCGTGTCGATGGTCTCGTCAGGCATTGCGCGCTCCCTTGCGGCGGGCGGCCGGTTCCGCGGCGGCGCGGATGATCCAGCGCCGGAACGCGGCGAAATCGCGCTGCTCGGCGTGGAAGCCGCGATAGACGAGGTACCAGCGCATGCCCTTCGGCACGCTGAGCGCAAACGGCGCCACCAGCCGGCCGGCGGCGAGATCGTCATCGATATAGGGCCGGATCCCCATCGCGATCCCGAGCCCGTCGCTAGCTGCCTGAAGCGCCTGGCCGTAGAACTGGAATTCTGGCCCGCGCGCCGTCAGGCGCGGCACGCCCGCAGCCTTCAGCCAGGACGGCCAGTCGTCGGGCGAATGCGCGACGCGGATCAGGCTCGGTCCCTTGAGGTCGGCGGGACGCTTCAGGGCGTTGGCGAGCCGCGCGGTGCACACCGGCATCAGGTCGGCGGCGAACAGCGGCTCGGCGACGAGGCCCGGCCACTGGCCGTCGCCGAGCTGGATGCCGCAGCTCCAGTCGTCGGCGAACGGCACCGCCATGCCGCCGGTCGTGATCCGCACCTCGATGTCGGGCTCCGCTTTGCGGAACTCGGCGAGGTGCGGGATCATCCATTTCAGCGCAAACGTCGGGCCGACGCCGACGGTCAGCACCCGTGCGCTTGCGGATGCCGTGACCTGCGCGGTGAGGCTCGCCAGCGCGTCGAAGATTGGCGTCAGCCCGCCCTGATAGGCGCGGCCGGCCTGTGTGGTGACCAGGCGGTTGGCCTTGCGCTCGAACAGCGCGACGCCGAGCCGCTCTTCCAGCAGATGCACCATCCGGCTGATCGCCGCGGCTGAGACGTTGAGCTCGCTGCCTGCGGCCGCGAAGCTGCCGGTCCGCGCCGCGGCCTCGAATGCCTTGATGCCGTTGAGAAAGAGCAGCCGCCGCATGAACCCTCAGGAAAACTGATGCAAGGGCAAGATAACTCAGTTTGCCGGCGGAGGCCAAGCAGCGCAGAAATATCACCATCCGTCATGGCCGGGCTTGGCCCGGCAATCCACGTCTTTCTTGATGCCGAACCAAGACGTGGATGCTCGGGACAAGCCCGGGCATGACGATGCCGAGGGAGAATATCCGATGACCGAGACCACCGACGCCCTGGTGCTCGATCTCGTGGAATGGGTCGCGCGCGAGCCGCGGCCCTATGCCGAGGTGCTCGAGGTCTGGCGCACCTCATGCCCGCGGCTGACGATCTGGGAAGACGCCGTCGACCGCGGCTATGTCGCGCGCCGTCCCTCGGTCGAGGGCATGCGGGTGATGGTGACGGAAACCGGCGAGGTGTTTTTGCGCGCGCATGGGCGGATGCATTGAAGCTGTCGCCGAGCCCGTCATTGCCGCTCGACTAGCGCGCCGGCTCGGCGAGCCGTGGCCGGATGATCTCGACCATCCGGTCGGCCGACGTGCCCGGCGGGAAGAAGCCGAGATAATTGCCGTCGCGGTCCATCAGATAGATGTAGGCGGTGTGGTCGACGGTGTAGTCGCCGGCGTCCTTCAGCGGCACCCTTGCGTAGTAGACCTTGTAGGCATCGGCGACCTTGCGGATCGCATCAAAGCTGCCGGTCAGCCCGATCAGGCGCGGGTGAAACAGCGGCACGTACTCGGCGAGATGCGCAGCGGTGTCGCGCTCGGGATCGACCGTGATGAAGATCGGTTGCACCTGATCGCCGTCAGGGCCGAGCTTGTCGAGCGCGAGCGCGATCGCCTGCAGATCGGTCGGACAGACGTCGGGGCAATAGGTGAAGCCGAAATAGACCAGCATCAGCCTGCCGCGGAACTCCTTGTCGGTGCGCGCATGGCCGGCCTGATCGGTCAGCGCGAACGGGCCGCCGACCGGCTCCCTGTTCCACATCAGGATGTCCATGATCTCGGCGGCCGAGCGCGTCGATTGCCCCAGTGCATCGCCGGCCAGTGCCGACGCCAGCGTCAGCCACAGGCCCGCGCCAGCGCATGCAATCATGCGCAGGAGCGGCGCGATCATATGCCGAAGGAGAGGCGGCTGCCGGTCGTCGTGACCAGCACCTTGTCGCCCATTTGCGCGGTCGCCTCCTGGACGAAGTTGAGCCCGGAGCAATGCATCGGGATCACCACGTCGGGGTCGAGCTTCTTGATCTCGGCGACCACCTCGGTGAGGTAGTCCTTCGGCGCCGGTCCGAGATGGAAGCCGCCGACGATCGCATGCACCTTCTGGATGCCGGAGACCTCCTGCGCCTGCTTGACAGAATTGACGATGCCGACATGGCCGCAGGACGAGATCACGACCAGGCCGAAATCCTTCACGTTGAAGCAGGTCGCGTGCTCGTGGATGTGCTCGTCGGGCACGATCTTGCCCTCCATCTCGGCCGGCAGATAGTGGCTGGCGTTGCAGCCGAGCCCGTCCTTCATGCCGAACTCGACCCAGGTCTGCGGCAGCACGCGCTCGATGCTGCGGCGGGTGATCTTGCCGGTCGTGAAGGCGTGGCCGGCGATCACGGTCGGGGTCTCGCACAGCACCGTGGTGACGCGCTGGGCGGCGAGCTGGCGGCGATCCAGCGTGCCGAAATCGGCGAACTGGCCCTTGGTCGGCGTCGCGCTGACACGGTGGCAGAAATTGTCCTCGCCGCCGGCATAGAGCTTCACGTCGGCCGGCAGCTTGTCGCGGAATTTGTCGAGGAAGCCGTTGAGGCCGCCGAAATGATCGTAGTGCCCATGGCTCACGATCAGCGCATCGAGCTTGGCGGGATCGACGCCGACGAGCTCCATGTTGTTGAGCAGCACTTCGGGCGTGTAGCCGTAGTCGAGCATCAGGCTGCGCCGGCTGCCTGCGGCCTCCGATTCCAGCCACAGCGACAGACCCCATTCATTGTGCAGCGATTTGCGGAAGTCGGCGCCGCGCGCCGCCGGCGCGATCGAGACGCCGTTAGCCTGTTTCGGCTTGAAGAAGATGTCGAAGCTCGAATCGACCAGCACGCGGATCGACAGCTTGTCGACGGTCGGCACCTCGATCGGCGCGGCGCTCGCGATCTCGACGCAGGAGAATGCGCCCGCGGCCGCGGCGCCGGCGATGGCCGCCGAGCCTTTCAGGAAATCACGTCGTGCCAAATCCCGTGTCATTATTATCCCCCAAGTTTTGAAAATTCTTCAATGCGAACCATGCGGAGCCTAGGTGCTATCGGGGCGCAGCTCAATCGGGCGCTTGCGTCGTTTGCAGATCACATTCGCGCGCGGCGCAATGCGCCGCCATTGACTTGGGTGCGGTTATGCGCCCAACTCCATGCATTCGCATCTTTCTCGCCGATGCGTCAGCAATCCCTGGAAATGCAGGATCTCGCCCATGATCGATCTCCACTACTGGTCCACGCCGAACGGCCACAAGATCACGATGTTCCTCGAAGAGACCGGACTGGAATACAAGGTTTTCCCGGTGAATATCGGCAAGGGCGATCAGTTCAGGCCGGATTTCCTGCAGGTCGCGCCTAACAACCGCATTCCGGCGATCGTCGATCACGCGCCGAAGGGCGGTGGCAAGCCGATCTCTCTGTTCGAGTCCGGTGCGATCCTGCTCTATCTCGCCGAGAAGACCGGAAAATTTCTGCCTGCGGATCTCTACCGCCGTTATGACGCGATCCAGTGGACGTTCTGGCAGATGGGCGGGCTCGGGCCGATGGCCGGGCAGAACCACCACTTCCGCAACTACGCCGTCGAGAAGCTGCCTTACGCGATCGATCGCTATGTCAACGAGACCAACCGGCTCTACGGCGTGCTCAACAAGCGGCTCGCCGACCGCGAATTCATCGCCGGCGACTATTCGATCGCCGACATGGCGAGCTATCCCTGGGTCGTGCCCTACAAGAACCAGGGCCAGGAGATCGACGACTTCCCGCATCTGAAGCGCTGGCTGGAGACGATCGGCAAGCGCCCGGCGACCGAGCGCGCCTATGCCAAGGCGAAGGAGGTCAATCCGAATTTCGGCCAGCCCGCGATCCGCACCGAGGAAGAGCGCAAGCTGCTGTTCGGACAGACCGCGGCGGTGGTGCGGTAGGGCGAGCTCCTCCGTCATTGCGAGGAGCGAAGCGACGAAGCAATCCATCTTTCCGCGCATGCGGGTCGATGGATCGCTTCGCTTCGCTCGCAATGACGAATGTAGCGCTAGCGGGTTTTCACGCCCCGACATACTTCGCCGGTCGCCGCTCCTTCCACGCCGCGAGCCCCTCGGCGAGATCGTGGCTCGGCACCAGCGCGCCGAACTGCTCGCTCTCGACCAGCAGGCCCTCGGCGATCGGCATGTTGAGCCCGCGCGTCACCGCGGTGATCGTGCCGGCGACGGCGTCGGGCGAATGCCTGGTGATGCGGCCGGCGAGTTCGCGCGCGGCGGTGAGCAACTGATCATGCGGCACGATCCGGTTGATCAGCCCGATCTCGCGCGCGCGCTCGGGCGGGAACGGATCGCCTGATAGCAGCAGCTCAAGGGCGCGCTTGCGTCCGGCCAGCCGGGGCAGCCGCTGCGTGCCGCCGAAGGTCGGAGGCATGCCGAGCTTGATCTCGGGTTTTGCAAACAGCGCACGGTCGCTGGCAACAGCGAGATGCACCGCCTCGGTGATCTCGCAGCCGCCGCCGAAGGCGAGCCCGTTGACCGCGGCGATGACGGGCTTCTTGAACGCCTCCAGCCGCGCGGTCATGGCCTGGCCGCGGCGGACGAAGTCGCGCACTGCGACCGCGGCGCCCTGTTTGACGCTCTCGGAAAACTCCTTGATGTCGGCGCCCGCCGAAAACGCGCGCTCGCCGGCGCCGGTCAGGATCACGGCGCGCACTTCGGCGTCGCCCTCGATGCGGTCGAGCGCCGCCATCAGCTGATCGATCAGCTGGTAATTGAGCGCGTTGAGTTGCGCGGGACGGTTCAGGGTGATCAGGGCGATCCCGTCGTCCATGGCGAGCAGGATGGGGTCGGGCATGGCGCAGTCTCCGGCATGGGGGTTCGTGGGCCGAACCTAGAGGCTGGCGGAATTTGTGTATATTCACTGGTGAGTATACATACGACGGATGCCCCGACCCTCCGAGCCCACCCGCGAGCGCATCGTCCAGGCGGCGAATTCGCTGTTCTACAGTGAAGGGATCCGCCGCGTCAGCGTCGACGAGGTCGCCGCCAAGGCCGGCCTCACCAAGCGCACGCTGTATTATCACTTCAAGAGCAAGGACGACCTCGTCGCCGCCTATCTCGCCGCGCGCGACCAGCCCAACCTTGCATTGTTTCGCAAATGGTTTGCGGAGGCCGAGGGCAGGCTGCCGGTGAAGGTCGAGGCGATCTTCAAGAACCTCGCGCGTTCGGCACGGCATCCGAAATGGAAGGGCTGCGGTTTCCTGCGCACCTCGGCCGAGCTTGCCAACATGCCCGGGCATCCCGCGATCCGGATCGGCGCCGCGCACAAGAAGAAGTTCGAGGACTGGCTGCGCGCGACCTTCGCGGAGCATGGCATCGCCGATCCGCTCAAGCTGGCGCGGCAGATAATGCTGCTGCTCGACGGATCATTCGCCGTGGTGCTGCTGCATCGCGACGCCAGCTACATGGAGACCGCCGGCGAGGCCGCGCGCACGCTGATCGAGACGGCGATGGGGAAGCCGAGGCGAAAACGGGGCTAGGGCCGCATCCGCTTCGCTCTCAGAAAGGCGACATCGAATCCGGTCTGAGTGCACGTCGGCATTGGAATGCTCGGATCGCTTCTATTAATGCGCCGACGCCCAGAGAGCGCATTGCACGTTTTCATAGGCCAGGACACGCAGGTCAATTTCGTTGCCGGCGTGTTGGAGCGTCTTCACTCGGAAGTGAGCGGCTCCTATCCAGGACTTCATCCTACTGAAGGGAGTACCCCGCAATAGCGGGCCCGACCGGACGCTTTTGTCAAGAGCCGCCGCAAAGGTAGTTCGGAAAAACTGATAAAATTGATAGAGCTCGTGTCGGTGTGTCGTTGCGAGGTAGCACATGAAAACGATTTTCAGTGTGATCATGGTCGCGGCCGCTCTCGTGAACAATTCGGCCAACGCGCAATATACCGATGGCATCGTCAAGATCGGCGTATTGACAGATATGTCGAGCATTTATTCGGACATCGGCGGGCCTGGCGCGGTCGCGGCCGCAAAGCTCGCGGTCGAAGATTTTGGTGCGGCTGGCAAGGGGATGAAAGTAGAAATCGTCGGCGCCGACATGCAGAACAAGCCTGACGTTGGCGCCAGCATCGCCAACAGGTGGTTCGATGTCGACAAGGTCGATGTGATCGTTGACGGCATGAATTCCGGCGTTTCCCTGGCAGTAAGTGAGATCGCCCGCCAAAAGAACAAGCTGTTCCTGGTTACGGGCGCGGCGACGTCGGACCTCACCGGTCCAAAGTGCAACGCCAATACAATTCATTGGGTCTACGATACCTGGGCGCTCGCCAACAGTACCGGCAAGGCGATGGTAAAGACGGGTGGCGATACTTGGTTCTTCGTCACCGCCGACTATGCGTTCGGCTACGCTCTTGAACGTGACGCAGGGGCGGTTGTGGGAGCCAATGGCGGGAAAGTGCTGGGCAAGGTCCGGGTGCCGATTAACACCAGTGATTTTTCATCATTTCTGCTCCAGGCACAATCCTCCAAGGCTAAAGTGATCGGCCTCGCTAACGCTGGCGGCGACGCCACAAATGCCATCAAGCAGGCGGCCGAGTTTGGAGTTGTCAAAGGCGGACAGAATATCGCAGGTCTCCTGTTGTGGGTGAGCGACATTGCCGCGCTTGGTCTGCCGATAACGCAGGGCGTCGTTTTAACCGAGGCCTGGTATTGGGACATGAACGACAACAACCGTAACTGGACGAAACGCTGGCAGGTTGAGCGCCCGGGCAAGGTCCCCACGTCGGCCCAGGCGGGGGTCTATTCGGCCGTGACCCACTATCTCAAGACGGTCGAGGCGCTAAAATCTGACGCCGATGGCCGCGCCGTCGCCGCCAAAATGAAGGAGATTCCGACCGACGACCGCCTGTACGGCAAAGGAATCATTCGGGCCGACGGACGCAAAATCCACGATATGTATCTGTTTCAGGTAAAATCGCCCGCCGAATCGAGATACTTCGGCGACTTCTACAAACTGCGCGCCACCATCCCGGCAGCGGAAGCCTTTCGTCCATTGAAAGATGGCGGGTGTCCACTAGTGAACGGCTGATCACCGGACTCTCTGCGTGTTGAGGGCGAGCAGCACTCGACAAAAAGACCGATTCTGTCGTGGGTCAAAAGCTGTCAATGACGGCCGAGCCGACTGGCATCCGCTTCACCCCCAGAAGCGGACTTTTATGAGTACAGGCTCTGGCCGATCGGCCTCCGTCATTGCGAGGAGCTCGCGACAAAATTGCAAAACAATTTGCGCTGAAGCGGCGAAGCAATCCATCTACCCGCATGTGCGGGACGATGGATTGCTTCGCTTCGCTCGCAACGACGGTTAAAGCGCGCCGCGCGCCCGCAGCAGCGCCAGCACCGCGTTGAGGTCCGGCAGCACGGCTGCGCATTTCGCGCGCGTCGCGTCGGTCGGCGGCGCCATGTCGGGCACCATCAGCGTGATGGCGCCGGCGGCGTGGGCGGCGGTGACGCCGTGGTTGGAGTCTTCCACCGCGATGCAGGCCGCCGGCGTCACGTCGAGGCGCGCGGCCGCCTTCAGATAGAGCTCCGGGTCCGGCTTGCCGTGGGTCACGTCGTCAAGCGTCAGCAGCGTGTCGAAGCGGTCGCGGATGCCGGCGAGCGTGAGATGACGCTCGGCCGTGCGGCGGGATGACGAGGTCACGATCGCGGTCCGGCGGTCGGCGGCGGCAAGGCCGTCGAGCAGCGCGAGCGTGCCGGGCCTGAGCGGCAGGCCGGCGTCAAACATGCGATCGCGGGTGACGATGAAGGCGCGATTGACCTCGTCGAGCGGAAACGTCGCGCCGTAATGATCGCGCAGCATCGCTTCGCAGACCGGGCCGGGAAGCCCGACCATGGAATGGCACAGCGCGCCGACGCCGTCGGTATAGCCGCACGTATTCAGCGCCGCGACCAGGCTGTCGAAATAGACTTTCTCGGTGTCGAGCAGCGTGCCGTCCATGTCGAGCAGGACGGCGTCGACGGTCCAGGGTGCGGTCACTTGGCGCCCGCCGCGGCTTGCTGTTCCGCCAGCTTCCGCAAGCATGCGGGGCAGAGGCAGTCGCTGCTGTCGGTCGGCATCGGCAGGCGAAAGCTTTCGTCGGAACACCAGCACGGTCCCGTGAGCGAGCAGGAGAATTCGCTGCCGCATGCCGTGCAGGCAAGCCGGCGCGGCGATGCTGGTTCGGAACGATCGTGTGACGAGAGGTCCATTCTAACCACGATTTAATGCGCGAATTAATCTCGGGTTCATCCCGGGCCGCGCTATGATGCTGGGCAAGAGATATAGCCGGGATAGGCCGTTAAGGGAATTCTGATGGCCCGTGATTCACAAGCCGCGCTGGTTGCTCTCAACCGGTTTGGATTTGGCGCCCGTGGCGGGGCGGCCGGCGACTTCATCAACGCGGCCTCCGATCCGCGCGGATTCGTGCTGGCGGATCTGATGCGTCCGAACGGCGCGCTGCTCGAAGTGCCGGGCCTGCTCTCGACGCCGGAGCTCGGCAAGCAGGTGTTCGACTATCAGTTCGAGATCCAGCAGGCGCGCAATGCCGCGAAGGCCGCGCAGCAAGGCGCGAGCGAGACGCCGCCGCAGGGATCCGACGCGAAGCCGCAACCGCGGCGCAATCTGTCGCTGTCGACTGCCGCGAAGGAGATCGCCGGCAAGGATCCGGCGATGCAGCCGCAGGCCGCCGACAGCGCCAATGCGACGATGACGCCGTCCGCGACGATGCAGCCTCCGACGATGCAGACGGTGGCCGGTCCGCCCAAGCCGCCGGCGCAGCCGCTCAACATCATCCAGAAGACGTTCCGCGCCGAGGCGCTGGCGCGGCTGCAACGCGGCGTGGTCGCCGATTGCGGCTTCGTCGAGCGGCTCGTGGTGTTCTGGTCCAACCACTTCTGCATCTCGGCCAACAAGGGCGCGCTGGCGCGGATGTGGGCCGGCTCGTTCGAACGCGAGGCGATCCGCCCGCACGTGCTCGGCCGCTTCGGTGACATGCTGAAGACCGTCGAGCAGCATCCGGCGATGCTGTTCTTCCTCGACAACCAGCAATCGCTCGGCCCCGAGTCGCGCGCCGGCATCAACCGCAACCGCGGCCTCAACGAGAATCTGGCGCGCGAGATCATGGAGCTGCATACGCTCGGCGTCGGCGGCGGCTACACCCAGGACGACGTCACGTCGCTGGCGCGTGTGATCACCGGCTGGACCTTTGCCGGCCGCCGCGGCCAGCTCGGTGCGCCCGGCAGCTTCGTGTTCAACGCCAATGCGCATCAGCCCGGGCCGCAGCAGGTGCTGGGCAAGACCTATGCCCAGGCCGGCCTCGCGCAGGGCGAGGCCGTGCTGTCCGACATCGCGCGGCATCCCTCGACCGCGAAATTCATCGCGACCAAGTTCGCCCGCCATTTCGTTGCCGACGATCCGCCGCCGGCACTGGTGGCGAAGCTGCAGGACACCTTCACCAGAACGGACGGCGATCTCAGGGCGCTGGCCACCGCGCTCGTCCAGTCGAATGAAGCTTGGCAGGCGCCGCTGACGAAAATGCGCTCGCCTTATGAATTCCTGCTCGCCTCCGGCCGACTGCTGGCGCGCAATCCGGAGGATCCGGGCCGCTATCTCAACGGTCTCAACGTGCTCGGCCAGCCGCTGTGGTCGCCGGCCGGGCCGAACGGCTTTCCGGATACCGCTGCGGCCTGGGCGGCGCCTGAGGGCATCAAGCTCAGGCTCGACATCTCGGCGCAGCTTGGCTCCCAGCTCGCCGACCGGTTCGACCCGCGCGACCTGCTCGAGCTGATTGCGGCGGATGCCGCTTCGGCGGAAACGCGGCGCACCATCGAGCGCGCGGAATCGCGGCAGCAGGCGCTGGCGCTGCTGCTGATGTCGCCGGAATTCCAGAGGAGATGATCATGGATTGCTCCGAGAGCCTGATGCTGCAGACGACGTCGCGGCGCGCGCTGCTGCTCGGCGGCGCCTCCTTTGCCGCCTGGGCTTATTTGCCGAAATTCGCGCGCGCCGCCGATGGCCGCGATCCGCGCTTCGTCACCATCATCCTGCGCGGCGCGCTCGATGGTCTTGCCACCGTAGCCCCGATCGGCGACCCGGATTATGCCGGCCTGCACGGCGCGATCGCGCTGAAAGCCGATGGACCGAACGCGGCGGTGATGCTCGATCCCTTCTTCGGCCTGCATCCGGCGATGCCGGAATTCGCGCGGATGTATCGCGCCAAGCAGGCCGCGGTGGTTCATGCGGTTGCGACGTCCTATCGCGACCGCTCGCATTTCGACGGCCAGGATGTGCTGGAGAGCGGCTTCCCCGGTCCCGGGCGGGTGCAGTCCGGCTGGCTCAACCGCGCGCTCGAAGCATTGCCAAAGGGCGAGCGGGTGACGAGCGCGCTCGCGGTCGGGCCAACCACGCCGCTGGTGTTGCGCGGCGCAGCGCCAACCGTCGGCTGGGCGCCGACCGCGCTGCCGCAGGCCGCCGACGACACCGCGATGCGGCTGCTCGATCTCTACCAGCACCGTGATCCGACGCTGGCGAGCGCGCTGACGCAAGGCTTGCAGCTCGAGAAGCAGGCGCAAGGCAACGAGATGAAACCGCCGCCCGGCGGTGGCGGCGTGGCGGCAATGCGGCTGGTGGCGCGCGGCGCCGCCAAGCTGATGGCGGCGGATGACGGTCCACGGATCGGCGCGCTCGCTTTCGACGGCTGGGATACCCATGCCAATGAAGGCGGCCCGGTTGGCCGGCTCGCGCAACTGCTCGGCGGTCTCGACGGCGCGCTGGCGGAATTTCAGAGCGGCCTCGGCGCGCGCTGGCGCGACACCGTGATCGTGGTCGCCACCGAGTTCGGCCGCACCGCCCGCATCAACGGCACCGAGGGCACCGACCACGGCACCGGCACCATCGCGCTGCTCGCCGGTGGCGCGGTGAACGGCGGCCGCATGATCACCGACTGGCCGGGGCTGAAGCCGGCCAATCTCTACCAGGCCCGCGACCTCGCCCCGACCGCCGACCTGCGCGCCGTGATCAAGGGCGTGCTGCACGACCAGTTCGGCCTCGGCGAGCGCGTGCTGGCCGATGCCGTGTTCCCGGACAGCGCCCCGGTGAAGCCGATGAAGGGATTGGTGGCATAGCACTCGCCACAACCACGGCGTCGTCCCGGCCAAGCGAAGCGCGAGCCGGGACCCATAACCACGGCTGTTGAACGTTGCGCGATGCTGGGGCCACAGCGCGCCTCAACAACCCAATCCTGTGGTTATGGGTCCCTGCTTTCGCAGGGACGACAGCGAGGGCTACTTCGTAATCCGGTCGATCTCCGCCATCTCCTCCGCACTCAGCTTCCAGCTGATCGCTTTCACGTTCTGCTCGACCTGTTCGACGCGCGTCGCGCCGGCGATGACGCTTGCGACTTGCGGGCGGGCGGCGAGCCAGGAGAAGGCGAGTTCGAGCATGGTGTGGCCACGCGCCTGCGCGAAGGCCTGCAGCTGCTCGACGATGTCCTCGTTGCGCGGCGTGACGTAGCGATCTTTCAAGGCCGGCGCCTTGGCGAAGCGGGTGTCAGCGGGCGCCGCAGTGCCGCGCTGATATTTGCCGGTCAACAGCCCGCTGGCGAGCGGGAAGAACGGCAGCAGGCCGAGATTGTATGCTTGAGCCGCCGGCAACAGGTCCTTCTCGATGCCGCGCACCACGAGGCTGTATTCGTCCTGGCAGGACACGAAGCGGTTCACGTTCAGCTCGCGCGCGACGTATTCCGCCTCCGCGATCCGCCATGCCGGGAAGTTCGAGTTGCCGATGTAGCGCACCTTGCCCTGGCGCACGAGATCGTCGAGCGCGCGCAGCGTCTCATCGATCGGGGTCAGCGGATCGTAATCGTGCTGCTGGTAGAGATCGATGTAGTCGGTCTTCAGGCGGGTGAGGCTCGCTTCGACCGCGGACATGATGTAGCGCCGCGAGGCGCCCTGCTTGGTGCCGTCGGTCGCCATCGGCTTGGAGAATTTGGTGGCGAGCACGATGTCCTTGCGGCGATCGCCCAGCACGGTGCCGAGCACGGTCTCCGAGCCGCCCATGCCCGCATAGATGTCGGCGGTGTCGAACAGCGTGATGCCGAGATCGATCGCCTTGTGGATCACCTTGCGTGAGGTCTCCAGATCGGTGCGCTGGCCGAAATTGTTGCAGCCGATGCCGACCGCGGACACGCGCAGGCCGGAGCCGCCGAGATTACGAATTTCCATGAGACAATCCTGTGGGATAGGCGAGGGATGCCGCGCATTGTGACAAGCACGCCGACGGGCGGCAAGGTGCCGCCCTACCGCCGATCACGCATGGCACCTATCACGGACGGCAGTGTCACAAAAAAAGCGGTCCCGGTCAGACGCGGCGACTGACGGGGACCGCTCGGGGCGAAGATCTGAGACGGGGGGCCTGATCTTACGCACGCGGAAGCCTAGCCGGGCTTTGTAACGCGCCGGTGACATCTCCATTCCATCCACAGGCCGCGCAGGCGCGCTCAGATGATCTTGCGATAGATGACGAAGCCGGGCTTGTCCGCGACCTTGTCATAAAGCTGCATCGCGGTGTGATTGGTCTCGTGCGTCTGCCAGTAGACGCGCGGCGAACCGACGAGTTTCGCCTGCGCGTAGACGCCGTTGATCAAGGCGCGGCCGACGCCCTTGCCGCGCGCGGCCTGGCTGGTGAAGAGATCCTGCAGATAGCAGGTGGGCGCGATCGCCGTGGTCGAGCGGTGAAACAGATAGTGCGTCAGACCGAGCAACGTGCCGCCGGCGTCGGCGACCAGCGCATGCATCGGCTCGTAGGCATCGAAGAAGCGCTGCCACGTCATCGCGGTGATCTCGGGCGCGAGCGCGGTCGGTCCGGACCGTTCATAGAAGGCGTTGTAGCCGTCCCACAGAGGAAGCCACTGGGCGTAATCGTCGCGCGTGACGAAGCGGATGGTGACGTCGTCGGACATGAACGAACCCTGGATGATCCCGCGTTGCACGATGTCTGCGCATCGCTCGCGAAGGTTCTACCGTCGCTATCTCGCGGGATCAATTGCCGACGTGGTCGCGCCTCATTCGGCGGCGCGCAGCAGCCGCGCCAGATGGCGTTCGCGCCCGGCGCGCTGCGCGCGATATTCGTCGGCCTTGGCCGGATCGTCGGTGTGCCGCACGAGGTCGGTCACCGGCGTGTAGCTCAGCATGCGGCCGCCGTCGGGCAGCGCCGTGCAGCTGAAGCGCAGCACCTGGCCGTCGGCGAGATTGAGGTTGATCGGCGTGGAATCGCCCGAGCGCATCATCGCGATGCGCTCGGCGATGAACGCGCTCAGCTCGTCTTCCGGCAATTCGTAGGCGCCGGTATCGCGGCCATGATACATCAGCGCGACGAACGGCGGCTTGCTGTCGGCCTGCGCATCGGAGAGCGCGAAATATTCGCGGAAGGCGCGGTTGATGAATTCGGCGCGGGTGTCGGCATCGAGCAGCACGATGCCGATGTCGACCTGGTCGAGCGCGGCGGCGAGCCGCGCCGAGGTGGCGTGATGCTGCTGGTCCGCGGCGAAGGCGTCGATCCATTTCTGCCGCAGCATTCCGGTGATCAGGGCGGTGCCGGCCGCGGTCGCGGCCAGCATCAGCATCCGCGCGACGTCGGCGGCGTCGTAGCCGGGCAGCGCGCGATGATCGAGAAAGAACAGCGCCGAGGCGGCCACCGCGATCGCGGCGGAGACGAGCCCCGAGGCGATGCCGCTGATCGAGCTGGCGAGCGCCACGATGCAGACGAACAGCGGCGCGGGATTGGGGACGTGGACAAGGAGGCGATCGATCAGGAAGGCGGCGAGCGCCGTGATCGCCGTCAGGGCCGGACCTGAAATTGCACGCCAATCAAACCGCATGCGCGTTCTCGCCATCTGTCAAACGAACGATAAGGCGGTAGTTTGACGACAGCTCCGCAACGGCGCCGGGATTTTCGTCCCGACCGTTAAGCCGGCCTTGCGCGGGCCGAACCAGCTTTCGCTGCTTTCAAATCAAATGATATGCAGATCGCCATGGAACCCGGTTCCGGGCCTGCGGGTTACCGCGTGCTTTGCTTGAAAGAGGACATCGATGCCCGCCATTTCGCCTTCGCTGCTGCCGATCCTGATGCTGTTTGCCTCGAACGTCTTCATGACCTTCGCCTGGTACGGCCATCTCAAGTTCAAGGATCATTCGCTCCCCCTTGTCATCATGGTGAGCTGGGGCATCGCCTTCTTCGAATACTGGCTGGCGGTGCCGGCCAATCGCTGGGGCAGCGCGGTCTATAGCGCGGCGCAGCTCAAGACCATGCAGGAGGTGATCACGCTGGTCGTGTTCGCCGGCTTCTCGGTGTTGTATCTGAAGGAGCCGCTGGGCTGGAATCACGCGCTCGGCTTCGCCTTCATCGCCGCCGGCGCGTTCTTCATCTTCCACAAATGGAGCTAGCGCGTTCGCGCTAGCGGTGCGGAGCCGGCTTGGCGGCCGGCGCCGTAACATGCGCGGGGTGCGCACGGTCTTCGCCCTGCGTGCCGGTCACGATCAGGAGCGATGCCGCGAGCAGGATCGCCGCCGACAGCGTCACAGTCACAAGTCCCACGGGGGTCTTCATCATGTCGCGCCGCTGTCTCTCCCGCGCCTTGCCGCGGATCAGGTGCCAAATGGAATTGCTGGATTACGCCGGGATCGATGTCGCCATGCTGATGTTGCTCGCCAGCAGCGTCACGGCGACGACCAGGCACAGCGTCAGTGCGCCAAGCGCGAGCGACGCGGCGATCGCGTTCGTCAGGCGGGATGATGCCACTGGGGCAGGGCGGCCATGGAAGCCTGCCGTGCCGGACCACCGTTTCATGGTGTAAATCCCTCAAGCCGCGAGCGAATCACTCGCGACATCCGAGCGAATCTGCCCAGCGTCACCGGCAACATTGCGGCGGCGAGGTCCCCCGAAAACGGCGAAAATGCGGCCTCAACGGGGGTTTTGCCCGTTATTTGGGCAGTTTCCCCGCTATTCCCGGAATTCAGACCGGTTGTTCAAACGCCTGCCACAAGGCGGGCCTGAGGCTCGGCCCCGGCACCAGGCTGCCAATCCATCGAGACAAATCCGGGGGTCTGCTCGACCCGTTTCAGCCAGGCGCGGATCGACGGGAAGGTGGCCAGGTCGAAGTCGCAGCGGTCGGCGACGTGGGTGTAGCCGTAGAGGGCGATGTCGGCGACCGTGAACTGTTCGGCCGCGAAAAAGGCGTGCCCCTTGAGGTGATTTTCCATCACCTGCAGCGCCGCATAGCCGCGCTCCATCCAGTCCTCGAGCGCGTGCGTCTGCAGGTCGCGCCCGCCCTTGACCAGCGACAGCCAGAAATAGGCGGCGCCGATATTCGGCTCCAGCGCGTGCTGCTCGAAGAACATCCATTGCAGCGCCTCGGCGCGCTCGATCCGCGACTCCGGCGCCAGCGGCGTGCCGATCGCGACGTACCAGAGGATGGCGTTGGACTCGGCGAGATGGCGGCCTTCGGCGACCTCGAGCAACGGCACCTGGCCGCTCGGATTCTTGGCCAGGAAGTCCGGGGTGCGGCTCTCGCCGCGCAGGATGTCGATCTCGATCGCCTGGTATGGCGTGTTCAGCACCGCAAGCGCCAGCCGGACCTTGTAGCTGTTGCCGGAGCGCTGCATCGAATAGAGCTTGTACATTGCGTCGGGGTTCACAGGTTCACTTGGTCTGAGACGGTACGCTTGAAAATTGCGCGGCCTGTCACACCGCAATGCCGCTAAACAATGATGCCGACAGGGGTGCGTCGCAAGCCCTGGAACGTGGAAAAAGTCGAAACGTCTACCGCACTGCACGCGTGCAGAACGATTCCATCAACACGGCAGAACAACTCGGATCACGGCTGCGCGACACTGTGCACGGTGCCGGTCGATGCCATCGATACCTTGGCTGGCGCGCGGCAATTCACAAACGTTAACGCGCCATCCCGATCGCGCGATGTGCCCACCGGCTGCAACGGACCGCCCGCCGTCGGCACCATCTGGCAAGCGCCGCACGGCAATTGTCCTCGGAGCAATCCGCGCCGGCGCACGCGGCCGCAGGCCTTGCCGGCAAGGCTGGAGCGGCCATCAGCGGACTTGCCGGATATGAGTCATTTGGGGCCGGAACTTGCGGAATATTGCGCGTGTTGCGAGCCATGCGGGAAAGTTTTGGTGCTTAACCGCCAAGCTTCTTGCGATGCAGCGGCGACAGGCCTAGGGTGCCGCGATCCCATTCAAATCAAGTCGTGGCCCAACGGCTCACGACGTTTGCCAGGAGATGATAATGGCCTTCCTGTCCGCTGCGCTCGACCGTGTGAAGCCGTCCGCGACGATCGCGGTCACGGACAAAGCACGCGCGCTGAAAGCCGCGGGCCGCAACGTCATCGGCCTCGGCGCCGGCGAGCCTGACTTCGACACGCCCGCCAACATCAAGCTGGCTGCGATCCACGCGATCGAGGCCGGCAAGACCAAGTACACCGATGTCGGCGGCATTCCGGAGCTCAAGGAAGCCATCATCAACAAGTTCTCGCGCGAGAACGGCCTGAGCTACAAGCCGAACCAGATCATCGTCGGCACCGGCGGCAAGCAGGTGCTTTACAATGCGCTGATGGCGACCATCAATCCGGGTGACGAGGTGATCATCCCGGCGCCGTATTGGGTCAGCTATCCCGAAATGGTCGCGCTCGCCGGCGGCGAGTCAGTGCCGGTGGTTTGCCCGGCCTCGACCGGCTTCAAGCTGCGCCCGGAAGATCTCGAGAAGGCGATCACGCCGAAGACCAAGTGGGTGATCCTGTGCTCGCCGTCGAACCCGACCGGCTCGGCCTATACTCGGAGCGAGCTCAAGGCGATCACCGACGTGCTGGTCAAGCATCCGCATGTCTGGGTGATGACCGACGACATGTACGAGCACCTCGTGTATGACGACTTCGTCTTCACCACGGCCGCGCAGGTCGAGCCGAGCCTTTACGAGCGCACGCTGACCGTGAACGGCGTGTCGAAGGCCTACTGCATGACCGGCTGGCGCATCGGCTATGCCGGCGGCCCGGCGCAGCTGATCAAGGCGATGGCGACGATCCAGTCGCAGTCGACCTCGAACCCGTCGTCGATCGCGCAGTGGGCGTCGGTCGAGGCGCTCAACGGTCCGCAGGACTTCATCGCCGCGAACAACAAGGTGTTCAAGGAGCGCCGCGACCTCGTGGTGTCGATGCTCAACCAGGCGAACGGCATCGAGTGCCCGCGGCCGGAAGGCGCGTTCTACGTCTATCCGTCCTGCGCCGGTACGATCGGCAAGAAGGCGCCCTCGGGCAAGGTGATCGACAACGACGAGGCGTTCGTCACCGAGCTGCTCGAGAGCGAAGGCGTCGCGGTCGTGCAGGGGTCGGCGTTCGGCCTCGGACCCGCGTTCCGCATCTCCTACGCCACCAAGACCTCGGATCTCGAGGATGCTTGCAAGCGCATCCAGCGCTTCTGCGGTAATCTGCGGTAATCGGTCTGAACTAAGAAACTGGGAAACGCTCCCGCACCTGGTGCGGGAGCGTTTCTGTTTGTGTGCTGAGATCGCGCGGCGGTAAAATCGCGGAGTCAAATCACAACCTGCTCATCTCACGCGTGTGTGCGCGAACTTCGATGCCACACGCGGGAAGTTTTTACGGCGTCTTTGCGAACTGCCTTGTTTTGGACACGACCCTTGCATTCTGTCCGCCGCACAAATTCAGTTCACCTTGCGGAGACAGACCAATGCGACTTTCGACTCTCACCCTTGCAGCGCTTGCGTTGCTGGCGCCGTTCGCCACCGCCAACGCGGCACCCCAGCAGGTTCAGGCCGGGGTTCTGCAATGCCAGGGCGGCGAGAACGTCGGCTTCGTCGTCGGCTCTGTTGCCCGCCTCGAGTGCGTGTTCCAGAGCGGCGGCCGCCGTCCTGAGCCTTATGTTGCGACCGTGAAGCGGATCGGCGTCGACCTCGGCGTCACCGCGACGACCCAGCTCGCCTGGGCCGTGAGCGCGCCGACCACGCAGCTTCCGCGCGGTGCGCTTGCCGGCAGCTACGGCGGCGTCGGCGTCAACGCGTCGGTCGGCCTTGGTGCCGGCGGTAACTTCCTGTTCGGCGGCCCGAACAACGCCTATGCGCTGCAGCCGATCAGCGTGCAGGGCCAGACCGGCCTCAACGTTGCGGCCGGCATCGCCGGGATCGATCTCGAGCCGGTCCGCACCGCCGGTCCGCGCCGGCATCATCGTCACCACCGTCATCATCACCACCACTAAGCTGGTCGGTGTTCGATCAAAGAGGCCCGCGAAAGCGGGCCTCTTTTTTTGCGGTCTGTCGTTTTGTTGTCGGTTGCGTGACAGACTCTGCAGGGGGCGCGGGGCATAGCAATAGCGCCACATCCTGCAACAATTGGTGGCCGAGCACCGCAAATTCTGGCTGCACAATCGATGTTGTGGCATAGGATGCGAAAGGCGCCACAGACACGGCGCCGTTCTGCTCTCTGCTCGCGTCATGCCTCTCAGCCGGAGACTCCCCAACATGCGTCGCTTCACTCTCCTCGCCGGTGCCGCCATCGCCACGCTGACCGCAATCGTTGGCGCCGACGCCCAACAGCCGAGCCAGCGCGTTCAGGTCGGCGTCCTGGAATGCCGCGGTGGCGCGAGTGTCGGCTTCATCGTCGGCTCCGTGACCCATCTCGGTTGCGTGCTGCGCGCCAATGGCCTGCCTGAGGATCGCTACATCGCGACCATCCAAAAGGTCGGCATCGATCTCGGCATCACCCAGGAATCGGCGCTGGCCTGGGGCGTCTACGCACCGGTGGAGCGGCTCGGGCCGGGTGCGCTCTCCGGCAATTATGCCGGCGCGCAGGGCAGCGCGACACTCGGCGTCGGCGTCGGCGGCAATGTGCTGGTCGGCGGCTCCGACAACACGATCGCCCTGCAGCCGCTCAGCGTGCAGGGCCAGGTCGGCGTCAACATCGCCGCCGGTCTCGAGAGCCTGGAGCTGCGTCCCGGCCGCTAACGCCCGCGCGCGGCGTTCTGCAATCTGCCGAAGAAGCCGCGGGCTTCTTCGGCAACGATCCCGGGCGCCTCGGCGTGAACATAATGCCCGGTGTCGACGAACCTGATCGAAGGTTCGCTCCAATAGTCCCCCAGCCTGTCCGACCATTCCGGCGCGATCAGCGGATCACGGCGGCCCCAGAGAAAGCGCGAAGGGATTTCGATGCGCGGCTGCGCCGGCAGTCTGCCTTCCAGCCAGAGCCTGCGATTGGGCGCGGACGAGAGATACCAGTCGAAGCCACCCTGGATGTTGCCCGGCTTCATGAAGTTATCGACATAGGCTTCGAGCAGGTCGTCGCCGAATACGGCGGGATCGTCGCCCGACCAATGGTCGAGGAAATGGCGGAAGTAGAGCCGGCATGACTCGCGCGAGCTTCCGACCAGTTGCGCGGCCCATGGCAGCTGCTGGAAGTATTGATACCAGACCTCGATGAGGTGGCCGGGCTCGCCGTAGCGTTGGCCGAGGCCCGGATAGGGCGTGCAGAGATAGAGCGTGCCGGTCAGCCGCTGCGGCTGACGATGCGACATCGCCTGCATGACATAGGCGCCGAGATCGCCGCCGATCACGCCGAAGCTGATATGACCGAGCGCGTCCATGACCGCGAACATGTCCAGCGCGTGGCGCTCCGCGGTGGCGGACGCGTCAGGTCCGGGCACCGGCTTGCCGGTGTCGCCGCAGCCGCGCAGGTCCGGCGCGATCAGCTCGAAACTGTCGCCGAGCCGCAGCATCAGCGGGCGCCACACCAGCCAGAACTCCGGCCAGCCATGGAGCAGGAGCAGCGCCGGCCCCTTGCCGAAACGTGCGACGTTGACGGACAGGCCGCCGATGTCGATCTTCTGTTGCGTGATGCCGGCCGCGGCTGCGTCCGCGAAAGCTTTTTCCAGTGCGGTCATGTTGACCTCCTGTGGTTTGCCGCAGGCTGTCCGCGTTCGCGCGTCCGGTCCAATACCCGTTCGATACGGTAGCAGAGCTATTGCGTATGGCTGCCGGCGCCGGCCGCCGTGCTATATCGCCGGCATGGAATTGCGACACCTCAGATATTTCGTGGCGCTCGGCGAGGAATTGAATTTCACCCGCGCGGCCGAGCGGCTGCACATCGCACAGCCGCCGCTGAGCCAGCAAATCCGCCAGCTCGAGGACGAGCTCGGCGTGACGCTGCTGCAGCGGAATAGCCGTCCGATCAGGCTTACCGAGGCCGGCGAGCTGTTTCTTGAGCGTGCACGCGCGCTGCTCGCAAGTTTCGAGAGCGCGGTTGCGGACACGCGGCGCGTCGGTCGCGGCCAGGCCGGCAAGCTTGCGATCGGATTCGTCGGCTCCGCGATGTTTGCCGGCCTGCCCGATATCATCGGCGCCTATCGCGACGCCTGTCCCGATGTCGAGCTCGTGCTCGACGAGATGCTGGCGGCGGAGACTGCCGAGGCGCTGCGGCGGCGCCGGATCGACGTCGGCTTCGCACGCCCGGCGCTGTTGCCCGAAGCGGGGCTCGCGCAGCGCCTGATCCTCGATGAGCCCTATGTCGCGGCGCTGCCGCGCACGCATCCCCTCGCGGCGCGCGGCGACATTGCGCTCGCCGAACTGTCCGACGATGCCTTCGTGCTCTATCCGGCGCAGCCGGAGCCTTCGGTTACCGGCCTGATCGTCGCGGCCTGCCAGGCCGCCGGCTTCACGCCGCGGCTCGCACAGGAAGTTCTACATCTGCAAACCGCGATCGGCCTGATCGCCGCCGGTGTCGGCGTGTCGCTCGTACCTGAAGGCGCGGCGCGCGCGCAGACCGGTCGCGGCGTGTCGTACGTTCGGCTTGCCGCGCCTGTTGTGACGGCTCCGCTCACGATTGCGTGGCGCGAGGAAGATGTGTCGCCTGCCGTGCAGCGCCTGCTCGACATCGTGCAGCGCTGGCGCGAGATTGCGCCGGGACTTGCGCCAAGGAACTGATGCATCGGACGCAATCGTCCGGCGAATGACGGCGCGCAGCTCCGCCGTCGCAAACTTCCGCGACGCCGCACCGCAGCGACGTTTTCCCGCTTGCCAAATGTCAAACGCAGGCAGAGCATAAACGGTCGCCGACCCAATCATGGGCCGAGCTCCAACACGAGGAGGCGGCAATGGGACAAGACGTCAGAAGTCCCCGAGGTCCACGGTGCATCGCGCTGGTGGGCCCTTTCCAAAGCGGTAAAACCACACTTCTGGAAGCGATCCTGGCGCGTACTGGCGCCATCAAGACTGCCGGCAGCGTCGATGCCGGAACCTCCGTCGGCGATGCCAGCCCCGAGGCACGTCAACACAAGATGGGCGTAGGCCTGACCGCCGCGACCACCACCTTTATGGGGGACAGCTACACCTTTATCGATTGTCCCGGCTCGATCGAGTTCGCGCACGACATGCGTGCCGCGTTGCCGGCGGTCGATGCCGCGGTCGTGGTCTGCGAGGCTGACGAGAAGAAGCTGCCGCAGCTGCAGATCATCCTGCGCGAGCTCGAGGAGCTCGGGATTCCCCGTTTCCTGTTCCTGAACAAGATCGACCGCGCCAACAAGCGCGTCCGCGAGACGCTTGCGACGCTACAGCCGGCGTCGCGCGTACCGCTGGTGCTGCGCCAGATCCCGATCTGGAATGGCGATCTGATCGAAGGCTTCGTCGATCTCGCGCTGGAGCGCGCCTTCGTCTATCGCGAGCATAAGCCGTCGGAGGTGATGGCGCTGGAAGGCGGCAATCTCGATCGCGAGAAGGAAGCGCGCTTCTCGATGCTGGAGAAGCTCGCCGATCACGACGATGCGCTGATGGAGCAATTGCTGGAGGATATCCAGCCGCCGCGCGATGCCGTGTTCGACGATCTCGCGCGCGAACTGCGCGAAGGGCTGATCTGTCCGGTGCTGCTTGGTGCGGCGAGCCGTGAGAACGGCGTGCTCCGCCTGATGAAGGCGCTGCGCCACGAGGCGCCCGGCGTCACTGAGACTGCCGCGCGGCTCGGCATCAAGGACCAGAAGGATGCGCTGGCCTATGTGTTCAAGACCGTGCATCTGCAGCACGGCGGCAAGCTGTCGCTGGCGCGCGTGCTCGCAGGCCGGCTCGACGACGGCGCGACGCTGCAATCCTCGAGCGGCGAGAGCGGGCGGGTTTCCGGCATCCTCGCGGTCTCGGGTACGCATGACAGCAAGCGGCCGCAGGCCGAAGCCGGCGACGCGGTCGCGCTCGGCAAGCTCGATGCGATCAAGACCGGCGATACGGTGTCGAGCGGCAAGACCGCCCCGGCCTCGCTGGTCAAGATCGAGCCGGTGGCGGCGGTGCTGTCGATCTCGATCGCCGCGACCGACCGCAAGGACGACGTCAAGCTCGGCCAGGCGCTGCTGCGGCTGAATGAGGAGGATCCGTCGCTGACGATGATCCAGAACCCGCGCACCCACGACACCGTGCTGTGGGGGCAGGGCGAGATGCATCTGCGCGTCGCGCAGGAACGGCTGAAGGACCGCTACGGCGTCAACGTCAAATCGCATCCGCCGGCGATCGGTTATCAGGAGACCATCCGCAAGGCGGTCACCCAGCGCGGCCGGCACAAGAAGCAGTCCGGCGGCCACGGCCAGTTCGGCGACGTCGTGCTCGACATCAAGCCGAAGCCGCGCGGAAGCGGCTTCGAATTCCACGAGAAGGTGGTCGGCGGCGCGGTGCCGCGCAACTATATCGGCGCGGTGGAGGAGGGGGTGGTCGACGCGCTCACGCGCGGCCCGCTCGGCTTCCCCGTGATCGACGTCGACGTCACGCTGACCGACGGCTCCTATCACAGCGTCGACTCCTCCGACCTTGCGTTCCGCACCGCGGCGCGGGTCGGCGTCAGCGAGGCGCTGCCGCAGTGCCAGCCGGTGCTGCTGGAGCCGATCCACATGGTCGAGATCGTCTGTCCGACCGATGCGACCGCCAAGATCAACGCGATCCTGTCGGCGCGCCGCGGCCAGATCCTCGGCTTCGACACCCGCGAGGGCTGGAGCGGCTGGGACTGCGTCCGTGCCACGATGCCGGAATCCGAGATCGGCGACCTCATCGTCGAGCTGCGCTCCGCCACCGCCGGCGCCGGCACCTTCACCCGCCAGTTCGACCGCATGGCCGAAGTGACGGGCCGCGCCGCCGACCAGATCATCGCCGCGCATCGCGACGCGGCGTGAGGCTGTAACAGTCATCCCGGGCGCGCAAAACTTGCGCCCGGGACTCGCGGCTACATTTGGTTCTGTCACTATCGGCCTGCAACGATGTGCAATTACACATTGTAGAATGACCGACACTATCCCGCCACGGAGTGCGCCTACTCGTCGATCCCGGTTTGGACGGTGAGGGCAGGACCGTGCGCGTGTGGTCGAAAGTTGCCGCGTTGGCAGGCGTACTGTTGATGCATGGCGTATTTGCGCAAGACAAGCCGATGGAATTGACGCCGGCCGGCAAGGCCGTTTTGCAGGATTTGATCGCGCAGAGGCCCTCACCCTACGACACTCCCTCGTCTGGCCCCCTGCCAATGTGCGCGTTTCCCGGCGGTCTGTGTGGAGCGGTGCACCGCGACGGTACGGTCGCGGTATTTCCCCGCTACGACTGGATCGGCACATTCTCGGATCAGCGGGCCGCCGTCCGCCTCGGCGGTCTCTACGGCTTCATCGACGAGGACGGCCACGAGATCGTCAAACCACAATACCGCATCGTCGACGACTATCGGTTCGGCTTCGCGCAGGTCGATGTGGATGGAAGGTCCGGTCTGATCGACCAGGACGGCAAGATGGTGATCGAGCCGAAATATGGATTCATCCGAGCGATCAGTCCTGATCGTTTTGCCGTATCGGAAGACCGGCACCTGGGCGGTATGACCGGCGGGGAGGACTTTTCCAGTAGCCGGGTCGCGTTTACGCCGTCCGGCGAAGCGAGCTTCAGCGTCAGCGCCCCTGAGCCGTCCCTCACCGATGTCATCGACGTCCAGGGCCGATTGATCGAGTCGCGCAAACCGCCGATTCCTGGGTTCGACAACAATCCGGCACTCCGCTGGGTGCAAAAGGACAAGCTTTGGGGGCTGATGCGCGCAGACGGAAGCTGGCTCGTCGAGCCGAAATTCCAGCAGGTGAGTGCGTTGAATAACGGGCTCGCACGCGTGACCGTCAACGGCAAGGTCGGCTTTATCGACCGGCGGGGAAACTTCGTCATCGAGCCGGTTTTCGACAAAGCCGGGTGGTTCATTGCGGGCTTCGATCGCACCTCGGCCGAGCGCGACGGCATCGTGGGCGTGATCGACAAGTCAGGTGCATGGATTTTCCAGACCAATTATCAACAGCTTCAGTTTGCCTTTGCCAGCCTCAAGTCCGATCACCCGGGCGCTGTGTTTGGCTGGCACTTCAAGACGGCCGACCGGTGGGGGCTTCTAGACCTCAATGGCCGCGTAATTATCGACGCCGAATACGATCAGCCGATCGGGCAATGCGCCGATGGCCGGCTCGACGCGTACAAGAACAAGGAAGCGCTCTACTTCAAGGCGGACGGCAGCCCGCTGCAGCCGCCCGACGGCCGGCTTATCGACGCGTCGTGCTATGGCGGCACTCCGCCATTCATTCTGAAGATCGGAGACAAATTCGGTTTGGTCGACGCCGGCTCGAACCCAGTGACGCCTGTGGTGTTTGACGCGATCGTCTGGGCCGGACCGGACGTCAAGAATGCCAAGCTTCACGGCAAATGGGGTCGCCTTGGGCCCGATGGACATTGGGTGCTCGAACTCAAATTCGACTACCTCTCAACCGGCGCCGGCCTCTTCGTCGCATCGATCGACGGCAAGCGCGGCTTCATGCGCTCGGACGGATCATGGCTGATCGAGCCGAAATTCGACGCGGCCGCACTGCGTCGCGAAAATGACACCGCCTTTGTGACCCTGTCCGGAGCGACCGGCGTGCTCCGGCTTTCGGATCAATCCTGGGTCATTCCGCCGCGGCCGGGCGTTCTGTGCGATGTCAGTATCAGTCCCGTGATGGTGTCGGAAGCCGCGGGCAAGCGCGCTATCCTGTCGCGAACCGGGGAGACGTGGATCGACATTGGCGCCGAACGCGTGGGGGTCAACGTCGATTTCGGCCTCCTGACCTTTCTCAGGGACGGCAAGTGGGGGCTGGTCGATACCGCCGGGCTAGTGATGGTCGAGCCGCAGTTCGACGAGCCGGTCTACTTCACGCCGCGCCTACGCGGCGTGGCGTGGGCCAAGCGCGACGGCAAATGGTGTGCGATCGACCGGCGCGCTCACTCGGTCCCGGGCGTCGCTTGCCTCGATACCAACCCCCTGGGTCGCGACAACCGCTTCGAGTGCAAAGTTGAGCGGTGACTTCCTGCGATCACGCCCTGCGCGGGCGTGATCGTTGGCAGGATGGCCGGAGGCCGCTAGCTTGTGTCCCTGATGGGGGCGCAACGACATCATGCTTGAATCCCGCCGTAACCTGGCGCTGGCCTGCGCGCTCAGCGCGCTGGCCGGCTATGTCGACGGCATCGGCTATCTGCATCTTGGCGGGCTGTTCGTGTCCTTCATGAGCGGCAACTCGACGCGGCTCGGCGTGACCTTGGCCGAGGGCCATTGGCAGCACGCTCTGGATGCACTGGAACTGATCGTGCTGTTCGTCGCCGGCGCCGCGGCCGGCAGCCTCATCGTGCTCAGCCGCATCGCGCATCGCCAGCCCCTGGTCCTGCTGGTCGAGGCGCTGCTGCTGATGGCGGCGGCGATCGCCTATGCCTACGGCCTGCCGAACACCGCGGTCGTCGCCATCGTGCTGGCGATGGGGCTCGAGAACGCCGTGTTCCAGCTCGAAGGCGGGGCCGGGCTTGGCCTGACCTATGTCACGGGCGCGCTGGTCAAGGCGGGGCAGCTGATCGCTGCCGCCCTGACCGGCGGTGCGCCCTGGGCCTGGCTGCCTAACGTCCTGCTGTGGGCGGCGCTGGTCGCGGGCGCTCTGCTCGGGGCACTTGCCTACCGCTGGATCAATCTCGGTGCGATCCGGTTTGCCGCGGGCACCGCGTTCGCCCTCAGCGCGCTGGTTGCCGCAACCGCGAAGCGGATGGATTGACAGCGCGCCTGCCTTGGCCGATGTCACGGCCATGACATCCCAAGGCAATGCTCAAGACAACACCCAAGGTAAAACCCGCGCCGCGTGCCTGATCGGCTGGCCGGCGGCGCATTCCCGCTCGCCGCTGATCCATCATTACTGGCTGCGCACACTCGGCATCGACGGCGGCTATGTGATCGAGGCGGTGCCGCCGGAGGATTTCAAGGATTTCCTGTTCCGCCTGTCGCTGCGCGGCTTCGTCGGGGCCAACGTCACCATTCCGCACAAGGAGCACGCGCTGGCGCTGTCGACGCCGGATGCGCGCGCCCGCGCCGTCGGCGCCGCCAACACCTTGTGGTTCGCCGATGGCGAGTTGCGCTCGACCAACACCGATGTCGAAGGCTTCATCAACAATCTCGACGCCTGCGCGCCCGGCTGGGACAACACGGAAGACGCGCTGGTGCTCGGCGCCGGCGGCGCGGCCCGTGCGGTGGTGTTCGGCCTGATCGAGCGCGGGATCGCGCGCGTGCATCTGGTCAACCGCACCATCGACCGCGCCCGCGCGCTTGCCGATCAGTTCGGCGCACGCGTTCATCCCGCGACGTGGGACACGGTCGGCGAGGTGCTGCCGCGCGCAGGGCTGCTGGTGAACGCCACGTCGCTCGGCCAGCATGGCCAGCCCGCGCTCGAGGTCGATGTGCGGTTGCTGCCGCAAAATGCGGTTGTTTCCGATATTGTCTATGTGCCGCTGGTGACGCCGCTGCTCGCCGCAGCCGAGGCGCGTGGCCTGAAGACCGCCGACGGCCTCGGCATGCTGCTGCATCAGGCGGTGCGCGGTTTCGAATTGTGGTTCGGACAGCGCCCGCAGGTCACGGCGGAATTGCGTGCGCTTGTCGAGGCCGATCTCACAAAGACTTGAGGCCTGGAATAGCGTCTCCGGAACGGTGTCTCGTGTTAGTCCCCCCGCGTTCCCTCCCGGAGATCAATGATGCCTGCCAGCCGTTCCCATGTCATTCGTCCGTTCATTGCGCTTGCGATGGTGACGGCATCCACGCTTTACGCGCTGGCGCAGCAGCCGCCGACGCGGGTGCGTGGAACCGTCGAGAGCGTCGACGGCGATACGCTCGCGGTGAAGTCGCGCGGCGGCGAGGACGTCAAGCTGCACATGGCGGGCAATATGGTGGTGCTCGGCCTCACCAAGATCGCGCTGTCCGACATCAAGGTCGGTTCCTTCATCGGTACGACCACGGTGCCGGGGCCCGACGGCGTGCCGAAGGCGGTCGAGGTGCATGTCTTCCCCGAAAACATGCGCGGCACCGGCGAAGGCTCGCGACCGTATGATCTGAAGCCCAACAGCAGCATGACCAACGCCACGGTCGCGGAATCCGTCGTCGGCAATGACGGTCATACATTGCTGGTCAAGTACAAGGACGGCGAGAAGAAGGTGCAGGTCACGCCCGACACGCCGGTCGTGACCTATGTTCCCGGCGACAAGGCCGACCTGAAGGCCGGCGCCAAGGTCATCGCCTTCATGAAGAAGCTGCCCGACGGCTCGCTCGAAACCGACCGAATCAGCGTCGGCCGCGACGGCCTCACGCCGCCGATGTGACGCGTGGTTCGTAGCTCGGATGAAGCGAAGCGAAATCCGGGACGGTGCCGACGTTGAGAAAGTCCCGGATTGCGCTTCGCTCCATCCGGGCTACGGGATGACAGTTTCGTTATCGCAGTAACAGCATCCTCATCCGGTCCGTAGTTGTCCTGCGTGTCGCCTTCCCGCGAAGGGGAGGTAGCCGCACGGAATACCTGCAACTCCCCGGTGTTCCCTGATTCGCCAGCCAAACCCATGAGGAACACCATGCCGAAATCGACGCTGTTCGCCGCATTGCTTCTCGTTGCCTTTGCCTCAGCCGCATCGGCGCAACAACCGCCGACGGTGCGCATCCGCGGCACCATCGAGGCCGTCGACGGCGCGATGCTGTCGATCAAGTCGCGCGACGGCGACGATATGAAGGTACGCACGACCGACAACGTCGCGGTGTTCGGCGTCGCCAAGACCGATCTGTCGGAGATCAAGGCCGGTTCCTATATCGGCGTCACCGCGATGCCCGAGCCGGACGGAACGCAGAAGGCGATCGCGGTTCACATCTTCCCGGAAAACCAACGCGGCGCCGCGGAAGGTTTTCGTCCCTGGGACCTGCGCGCCAACTCGACCATGACCAACGCCACCGTCGCCGAGACCGTGGAGGGCACCGACGGCCAGAACATCCTGGTGAAATACAAGGACGGCGAGAAGAAAGTCGTGGTGCCGCCGGGAACCCCGGTCGTCACCTTCGTCTCCGGCGACAAGTCGGAGCTGAAGCCGGGCGCCAAGATCATCATCTTCGGCGCGGTGAAGAAGGACGACGGCACGCTGGAAGCCAACCGTGTCAACGTCGGCCGCGACGGCATCGCACCGCCGATGTGACGCGAAGGCCAGTCTCTCTCAACACGTCGTCCCGGCGAAAGCCGGGACCCATAACCACAGGGTTAAGTTGTTGAAGTGCGCTGTGGCCCCAGCCATGCGCAACAATATCGATCGGTGGTTATGGGTCCCGGGTCGCGCTTCGCTTGCCCGGGACGACGCGGAGTTTGCAGCTGCGCTAAACCGCCAGCACCTTGTCGTCGATCTCGGCGATGGTGTTGACGCCGCACAGCCCCATCGTGGTGGTGAGCTCCTTGCCCAGGATGTCGAGCGCCTTGGCGACGCCGGCCTCGCCGCCGGCGCCGAGGCCGTAGGCGTAGGCGCGGCCGATCATGCAGGACTTCGCGCCGAGCGCGAGCGCGCGCATGATGTCCATGCCGGTGCGGATGCCGCCGTCGAACATGATCTCGAGCTTCGAGCCGACCTCGTCGACGATCTCCGGCAGCACCTCGATCGAGGACGGCGCGCCGTCGAGCTGGCGGCCGCCATGGTTGGACACCACGATCGCCTGCGCGCCGGTCTTGGCCGCGAGCTCGGCGTCCTCGACATCGAGAATCCCCTTAAGGATCAGCTTGCCCGGCCAGATGCTGCGGATCCAGTCGATGTCCTTCCAGTTCAGCGTGGTATCGAACTGCGAGGCGGTCCATTCCGACAGCTTGGTCAGATCCTCGGTGCCTTTGACATGACCGACGATGTTGCCGAAGCTGCGGCGCTTGCCGCGCAGCACGCCGGCGACCCATGACGGCTTGCTCGCGAAGTCCAAGAGCTTCGACAGCGACCATTCCGGCGGCACCGTCATGCCGTTCTTGATGTCCTGGTGGCGCTGGCCGATCACCTGCAGGTCGACGGTGAGCACCAGCGCCGAGCATTTCGCCGCGATCGCGCGCTCGATCAGCGACTTGATGAAACCGCGGTCCTTCATGACGTAGAGCTGGAACCAGAACGGCTTGTCGACGGCGGCCGCAATATCCTCGATCGAGCAGATCGACATCGTGCTCTGGGTGAAGGGAATGCCGGCCGCTTGCGCCGCGCGGCAGGCGTAGATCTCGCCGTCGCCGTGCTGCATGCCGAGCAGGCCGACCGGCGCCAGGATCAGCGGCATCGCCGAGGGCTCACCGAGGATCGTGGTCGCCAGGCTGCGCTTGGACACATCGACCAGGATGCGCTGGCGGAACTTGATCTGCTGCAAGTCTTCGGAGTTGGCGCGCAGCGTATCCTCGGTGTAGGAGCCGCGGTCAGCATAATCGAAAAACGCCTTCGGCACCCTGCGCTTGTGCAGCTGGCGCAGATCTTCGATGCAGGTAATGTGCTTCATGGACGTTCCCGGCCCTTCTTCTCGGTCGCAAGTTCGATGGAGACGTCTTGCGGGTGTTCAGTCTTGCCGTCATCTAGCATGGTTGGATGGCCCGCCAAATCTGAAGACGGATGGGAGAGCACGATGACGCAATCAGGCTCCAAGCCGAAGCCAGACGAGAATGCCGAAAAGCGCCGGCTCGATGAGGCCCTGGAAGAGGGCCTGGAGGAGACGTTTCCCGGTTCCGACCCCGTCAATGTGACCCAGCCGGCCCCCAGCAAGGGTGACCAGCACGTCAAGCGAGGCGACAAGAGGTAGGGGACAGCAGTCGTTCCCGGGGATTGCCTGAAGGGCCATAATGATATATTTTTCAGCGGCTTAATGCCGAAAAACGCGGTTCGGCCGCGGTAATGATTCATCATATTTTTTGAAGTCATTTTAGCGCCTGGCAGTCTATAAGGCCGATGCACGCTACACTGGTAGGCGTTCAGGACTCTCTCGCCGGGTGGTTCGAGAGGTCCGTGTTGGGGGTATCATGAGCCGCAAATATTTCGGGACCGATGGAATTCGGGGCCGCGCCAATGGGCTGATCACGCCGGAGCTCGCGCTCAAGGTGGGGCAGGCCGCAGGGCTGGTGTTTCAGCGTGGCGACCATCGCCATCGCGTCGTGATCGGCAAGGACACGCGGCTGTCCGGCTATATGATCGAATACGCCATGGTCGCAGGGTTCACCTCGGTCGGCATGGACGTGCTGCTGGTCGGCCCGATGCCGACGCCGGCGATCGCGATGCTGACCAAGTCGATGCGCGCCGATCTCGGCGTCATGATCTCGGCGTCGCATAATCTTTTCGAGGACAACGGCATCAAGCTGTTCGGCCCGCAGGGCTTCAAGCTCTCCGACGATGTCGAGAAGCAGATCGAGCAGCTGCTCGACGAATCGCTCGACCGCCGCCTGGCGCAGAGCGCGAGCCTCGGCCGCGCCCGCCGCATCGACGGCGTCCACGACCGCTACATCGAATTCGCCAAGCGCACCTTGCCGCGCGACCTCTCGCTCGACGGCCTGCGTGTCGTGGTCGATTGCGCCAATGGCGCCGCCTACAAGGTGGTGCCGGAAGCGCTGTGGGAACTCGGCGCCGATGTGGTGCCGATCGGGGTCGAACCCGACGGCTTCAACATCAACAAGGAATGCGGCTCGACCTCGCCGGAAGCGCTGTCGCGGAAGGTGCGCGAGATGCGCGCCGACATCGGCATCGCGCTCGATGGCGACGCCGATCGCGTCATCCTGGTCGACGAGCGCGGCCACATCGTCGACGGCGACCAGCTGCTCGCGGTGATCGCGCAGAGCTGGAAGGAAGAGGGGCGCCTGGCCAAGCCCGGCATCGTCACGACCGTGATGTCCAATCTCGGGCTGGAGCGCTTCCTGCAGGGCCACGGGATTTCGATGGTCCGCACGCCGGTCGGCGACCGCTATGTGCTCGAGCAGATGCTGAGCGGCGGCTACAATCTCGGCGGCGAGCCGTCCGGCCATATCATCATGTCGGACTATTCGACCACCGGCGACGGCTTCGTCGCTGCGTTGCAGGTGCTGGCCGTGGTGCAGAAGCTGCGCCGCCCGGTGTCGGAGATCTGCCGGCGTTTCGATCCATTGCCGCAAATCCTGAAGAACGTGCGCTATCGCAGCGGCAAGCCGCTCGACGACGCCGAGGTCAAGTCCGCGATCACCGACGGCGAGAAGCGCCTCAACGGCCATGGCCGTCTGCTGATCCGCCCCTCCGGCACCGAGCCGGTGATCCGCGTCATGGGCGAGGGTGACGATCGCATCCTGGTGGAAGAGGTCGTCGACAACATCGTCAGCGCACTCGGCCACGCCGCTGCGGCTTAGGGCTGCTGTTCTCCAGGGCCCTACCTGCCTCTGTCATCGCGAACTGCCTGACCCGTCATCCTGAGGCGCTCGCGGAGCGAGCCTCGAAGGATCGACGGCCCGGCTGGTGGCCGATTCATCCTTCGAGACGCGGCCAAGCGGCCGCTCCTCAGGATGACGGGTCGTCGATGAGAACTCCACAGCGCATCGCTGCCATTGGCTAGTGCAGTTGGTCCGCTTCACCTCCGCGCGCATTAAGCATTCGCTAACACTCAGGGCCTGCGTGCCGGCAAAACCCTGCGCCTGCGTCAACGCTTCATTAGCACCTGTGGCGAGATCGCCAATCTTTCGCCGCCACACGCGCGCTTTGATGGACCCATAAGCAACAGCCGCAGCAAAAGGTGAGAGAAAATCAACCTTAAAAATTAGGGTTAAGTGCCGCTTAAACATTTGCTGGCATCGTCCGGCCCGTGAGTTTCAGACGTGGGGCTTTCGTGTCGCCTCACTGGCCCAAAAGGACGAAGCCAATGCGTAGCGTAACGACCCTGATTGCCGCAGGCGCGGCATCCCTGCTGTCTTCGGTGGCGTTCGCTGCCGACATGCCGATCATGCCGCCGCCCCCGATGGCGTATGCTCCTCCGCCGGTCCAGGATTTCGGCGGCTGGTATCTGCGCGGCGACATCGGCATGACCAATACCCAGGCCAAGCTGCATGCCAATGCCTACGACACGCTGCCGGCGGGCACCACGTTCAACCAGTTCGGCACCGGCTTCGACAGCGGCATGCTGTTCGGCGTCGGCGTCGGCTATCAGTTCAACAGCTGGTTCCGCGCCGACATCACCGGTGAGTATCGCTCCAAGGTGAGCTTCAACGGCACCGACTTCTTCACGTTCCCCGGGCCGAGTTCGCTGGGCGACACCTATCATGGCGGCGTTCAGAGCTGGGTCGCCCTCGCGAACATCTATGCCGATCTCGGCACCTGGGGTTGCTTGACCCCGTTCATCGGTGCCGGTGTCGGTGCCGCGGTGATCAAGACCTCGGCCTTCTCCGACGTCACCACGTTCCCGAGCGGATCCGGCCTGACCAGCTCCTTCATCGCCGACGGTGCGACCAAGACCAACTTCGCCTGGGCGCTGCATGCCGGTGTCGCTTACAAGGTCACCAACAACTTCACGGTTGAACTGGCCTATCGTTACCTCGACATGGGCACCGCCGCCCACGGCCAGGGCCACTTCTTCGACGGCACGCCGGCCGGTCCTTCGACCTTCCAGTTCCGCGACATGACCTCGCAGGACGTGAAGCTCGGCGTACGCTTCGCCTTGCCTTGCTGCGACGTGCTGCCCCCGCCGCCGCCGCCCCCGCTGATCCGCAAGGGCTAATTTGAGGGTTAATTTCGAGCCTTCACGGTTAACGATTGAAACGGCGCGGGATCACCCCGCGCCGTTTTTCTTTGCCGTGCTTCTGCAACTTGAGTGGTCGAAAGCTCGCGGCGACAACGATTGGTTAAGGTTAACAGGCGATGATCAACGCGCATTCGGTGAGTGGGATGGAGCGTTGCAATGCGTAGGTTCTTGCTGGCGGCGATGATGTTCGGGGCGGTGACCGGCGCACAGGCGGCCGACATGCCTGATTTCCTTCGCGGCAGTCTTCCCGCTTCCAGCGCGCCGACCAGAAACTGGGACGGCTGGTATGCCGGCGGTCAGGTCGGCCAAACATGGATCAACACCGACTTCGGGGGCAGCGTTGCTTCCCTGACCAATTCCATCTTCCGCAACACCACGCTGCAGGGGCCGACGTCCCAATTCAATCTGCTGGGCCGGGTCAATGCGCAAAGCTCGGGCTTCGGAGCGTTTGTCGGACGCAACTATCAGTTTGACGACGTCGTGGTCGGTGTCGAAGCAAACTATACCTATTGGTCCGGCCTTACGACAACGACCTCCGGAAGTCTGGGTCCGATTCAAGTCGCTCAGCCAACCCTGGTCCTGCCGGTCGGCGCGTCTGCCGCCGACGGCGTGACGTTGAATGGTAGCGCTTCGCTGAAGCTCAAGGATGAGATCACATTCCGCGGCCGCGCGGGTTGGGCAACCGGTGACTTTCTGCCTTACGCCTTCGGCGGCCTTGCAGTCGGCCGGATGGACGTTTCGCGCACGGTCACAAGCTCCGTGAATAGAACGATTAACTTTGCTGACGGAAGTTCGACCACCTTTGCGCTCCCGCAGTTTTCCCAAACCGCGACGGATGCGAAAACGGACGCCTACGTTGCCGGTTGGACCGCTGGTCTCGGCCTGGAATACATGTTGTGGAATTGTGTTTTCGTGCGCGGCGAATGGGAATACGTCAAGTTCATGCCGATCAAGAACACGTCGGTCACGCAGAACAGCGTACGTGCCGCCATCGGCTACAAGTTCTGACGCACGCCGCCTCGCTTGACACCGCAAACTGCGGCTGATCCGATGTTGCTCCGCAAGCGGAGCGACCTCACATGAAAATCTACGGCGACGCCAATTCGGGCAATTGCCTGAAGGTGAAATGGGTGTGCGACAAGCTGGCGCTGCCGTACACATGGGTCGAGATCGACACCATGAAGGGCGGCAGCCGGACGGCGGAATTCCTCAAGCTGAACGGTTGGGGCCAGGTGCCGACGGTCGAGTTGGATGACGGCCGCACGCTCGCGCAATCCAACGCCATCATCCGTTACCTCGCGCGCGGCAGCAATCTGATCCCCGGCGATCCCTATCGCGCGGCGCAGATGGATGCCTGGATGTTCTGGGAGCAGAACAGCCATGAGCCCTATGTCGCCGTCTGCCGCTTTCAGACCGTGTATCTCGGCAAGGCCGTGTTGGAGATCGATCCGAACCTCATCAAGCGAGGCTATGTGGCGCTCGATCATTTGGAGCGGCATCTGGCCGGCGCGAAGTTCCTGGTTGGCGATGCGTTCTCGCTCGCCGACGTCTCGCTGCTGGCCTATACGCGCGTCGCGGAGGATGGCGGCCTCATGCTCGAACGCTATCCCATGACCCGCCGCTGGATCGCCGACGCCGAGCATGTGCTCGGCCTGCCGGCGGTGCGCTGAGCTCTGGTGAACATCGATATGACTGAAGCTTCATCGATCACGATCCGCCGCGCTCGCCGCGAGGATGTCGCCGCCATTGTCGGCATGCTGGCGGACGATCCGCTCGGCAGTGCGCGCGAGCGGATCGAGGATCCGTTGCCGCAAAGCTATTACGACGCGTTCGCGCGGGTCGAGCGTGATCCCAACCTGCAGCTTGTCGTCGCCGTCGACGGGGAGGGCGCCGTCGTCGGCTGCCTGCAACTTGCGGTGCTGCCGGGTATCAGCTCGCAGGGCTCTTCGCGCGCCCTGCTCGAGGACGTCCGCGTCGCAACACACTGCCGCAGCCGCGGCATCGGTGAGCAGCTCGTGCAGTGGGCGGTCGCGGAGGCGCGCGCGCAAGGCTGCATGCTGGTCGAACTGCTGACCCATCACACACGCGTCGATGCGCAGCGCTTCTATGAGCGGCTCGGATTCGCGCGCAGCCATGTCGGCATGACGCTCCGCTTTTGACCTGCACGAGTTGTGCCGCATCCAAGACAATGCCTGCGGTAGCCGCTGCTGCGCGATCCGGTTAACAGCCAATAAACTAAGCCGGTCTCCGTGAATTTACGGGTCGGAACGAGTCCGGTATGTCGGACGTCTCCCACGGGGCGGCGGCGACTGGGGATTGGAATGTCGGATTATTCGATCGTGCGGGTCGGCAACGAGTACATCGTGCAGGCCGGCGATAAGAGCATTTTGAAAGTATCGAGCCGGCGCAGGGCAGTTAAGATCATGACTCTCGCGGCGGATTTGCTCGATCAGGAGACGATGCAGCAGGTCGAGGACGCTCCATCAATCAGCCGTGATCCCCCGACTGTCCCGGAAAAGTCGGAACTTCCTTGACGTTTTGGTGCCCTTCCACTATTTCCGACGGCGGGAAACCTCTCCCCACCGAGAGGCAGCTATCTGGAAGGGTAGATTATGACTGCAGCGAAGCCCGCTTCGCGGCCCAATGTGCCGCATTTCTCCTCCGGCCCCTGCGCCAAGCGCCCCGGCTGGAACCCCAACAATCTCAAGGACGCCGCCCTCGGCCGCTCGCATCGTGCGAAGGTCGGCAAGGCCAAGCTCAAGCTCGCGATCGAACTGACGCGCGAAGTGCTCGAGGTGCCTGCGGACTACAAGATCGGCATCGTGCCGGCGTCGGACACCGGCGCGGTCGAGATGGCGCTGTGGTCGCTGCTCGGCGCGCGGCCCGTCACCACGCTCGCCTGGGAATCCTTCGGCGAGGGCTGGGTCAGCGACATCGTCAAGGAGTTGAAGCTGAAGGACGTCACCAAGCTGAACGCGGCTTACGGTGAAATCCCCGATCTCGCCAAGGTCGATCCCGCGTCCGACGTCGTCTTCACCTGGAACGGCACCACTTCCGGCGTGCGCGTGCCGAACGCCGACTGGATCAGCGCAACGCGTGAAGGCCTGACGATTTGCGACGCGACCTCGGCCGCCTTCGCGCAGCCGCTCGATTTCGCCAAGCTCGACGTCGTCACCTTCTCCTGGCAGAAGGCGCTCGGCGGCGAAGCGGCGCACGGCATGCTGATCCTGTCGCCGCGCGCGGTGGAACGGCTCGAGACCTACAAGCCGGCCTGGCCGCTGCCGAAGATCTTCCGCCTCACCAAGGGCGGCAAGCTCAACCAGGGCATCTTCGAGGGCGAGACCATCAACACGCCGTCGATGCTCTGCGTCGAGGATTATCTCGATGCGCTGAATTGGGCGAAGTCGATCGGCGGCCTGAAGGCGCTGATCGGGCGCGCCGACGCCAACACCAAGGCGCTCGCCGACTGGAAGGCGCGGACGCCCTGGATCGACTTCCTGGCCAAGGATCCCGCGATCCGCTCCAACACCTCGGTGTGCCTGAAGTTCACCGATCCCGCGATCACCTCGCTTCCATCAGACGCCCAGGCCGACTTCTGCAAGAAGCTGGTCGCGCTGGTCGAGAAGGAGAACGCCGGCTTCGACTTCGCGTACTACCGCGATGCGCCGGCCGGCCTGCGGATCTGGTGCGGCGCTACCGTCGAGGCCAAGGACGTCGAACTGCTGACGCAGTGGATCGACTGGGCCTTCGCCGAAACCAAGGCAGCGTTGCCCAAGGCGGCCTAAGCTTTCTCTTGTCACCTCTCCCCGTTCTTACGGGGAGAGGTCGGATTGCGCAGCGATCCGGGTGAGGGGCCTACTCGGCTTGTTCCTCGCCCGTGGCTGCCCCTCACCCCAACCCTCTCCCCGTAAGAACGGGGCGAGGGAGAAGTGATCAGAGACTTCACCACATTGGTCCAAGAGACCCGCCCGCTGCAGGGCAGAGGAACAGTCACATGACAAAACCCAAGGTTCTGATTTCCGACGCGCTGTCTCCCGCTGCCGTGCAGATCTTCAAGGATCGCGGCGTCGAGGTCGATTTCCAGCCCAACCTCGGCAAGGACAAGGAAAAGCTCGCCGAGATCATCGGCAACTATGACGGCCTTGCGATCCGCTCGGCCACCAAGGCGACCGCCAAGATCATCGAGAAGGCGACCAGGCTGAAGGTGATCGGCCGCGCCGGCATCGGCGTCGACAATGTCGAGATTCCGGCCGCGACCGCCAAGGGCATCATCGTGATGAACACGCCGTTCGGCAATTCGATCACGACCGCCGAGCACGCCATCACCTTGATGCTGGCGCTGGCGCGCGAGATCCCGCAGGCAGACGCCTCGACCCAGGCCGGCAAGTGGGAGAAGAACCGCTTCATGGGCGTCGAGATCACCGCCAAGACGTTAGGGGTGATCGGCTGCGGCAATATCGGCTCGATCGTCGCCGACCGCGCGCTCGGCCTGCGCATGAAGGTGATCGCGTTCGATCCGTTCCTGTCGCCGGAGCGCGCCAAGGACATCGGTGTCGAGAAGGTCGAGCTCGACGATCTGCTCAAGCGCGCCGATTTCATCACGTTGCACACGCCGTTGACCGAAAAGACCCGCAACGTGATCGACGCGGCCGCGATCGCCAAGATGAAGAAGGGCGTGCGCATCATCAACTGCGCGCGCGGCGGCCTGGTCGACGAGCAGGCGCTGGTCGATGCGCTGAATTCCAAGCATGTCGCGGGCGCCGCCTTCGACGTGTTCGTCGAGGAGCCGGCGACCTCGAACGTGCTATTCGGCCATCCCAATGTGATCTGCACCCCGCATCTCGGCGCCTCCACCACCGAAGCGCAGGAGAACGTCGCGCTGCAGGTCGCCGAGCAGATGTCGGACTATCTGCTGTCGGGCGCGATCTCCAACGCGGTCAACTTCCCCTCGATCACAGCGGAAGAGGCGCCGAAGCTGAGGCCGTTCATCGAGCTCGCCGAGAAGCTCGGCTCGTTCGCCGGCCAGCTCACCGAGAGCGGCATCCTCAAGACCACGATCACCTATGAGGGCCACGTCGCCGAGATGAAGATCAAGGCGATCACCTCGGCGGTGCTGTCCGGCCTGCTGCGGCCGATGCTGGGCGAGGTCAACGTGGTGTCGGCGCCGGTTGTCGCCAAGGAGCGCGGCATGGTGGTGGACGAGGTCGTCCGCGCCGCGCAGAGCGACTATGAAAGCCTGATCACGGTCACCGTCACCACCGAGCGCCAGGAGCGTTCGGTGTCCGGCACCGTCTATGCCGACGGCAAGCCGCGACTCGTCGACATCAAGGGCATCCGCGTCGACGCCGAGTTCGGCAAGTCGATGATCTACGTCACCAACGAGGACAAGCCGGGCTTCATCGGCGCGTTCGCGAGCCTGCTCGGCGATGCCAAGATCAACATCGCGACCTTCCATCTCGGCCGCGTCAAGCAGGGCGGCGACGCCATCGCGCTGGTCGAGGTCGACGGCGCAGTGCCGGCGGATCTGCTTGCCAAGGTGCAGTCGCTGCCGCAGGTGAAGCAGGCCAAGGCGCTGACGTTCTAACAAGACGTTTCAAACGTTGTTTGAGCGGGCTCTCGTCGTGGCCCGGACGAGGGAATACGCCGCTCAAGCCCATCCAAATTCCGATCTGCGGAACATGACGCCGTCTCCGGCCCCGGAGGCGGCGTTTGTCGTTCCGGGGCGTCTGGTATTCCTGTTGCAGCGTCCAAAATATGTGTACGAAGGCGTCAAGACGCGCCACTATCCGGCGATCTCAGAGGGAGAAAACAATGCGTGAAGCCGTAATCGTTTCCTACGCGCGCACTGGCCTGGCGAAGTCCGGCCGTGGCGGATTCAACATCACCCCGCCGATGTCGCTGGCCGGGCATGCCATCAAGCACGCGGTCGAGCGCGCCGGCGTCGACAAGGACTATGTCGAGGATTGCTATCTCGGCAATTGCGCGCATGGCGCGCCGAATATCGGCCGCCAGGCGGCGCTGCTCGCCGGCCTGCCGAAGTCGACCGCGGGCGTCTCGGTCAACCGCTTCTGCTCGTCGGGCCTGCAGACCATCGCGATGGCCGCCAACTCGATCCGTTCCGATGGCTCCGATTGCATCGTCGCCGGCGGCGTCGAGAGCATCTCGATTCCTGGCGGCGGCACGCCGAAGGAATCGATCGATCCGGACCTGCTCAAGACCGCGCCCGCCATCTTCATGGCGATGATCGACACCGCCGACATCGTCGCCGAGCGCTACAAGCTCAGCCGCGAATACCAGGACGAGTATTCGCTGGAGTCGCAGCGCCGCATGGCGGCCGCGCAGCAGGCCAACAAGTTCAAGGACGAAATCGTCCCGATGAAGACCAAGATGAAGGTGGTCGACAAGGCGACCAAGGCCGAGTCGATCGTCGACTACGTCGTCGACCGCGACGAGTGCAACCGCCCCGAGACCACGCTGGAAGGCCTTGCCAAGCTTGAGCCGGTCAAGGGGCCGGGCAAGTTCGTCACCGCCGGCAACGCCAGCCAGCTGTCCGACGGCGCCGCAGCGGTGGTGCTGATGGAAGCCAAGGATGCCGAGAAGCGCGGCCTCAATCCGCTCGGCCGCTTCGTGGCCTGGGCATCGGCCGGCTGCGAGCCCGACGAGATGGGCATCGGTCCGGTGTTCGCCGTGCCGAAGCTCTTGAAGCGCCACGGCCTGAAGGTCGAGGACATCGATCTTTGGGAGCTCAACGAGGCTTTCGCCAGCCAGTGCCTCTATTCGCGCGACCAGCTCGGCATCGATCCCGAGAAGTACAACGTCAACGGCGGCTCGATCGCGATCGGCCATCCCTTCGGCATGACCGGCGCCCGGCTCACCGGCCACCTCTTGCAGGAAGGTCGTCGCCGCAAGGCCAAGTGGGGCGTCGTGACCATGTGCATCGGCGGTGGTCAGGGCGGTGCCGGCCTGTTCGAGATCTACAGCTAAGCGCGATCGATCCTGATCGTGTCAGAACGAACGGCCCGGCAGTAACGCCGGGCCGCTTCCGTTTAAAGCCGGTTATGTTGCCGGCAAATCCGCCGCGTGTTCGCCGAACTCGAGCGCGGCGATCAACGCGAGCGTCTGCCTGAGATCGGCGGCCTGTTTCGCGCCGAAAGCGGTCTCGAAGCGCTCCTGCGCCTCACGCCAGGCGGCCTGTGACTCGTCAAGCCGGGCTTCGCCGCGCTTGGTCAGCCGCACCAGGCGGCTGCGCCGGTCACTCTTGTCGACGGCGATGGTCAAAAGGCCGTCGCGTTCCAGCGGCTTGAGGTTGTGGTTGAGCGCGGTGCGGTCGAGCACCAGCGCAGCGGCCAGCTCGCCCATCGTCGGCGCGCCCGAACGTCTGATGTGGACCAGAATGGCGCGTTGCGTGCCGCGCAGGCCGGATGTCGCCAGGACCTGATCATAGAGCTGCGACACGCGTCGCGTCGCCTTGCGCAACGCCGTGAGATTGCACCGGCTGGGTTCCGTTTTCACCATCGCCGCCTCCAAACTAGGCTTGACAGATACATGCATATGCACTTAATGGCAATATATGCATATGCACATATTTGGAGGGTGTGATGTCGGAGATCGAGGCGGAGACGATCGGGCTGGCTATCGGAGCTGACGCGCGGCCACGCTCCCGCGTCGCAACACCGCGCCAGGTGCTCGCGATCGTATCGGTGGGCATCTGCCTCGCCAACCTCGACCTGTTCATCGTCAATGTCGGGTTGCCGAACATCGCGCAGGAATTCCGCGGCGCCTCGCTCGAGGATTTGTCCTGGATCCTCAATGGCTATGCGATCGTCTATGCGGCGCTGCTGGTGTTTTTCGGCCGGCTCGCCGAACGCCACAGTCGCAATCTGAGCTTCCTGCTCGGCGTTGCGCTGTTCACGGCCGCGTCGGCGGCCTGCGCGCTTGCGCCCAACGTCGAATTGCTGGTCGTCGCCCGCATCGCGCAGGCCGCCGGTGCGGCGTTGATGACCCCGACCTCGATCGGCCTGCTTCTGGCGTCGTTCCCGCCCGACCAGCGTCCCGGCGCGGTGCGGACCTGGACGGCGATCGGCGGCCTTGCGGCCGCGCTCGGGCCGCTTGCCGGCGGCGTGCTCGTCACCTTCGACTGGCGCTGGATCTTCATCGTCAATGTCCCGATCGGCATCGTCGCACTGATCATAGGCTGGCTGAAACTGCCGGAAGTGCCCGGCCATGACGTGCCGCGTCCGAGTTCATGGGCGGCGCTACTTGTCACCTGCGGCATCGGTGCGCTGACCCTTGCGATCGTGAAGGCCAATGACTGGGGATGGGGTTCGCGCGGCGTCGCGCTTGGCTTTGCCATCGCAGCCGTCTCGCTCGCTGCCTTTACGTGGCACTGCCTCAACTCGAAGAATCCCTTCGTCGATCCTGCGTTGTTCAAGGTGCGGCCGTTCACCGGGGCGACGTTTGTCATGGCGCCATACTCGGCGGCTTTCGGCGCGATGCTGCTGTCGGTGGCGTTGTGGGAGCAAACGGTGTGGGGCTGGTCGGCGCTGAAGACCGGCCTTGCGATCGCGCCGGGTCCGCTGCTTGTCCCGTTCACCTCGCTGTTGTTTGCCCGCCGCCTGATCGCGCGATTTGGCGCCGCGGCCGTCGTGTCCGCCGGGATTGCATCGTTCGCGGGCGGTCTTGCGATTTGGGCAACGTTGCTTGGAGTTGACCCCGACATGCCCGCCTTTGTGGTCGGCATGATGTTCACTGGCATCGGCGTCGGGCTGACCTTTCCGACTCTGATGGGCGTCGGTGCCGGTTCGCTGCCGCCTTCGTCGTTTGCGACCGGCTCCGGTGTCATCAACATGATCCGGCAGGCAGCGCTGGCGATCGGCGTCGCGGTCTTTGTCGCGATCCTGGCAACGCCAGTCTCGATGGCGGACCGGATCGCGGCGTTTCAGCGCGGCTGGTGGATCATGATCGCCATCACCATTGCCGGCTTCGTGCCGAATTACCTGTTCATCCGGCGCAAGGCGGATCGCTAACGGGTCAAAGCCGCCGCCGCGCCATCCGGCAGCCGCGAGCGCGCCATCGTCGCGCCGCAGGGAAACCTCAATCGAACCAGTCCCTTCCTCGCTGCGTCTCACCACGAGAAACGGTGCGCCCTGGAGTTTGGCGCGCCGTTCGTCTCGCGCGCGATGCCGCGTTTTTTCGGAGGGATCTGATGCGAAAGATTACGAATTGTCTTGTGACCACCAGCCTGGTGCTGGCGGGTGCGCTGGTTGCCGGGCCGCTCCACGCGGCCAATCTCGACGCGGCGTCGCAGGTCGACGCCGTCACCGTCTATCCCGATGGCGCGAGCGTCACCCGCGTCATCACGCTGGATCTGCCCGCCGGCGACAACATGCTGGTCGCGAAGGATTTCCCGATGGGGCTCGATCCGTCTTCGCTGCGGGTCGAAGGCGAGGCGGGCGGCCGGCTGACGATCGGCGCCATCGACGCGCGGCCGCCGCGCCCGGTGGAGCCGGCGAACCTGCCCGAGATCGACAAGCGGATCGAGGCGCTGCGGGATCAGCGCGAGGATCTCCAGGGGATCATCACCTCGGCCGAGGCGCGGCGCAAATTCGCCGAGCATTTCGCGGAGGCCTCGCCGGTCGGCATCGGTGAGAAGGGCGAGGCGCGTCCGGTCAGCGAGTGGCGCGCCGCGTTCTCGGCGGTCGGGGACGAAGTCGCGACCGCCGACACCGCGATCCGCGACGCCGCGCGCAAGCAGCGCGACATCGATCGCGAGATCGCGCGCCTCGAAGCCGATCGCGCCGCCAAGCCGCCGAGCAAGCTCGAGGTGCGGATCGAGCTGGCCTCCGCGGCCGCGACCCGCGCGACTTTGCGGGTGACCTATGCGGTGCGCAACGCCCGCTGGATGCCGCTCTACGACGCCCGTCTCGACACCGGCGCCAAGGATCGCAAGCCGGCGATCGAACTGGTGCGCCGCGCCGAGATCACCCAGTCGACCGGCGAGGATTGGTCGAACGTCGCGCTCGCCGTCTCCACCGTGCGTGTCGCCCGCGGCGGTAACGCGCCCGACCTCAATTCGCTGATTGTGCGATATCCGCTGCCGCCGCGACCGCTGGCCGCCGGCAGAGCATTCGACAGCGTGCAACAACCCTCGGCGCTGATGCCCGCACCGGCTGCGCCGCCGATGGAGCAGCAGCATCTGCTCAAGCAGGCCGAGGAGCGCGACGCCGTCGCCGAGGTCAGCGCGTTTCAGGCCACATTCAAGATTCCCGGCCGCGTCAGCGTCGCCGCCAACGAGGGCGCCAAGAGCCTGCGTATCTCGACGGCGACGATCACCCCTGATCTCGCGGTGCGCGCCGTTCCGGTGATCGATCCGACCGCGTTCCTGGAGGCGAGCTTCGTGCAGGCCGACGAGGCGCCGCTGTTGCCGGGGCAGGTCTCGATCTATCGCGACGGCATCTTTGTCGGCCGCAGCCGGATGGCCACCGCCGCCAAGGACGAGACCGTGCGGCTCGGCTTCGGTGCCGACGACAAGGTCAAGATCGAGCGCACGGTGGTGAAGCGCAATGAAGGCTCCGCCGGCCTGATCGTGACGACGTCTAAGACCGACGAACGCGCGTTCAAGACCACGGTGCGCAACGGCCACGACTTCCCGATCAAGGTCGCGATCCAGGATCAGCTCCCGGTCAGCGAGAACGACGATATCGTGGTCGAGATGCTGCCGTCGTCGACACCGGCGACCACCACCAACCTGCGCGACAAGCGCGGCGTGCTGGAATGGGCGTTCGAGGCCAAGGCCGGCGAAGTCCGTGACATCAATTTCGCCTGGCGGATGCGCTGGCCCAAGGACAAGGGCGTCGTGATGGTGCCGGCCGGCTGATCTGCGTCAGGTGCACGACACGACGTTCGCGAATTATCGGACGAAGAAGCAGTGACGCTTCGCGGGAGGACGCGGGCTAGAAGCCCGCGTCTTCCTCCAGCCATTGCTGATTGTCCCAGCGCGCGCGGCGGCCGACGACATATTCGCGAACATCGTCCATGAAGCGCACTTTGCTGGCGAGTGCTCCAGTGAAAGCCACGATCGCCGCGATCCAGGGCCACAGATGCATCAGCAGCGAGGCGGGTATCTGATTGGCGAATCCCGCCTGCAGCGCGCCAGTGACCAGATAAGCCAACACGCCCCACGCAACGGCCAAAATCGTCGCCACGACCTCATAGCTGTCTTGATGAAATCTCACCAACCGTCGCATCAAGGCCAGGTAAGCAAAGTAGACGATCACGCCGAGCATCAAAGCGACCAGTCCCGGCGGAAGCCCCCAGCTCTGGTCCCAGCCGAGGTACGCAACGAAGCCCGCGGCGATGAACGCCTCGATGTAGGTCAGGCTGGATTTTTCCCGCATCATTTGCCCCGAAGCGATTCAAGTATCGGCCTAGGTTATCATCATTGAGCGCTTCGGTAGAGGGGCAATTGCAAGACAACCGTTGGCGCCTTGTGCAGCGCGACCCTATGTTCGGCGATTCGGATGAAGAAGGAGCGAGCTAACGCTGAGTGAGGCGGGGCAGCTCTATCACCGTCACCCTGAGGAGGCCGCAAAGCGGCCGTCTCGAAGTGCGACGGCCCGGCTTGCTCCGCGCGGCATCGTCGGGGCCGTGCATCCTTCGAGGCTCGCTCCGCTCGCACCTCAGGATGACGGGACTGCTTCCGCATATTCGCTGTCATGCCCCGCCTTGAGCGGGGCATCCAGTACGCCGCGGCTTATCCGCTGCGTTCGAACGCCTCTGGAATACTGGGTCGCCCGATCGAGCCGGGCGACGACACTGTTGTGTGTAGCGCGAGCAACCGCCTCACTTCACCTTCAGGAAATCGCCGACTTCGAGCAGTACGAACTCGTCGTCATCGGCCTTGTTCGGATCGCGGCTCGAGGAGAACGGCAGATTGTTGTCGTTGCCGACGATGATGTGGGTCTCGTCGACCCGATCGACGTTCTCGATGGTGAAGAACGGGAAGGTGTAGACACCGTCGTTGAGCGGCTTGCGGGCCTTCTTGTTCGGATCGCGGATCTTCATCAGGTCGATATAGGCGATCTTGCGCACCGGCTTGCCGACATTGGCGTCCGACAGCTCGATCTTGTAGACGCGCTTGAACTTGGCGAGGTCAGGGAAGCAGTTCTCGCCGCGCTGGCCTTGCGGGCAGGCCTTGTCGGCAGTGCCTTCGCCATTGTCGCGCTCGATCACCAGGCCCTGGCTCGGATCGATCATGTTGAAGTCGCCGATCGCATTGCCGTTCTGCTCGAACACATATTGCCAATAGCGGCCGGTGAACTTCTCCGCCGCGACGTCGAATTCGAGGATGCGCGAGGCTTCCTTGCCGTCGACCTTCTCCCAATCCTTCTTGTCGGCATCCCACAGCGGCCCTTCGAGCAGGCCGTAGAGGAACTTGCCGTCCTTGGAGGAGGCAAAGCCCTCATAGCCCTTGGAGCGGCGCAGGTTGACGTTGGTGTAGGTGGCGCCGGGCGCACCGGGCGACTGCACCGCCCAGTGATCCGGCGAGCGCACCGGCTTGCCGTCGGCGACCGTCTCGAACACGGCGAGGATCTTGCCGGTCTTGTCGGCCTTGAGGATGTAGGGTCCGAATTCGTCGCCGATCCAGAAAATGTCGTTGATGATCTGGAAGCCCTCGGTGTCGAAGTCGGCGCCGGTGAGGTAACGCTTGGCGGTGTCCTCCTGCACGATGCGGAACGGTACCTTCTTGTCGGGATCGTGCAGGAACACGGTCTCCTGACGCTCGATCTTGCCGTTCGCCCAATCCATCTTGTAGCGGTTCAAATACAGCATCGAGTCCGCCGAGTTGTAGCGCGCGCCCATGCCGTTGTCGGTGATCACCCAGAACGAGCCGTCCGGCATCGCCTTGATGCCGGAATGGCCTTGCAGCGGCTGGCCCTTGAACGGCAGCGACACGCCGGTCGGCCGCTCATAGGACTTGCCCATCACGGTGCCGATCGCATCGACGCGCTTGCCGGTGGTGTATTTGCCCGATGTCTTCAAATCGTTCGGGGCATCGGCGGGGGCGTCGATGAAGCTCTCTGCCGGCATCACGGCGTGTCCTGCCAGCGTCGCCGGGAATTCGCCCTCGCTCTGCGCGAACGCCGGCGTGGCGAGCAGGATCGAGGCGACGGAACAGAGCAGTGACAGGCGCATGGTTGATCTCCCAAAGGACAAACGATGCGGTGTTCTCCGAGGCGCCTGTTACAGCCCGCTGACAGTTTTGTGAACCGCGGATGTTGCGGCGGGATAAGCCTTGCGGCGTTACGTCGCCTTGCCCGCCGGCCGCATCGTCTGCGGCAGCAGGAACGGCACGCCGCTGCCGGTATGTTCGATCGTGGCGTCGATCTCGAAGATCTGCCTCAGCGTGTCGGCCTGCATCGCCGCGGCGCGGTCGCCGTCGACGGCAAGCCGCCCACGATGCAGCAGCAGGATGCGGTCGGCGAACCGCATCGCGAGATTGAGGTCGTGCAGGATCGCGATCACGGCGGTGCCGCGCGCGGCGCGCTGCCGGGCGGTCTCGACCAGGTCGATCTGATGCCGCAAATCGAGGCTCGAGGTCGGCTCGTCCAGCAGCAACAGCCCCGGCCCGTGCAGCGCCTCGCCGCAGGCGAGCTGCACCAGCACGCGGGCGAAATGCGCGCGTTGCTGCTCGCCGCCGGACAGCGTCGGCAATTGCCGGAACCGGAAATGCGCCAGTCCGACCTCGTCCAGCGCCGCGGTGACCAGCGCACGCGTCACCGCGCGCGGGCTCTCGCCGGCGCCCATGCTGACAATTTCCTCGACCGTGAACGGGAAGGTGACGTTGACGTGCTGTGACAGCATCGCGCGGTGTTGCGCCAGCTCGCGTGGACCATAGGCGTTGAGGTCGCGCTGCCTGAGCCGGATCGTTCCGCGCGACGGACGGAGATCGCCCGACAGCATCCGCAGCAGGGTCGATTTGCCGGCGCCGTTGGGACCGACGATCGCGATCATCTCGCCGGCGCCGATCTGCAGCGAGACCATATCGACCAGCGCCGCGCCGCCGACCGTCATCGATACCGATTGCGCCTCCAGCAGCGCGCTCATAGCGACACCAGGGAGCGCTGGCGCAGCAGCATGGCGAGGAAGAACGGCGCGCCGATCGCCGCGGTCAGGATGCCGATCGGCATCTCAGCAGGGGCCACGATGGTGCGCGCCACGGTGTCGGCGCCGACCAGCAGGATGGCGCCGAGCAATGCGGAGGCCGGCAGCAGCAGGCGGTGCCCGGGCCCGATCACCAGCCGCAGCAGATGCGGCACCACGATGCCGACGAAACCGACCACACCGCAAACCGAAACCGCGACCCCGGTCATCGCCGACACCAGCACGATCGAGATCCGCTTCAGCCGCTCGACGTCGACGCCGCTGTGGAATGCCTCGGCCTCGCCGAGCACCAGCACGTCGAGGCCGCGCGCGATCCAGAGGCAGGCGATCAGCGCCGCGGCCAGGACCGGGGCAAGCGCCGTGAGCTTGGTCCAGGTCGCGCCGCTCAGCGAACCCAGCATCCAGAAGGTGATGTCGCGCAGCTGGCGGTCGTCGGCGACGAACACCAGGAGCCCGATGCCCGCATTGGCGATCGCGGCAATCGCAAGCCCGGCCAGCAGGAAGATCGCGATCGAGGTCCGGCCGCCGCGGCTCGCAATGCCATAAAGCACGATGGTCGTAATCAGCGACCCGGCGAAGGCCGCGATCGGCAGCAGCTGATGCTGCAGGAAGCGCAGGCTCTCGCCGAGATGGCTGTCGGTGAATACGATCGCCGCCGCTGCGGCGAACGCGCCGCCGGAGGAGACGCCGACCAGCGCCGGATCGGCGAGGGGGTTGCGGAACAGGCCCTGCATGATTGTGCCTGATACGGCAAGGAGTCCGCCGACCATCGCAGCCGCCGCGATCCGCGGGATCCGGATCGACCACACCACGAGCTGGTCGCGCGCGAGCAGCGGGTTGGCCGCGCTGTCGGCCCATAGCCCGAGCGCGGCGGGAAGCCGTGCCAATGGGATACCGGCCGCCCCGACCGTCAGGGCGACCAGGGCGCTTGCTGCGAGCGCCGCAAGCAGGCAGAGCAGGGTGAGTGTCGCCGCCGGCCGCGGCGACATGCCGGCGCGCCGTCGCTTCGCACGCGCGGGGCGTTCGGCCAGCACGCTCATTGCCGGCAGTTCGCGGTCAGCGCCGCCGGCTTGAAGGTGGCTGCCTCCGGCGCCAGCGCCGGATAGAGCCTGACCGAGAGGTCGCGTGCCGCGGCCGCCGTGCGCGGCCCGAAGCCGAGCAAATAAAGCCCCTCCATCGAGATGAAGGCCTTGTTGGTGCCGACCGGCGTCAGCGCGAAGGCCGGATGCGTGAACACGGCATCTGACGTCAGCGAGTCCTTGCCGCGATCGATCGACAGCACGACGTCCGGTTTCGCCGCCACGATGGCCTCGTCGTTGACCGGCTTGTAGCCGTCGTAACCATCGATCGCGTTGACGCCGCCGGCGAGCTGGATGATCTCGTCCGCGGCGGTCTTGTGACCCGCAGCCAACGCCCGGCCGTTCAGGAGCGACATCACGAACATCACGCGCATCGGTTTCGTCACTTTGGCGCGCAACGCGCGCAGTTGCGCGAGATCGCTCTCCACCGCTGTGGCGAGGCAAGCGGCGCGCGGATCGGCGCCCATGGCATGGCCCACAAGTTTGATCTTCTCGATCAGCCCGGCTTCCGAGAACGCCTCGGGCACCAGCACCAGCGGCACCTTGGCCGCCTCCAGCACATCCATGGTCTCCTTCGGCCCGGAGCCCTGCACTGCAAACACCAGCGACGGATGCAGGCCGAGCACGCCCTCCGGCGACAGCTGGCGCATATAGCCGACGTCGGGCTTCTCACGCAGCGCAGACGGCGGGTAGAGGCTGGTCGCATCGACGCCGGCGATGCGGTCCTCGAAACCGAGCGCATAGAGGATCTCGGTGATCGCGCCGCCGATCGAGACGATCCGCGTGGGATCGTCGATCACGACGTCGCGGTCGCGTGCGTCGTGCACGGTGATGCCCTCGGCGATCGCTGCGCCGATCGGCAGCAGACAGGAGAGCGCGAGCAGAGCGAGCGTGCGACAAATTGTCATCGGGGGCGTCACTTGGTCAGGATCAACTTGTTCTGCGAGGTCAACCGCAAGCGGTAATGCTCTTCGCCATGCATGATGATGATCTCGCGCTCGGTCGCGAACAGGTCGCGGCTGTCGAGGCGATTCCCGTGCATGATGAGCGTTTTGGCCGCGTCGGACGCCGATACGTCCTGTTTTCCCGCCGCGCCGATGTTGTCTCCGGAAGTGGCCGACATGCTCGTGGTGCTGCGCTTTCGAAATCTTCAAATGATGCTTGCTTGTATAAGCGGGCGAAGGCGCATTCCAACGGCTGCACTTTACAATCGATGTAAACAACGCCGCCGCATTCTTGACCGTTTTGTTGCCGGCTCGTAACCAGTCATCACACGATGCAGGCTTGTGGCTTGCATCGCAACGTAGCCAGCAAGCCGCTCGGTGGAGCGCACGCCAGCCAAACCAGAAAAGCGATGATCGGGCTGGGGCTAGAATGGCTGACGGGGCTAGGGTTTCGCGCGCCTTGATGTTGGGTGCGTCGGTGTTTTCATTTTCGGCAGCGCTGCCGGCAAGTGGGTTGGCGCAAACCGCCGATGCGTCGGCTGCGCGTCCCGCGACCGAGCGGCCGAAGCAGGCCCAACGCAAGCCGAAGCCTGCGGCCAACCCGCAGGCGGCGGCGTCGCCTGCGATGAATGCGCGCGCGCAGATCGGCGCGGTGCCGGTGCAATCGCTCGACACCATCACGGCGGTCGCCTCCAAGACCGAAGAGCGCGCGATCGACGCGCTGGCGCCGGTCAGCTCCGTCACGCTGGAGAAGATTCAGGGCCTGCAGCCGAACCGGGTCTCCGACATCTTCTATAACGTGCCCGGCGTCTCGTTCCAGGAGCGCGGCGACGATCCGGCGACGGTGATCAACATCCGCGGCCTGCAGGACTTCGGCCGCGTCGCGGTCGTGGTCGACGGCGCGCGGCAGAACTATCAGCGCACCGGCCACAACGCCAACGGCTCCTTCTTCCTCGATCCCGAATTGATCGGCGGCGTCGACGTGGTGCGCGGCCCGACCGCGAACATCTACGGCTCCGGCGCGATCGGCGGCGTGGTCTCGTTCCGCACCAAGGATATCGACGACGTGGTGCGTCCCGGCGAACGCTGGGGCGTCGACATGTCGGGGTCCTATGGCAGCAACAAGGACCGCGGCATGGGTTCGGTGTTCGGCGGCGTGCGCGCCGATCCGAATGTCGATGTGTTCGGCGGCGCGGTCTACCGCACCCAGAGCAACTACAAGGATGGCGCCGGCACCGAGATCGGCAACACCGGCAACGATATCGCGGCCGGCCTGATGAAGGTGACGATCCGCCCGGCCGAAGGCCACGAGTTCAAGATCGGCGGCGTCTTTCAGGATTACCAGTACAATATCGGTCAGCAAAACCGCGGCCCGACCACGATGGCGGCGCCGCTGGCGGCGATCGCGGGCTCCTCCGTCTACGCCTCCGATGCAAGGAATTACACGGGTACGCTGAGCTGGCGATATTCCAAGCCCGACGACATGTTGTTCGACTGGAACATCTCGGTCTACGGCAACCGCACCGACAACGACCAGGTCAAGACCTACAACAACCGCATCACGTCAGGCGGCGGCGTCTGCACGCTGGCCAATCCCGGCAACAACATCTCCGGCTGCGTCGGCGACAAGCGCGGCTATTCGCTCGACACCGTCGGGCTGGACGTCAACAACACCTCGCGGTTCAATTTCGGCGACTGGCGCAACGCTGTGACCTACGGCTTCGACGCCTTCCGCGACGATGTCGAGACTTTCGACTCCCACGGCAATTCCAACATCACCACGCCCGGCGGCCAGCGCACGGTGTCCGGCGGCTTCGTGCAGTTGAAGCAGAACTATTCGACCTGGCTCGAACTCGTCAGTGCGGTCCGCTACGACCACTACGAGCTCACCTCGATCAACACCACGACCAGCGGCGACCGGCTGTCGCCGAAGATCACGGTCGGCGTCACGCCGGTGACCGGCTTCACGCCCTATGTGAGCTATGCCGAAGGCTATCGCGCGCCGTCGATCACCGAGACCCTGATCTCGGGCGGCCACGCCACCGGCGGCGGGCCGGCGCTGTTCAACTGCCCCGACGGCACCAGCGGCCTGTTCTGCTTCCTGCCCAATGCGGCGCTGCGGCCCGAGGTCGGCAAGAACAAGGAAGCCGGCATCAATCTGAAGTATGACGGCATCTTCACCGCGAACGATTCATTCCGCGGCAAGATCAACGTGTTCCACAACGACGTCGACGGCTATATCGACCTCGTTCCGTCGGCGCCGACAACGACGCCGTTCGGACGCTTCAGCCAGTTCTACCAGTACCAGAACATCGCGCACGCCCGCATCGAGGGTTTTGAGCTCGAGACGATGTATGATGCGGGCGACTGGTTCGTGGGGGTCGCCGGCCATCTGATGCGCGGCCGGAACACCGGGACCGATGTCGGGCTCGCCACCATCACGCCGCGCAAGGTGACGACGACTGGCGGCGTGCGCCTGCTCGACCGCACGCTGATCATTGCCGCGCAATGGTCCTCGTTCGGCGCCAACAACGATTTGCCGGCGGGCTATCTGCCGTCGACCGGCTACGAGCTGGTCAACCTCTATCTGACCTGGAACGCCACCAAGGACATCACCTTCACGGCGTCGGTCGACAATCTCTTGAACCAGTACTACCGGCCCTATGCGATCCCGGGCTCCTCGAGCGACGGCACGACGCAGAACGACGTGCTGTTCTCGAGCCCCGGTCCGGGCACCGTCTACAAGGCCGGGCTCAGGATTCACCTAGGTGGAGCGTAACGCGACGAGCCGATCATTCCATCCAGGTTGCTCCGGCCGCGCTGGTGCCCCAGCGCGGCGTTGGCGTATTCATGTTATCAACGAGATCAATCGGCAGGATCCCGTGCATCCGCCGCCAAACAGGAGAAGGCTTTCATGTTCATCGCAATGAACCGGTTTCAGGTGATCAAGGGCAAGGAACAGGCGTTCGAGACGGTCTGGAAGACCCGCGAATCCTATCTCGGCGATCTGCCGGGATTCATCGAATTTCACCTCGTGAAGGGGCCCGAGGCCGAGGATCACACGCTCTATGCGACCCACACGGTGTGGGCCAGCAAGGCGGCGTTCGAGGACTGGACCAAGTCCGATGCGTTCCGGCGTGCCCATTCCCGCGCCGGCAACGAGACCGGCGGCAGCCTCTATCTCGGTCATCCCAGATTCGAAGGCTTTGAGGTGCTGATCACCGAGCGCGCCAAGAGCTCGGCGTGACGGAGGCGGCCGTGCAGAACGCGGAGCTTGCCGGGTTGAAGGCCTACATGGCCGACAATCCCGGCGCTGTGATCGAGGACGTCGCGCGCGAGCGCAAGGTGACGCCGCGCGCGGTGCTCGAGGCGCTGCCCGACAGCATGGTGCGGATCGGGGCCGGCGAGTTTGCCGCCGCGATGCAGGACATCGCGGAATGGGGCGAGGTGACGCTGATCGTGCACACCGATGACGCGATTTTCGAGTTCACCGGCGGCATTCCGAAAGGCGAAGTGGGCCGCGGCTATTTCAACCTGATGCAGCCGAAGGGCCTGCACGGCCATCTCAGGCATGAGCGCTGTGCGGCGATCGCGTTCGTCGAGCGGCCCTTCATGGGCAAGGTGTCGGCCTTCATCGCCTTCATCAATCTCGATGGCGGCATCATGTTCAAGGTGTTCGTCGGCCGCGACGAGACGCGCGCGTTGCGCGGCGACCAGCTGGCGCGCTTCCACGCGCTGGCGGACCGCATCGCACCGAGAGCGAGCTGAGACCGACGAAGGACGGGAGGCGACCATGTCGCATCGCAGGCTTGGGCAACGCATCGCGTCGTTGGCGTGCGCCATGTTCGGAATGCTGCCGGGCGCGTGCCTTGCCGCCACCGACGCCGCGCTGCTGCCGCGCAATCTCTCGCCCTGGGGCATGTTCGAGAGCGCCGACATCGTCGTGAAGGCGGTGATGATCGGCCTGGCCTTCGCCTCGCTCGTGACCTGGACGGTCTGGCTCGCCAAGACCGTCGAGATCCGCCGCAAGACGACGCTTGCGCGGCAACGGATCGGGCTGCTCGAGCGCGACACGCAGCTTGCCGAGGTCGAGCAGGCCAGCCGCGACGGCAGCGATGCGGTGGCGCAGATCGTGCAGTCGGCGTCGCGCGAAGCCGCGCTCTCCGGCGGCATGTTCGACGACGGCTTCAAAGAGCGCATCGCGCTGCGGCTGGAGCGCGTGGAGGCGGCGATGTCGCGGCAGATCGCGCGCGGCACCGGCGTGCTCGCCACCATCGGCGCCACCGCGCCGTTCGTCGGCCTGTTCGGTACGGTGTGGGGCATCATGAATGCCTTCATCGGCATCTCCGAGGCCCACACCACCAATCTCGCGGTGGTCGCGCCTGGAATCGCGGAGGCGCTGCTTGCGACCGCGCTCGGTCTGGTGGCCGCGATTCCGGCGGTCGTGATCTACAATCACCTGACGCGTTCGATCGCGGCCTACCGCGCGCTGCTCGGCGACGCCTCGGTCACGGTGATGCTGCTGGTCAGCCGCGAGGGCGATCGCAGCCTGTTCCGGCTGGCGCGCGCCGCGGAGTAGGGGATGGGCGCGAAGCTTGGCTCTGGCGGTGCGTTCGGCGGCCGGCGTCGCGGCGACGACGACTTGATCGAGGCGCATGAGATCAACGTCACGCCGTTCATCGACGTCATGCTGGTGCTGCTGATCATCTTCATGGTGGCGGCGCCGCTGGCGACCGTCGATCTCGGCGTCGACCTGCCGGCCTCGACCGCCGAGCCGCAGCCGCGGCCGGACAAGCCGGTGTTCGTCACGGTGAAGCCCGACCTCTCGGTCGCCGTCGGCGAGGACGTGATCGCACGCGACGCGCTGACCGCGACCCTCGACGGCGCTACGCAGGGCAAGAAGGACGAGCGCATCTTCCTGCGTGCCGACAAGGCCGTCAGCTATGGCGACCTGATGGAGGTGATGAACCTGTTGCGCAATGCCGGCTATCTCAAGATCGCGCTGGTCGGCCTCGACGGGCGCAGCTGATTTCGATGAACGCGTATGCGCTTCATGATGCGGGCGACGACATCAGGCTGCGGCGGTGGGGCCTGTCGGCGGCCGCGATTCTGGCAGCGCATGCGGCGCTGCTTGCGCTCGGCGTCACCTGGGTCTCGGCGCCGCCGCCGGGCGTCGCGGTGCCGGCGGTGCTGATCGACCTGACGCCGATCACCTCGGCGCCGGCGATTTCCGAGACCGAGCTGCCGCCGGGCCCGGCGATGCAGGAGGCTGACGCCGCGCGGCCGGAGCCTGCCGCCGCGCAGGCCGTGCAGCAGGAGATCGCGCCGACGCCGCTGCAGGAGAAGCCCGAGGTGACGGCGCCGCCGGAGCAGAAGCTCCAGGCCACGCCACCGAAGCCCGAGCCCACGGAGGTCGTTCCGGAGCGGAAGCCCGAACCGATCAAGCCGAAAGTGGTCCGCCGGGAAGCAAGGAAGCCGTCCGAGGCGACGCCGGCACCGCGCACCAGCGCGCCGAGCCGCGCCGAACGCCAGGCGCCGGCGGAATCGGCGATCAGCGCTGGCGCAGCCGCATCGGCGATCGCAGCCTACAACGCACGCGTCCGCGCGCATCTCTTACGCTTCCACTCCTATCCGGCCGGCGGCAACGGCCAGCGCGGCGTGGTCCGCCTGGTGTTCACGCTCGGCCGTGGCGGGCAGGTGCTGTCGAGCCATCTCGGCGGCTTGTCCGGCAATCCGACCTTCGACGCGCGGGCGCTGGCGATGGTGCGCCAGGCCCAGCCGTTTCCGGCGTTTCCACCCGAGGTCACGCAAGGCTCGATGGGCTTCAGCGTGCCGGTCGCGTTCGTGCCGCGGTAGCGTCCGACATTGCAGCGAGGCGCGCCCTATCCCCGTCATCCTGAGGTGCGAGCGGAGCGAGCCTCGAAGGATGCACGGCCCCGCTAGTAGCCGTCGACCCTTCGAGACGCGCTACGCGCTCTCCAGGGTGACGGAGATAGATTGAGTTCGCTTCAATACGCGGGGGCCCCGCTACTCCTTCACCGCGCCGGTCAGCGACGAGACGTAGTAGTCGACGAACAGCGAATAGAACAGCGCGACCGGCAGCGAGCCGAGCAGGGAGCCGGCCATCAGCGCGCCCCACTGGTAGACGTCGCCGGTGATGAGCTCGGTCAGGATCGCGACCGGCACGGTCTTGTTGGCGCCGCTCTGGATGAAGGCGAGCGCGTAGATGAACTCGTTCCAGGATAGCGTGAAGGAGAAGATGCCGGCCGAGATCAGGCCGGGTACCGCGAGCGGCAGCGTGATCCGCCACAGGATCTGCAGCCGCGTCGCGCCGTCGACCAGCGCGCATTCCTCGAGCTCGTAGGGGATCGACTTGAAATAGCCGATCAGCAGCCAGGTGCAGAACGGCACCAGGAAGGTCGGATAGACCAGGATCAGCGCCAACGGTGAATCGAACAGGCCGAACTGCACGATCACGGTGGCGAGCGGAATGAACAGGATCGACGGCGGCACCAGATAGGCGAGGTAGATGCCGAGTCCGACATAGGGGCTGCCGCGGAAGCGCAGCCGTTCGATCGCGTAGGCTGCGAGCGTCGAGGCGAACAGCGACAGGAAGGTCGAGCCGATCGCCACCAGCATGGTGGTCTTCAGCCAGCGCGGATACGAGGTGTCGAACAACAGATGCTTGACATGCGCGAGCGTCGGCGAGGTGATCCAGAACGGATTGTGCTCCTTGTAGTTCAGGAGCTCCGCGTTCGGTTTGAACGAGGTGATCGCCATCCAGTAGAACGGGAACAGCAGGATCAGGATGAAGCAGGCGAGCGGCAGATAGATCATCACCACGCGCCGGGCGCGGGAATCCCACGCCATCGTGTCGGGTGCGGCGCTGGCGACGTTGGAGGATTGGGCTGCAACGTCAGTCATTGGCTTCTCCCTGCTGCCATTTGCGGCGGGCGAGGCCGAAGTAGCTGAACAACGTCGCGAATACGAGGAACGGGATCATCGAGACCGCGATCGCGGCACCCTCGCCGAGCTCGCCGCCGGCGATGCCGCGCTGGAACGCCAGCGTCGCGAGCAAATGGGTCGAATTGACCGGGCCGCCGCGGGTGATGGCGTAGACGAGCTGGAAATCGGTGAAGGTGAAGATGATCGAGAACGTCATCACGATCGCGAGGATCGGCATCATCATCGGGAAGGTGATGTAGCGGAAGCGCTGCCAGGAGGTGGCGCCGTCGAGCATCGCCGCCTCGTAGAGCGAAGGCGAGATGGTCTGCAGCCCGGCCAGCAGCGAGATCGCGACGAACGGGATGCCGCGCCAGATATTGGCCGCGATCAGCGAGAACCGCGCCGGCCAGGGCGAGCCGAGGAAGTCGACATTGCTGTCGCGCAGGTGCAGCACGTCGACCAGGAGATAGGAGATGATCGAGAACTGCGGATCGTAGATCCACCAGAATGCCAGCGCGGAGAGCACCGTCGGCACGATCCATGGCAGCAGCACGATGGCGCGGATCAGGCTCTTGAATGGAAAATGGTTGTTGAGCAGCAGCGCCAGCCAGAAGCCGAGCGCGAATTTTCCGAAGGTCGCGACCGCGGTATAGAAGATCGAGTAGAACACCGCGTTCCACCACAAGGGATCCTTGAGCAGATACTGGAAGTTCTCGAGCCCGATATAGACGCCGCGCTGGCCAATTGTGGTGTCGGTGAAGGCGAGCCAGATGCCGAGGCCGAGCGGATAGGTGAGGAACACCAGCAGCAGGCCGACCGCGGGTGCAAGGCACATCACGATCAGGAACGGCTTGTAGTCGAACAGCCGTGCGAGCCAGCCCGGCTGGCGCAGCACTTGTCCCCGTGTAGGTAGTGTCGTTACAGACATTGAATGCTCGTCCGCTGCCGTCATTGCGGGGAGCGAAGCGACGAAGCAATCCATTCTCCTGGTGGAACTATGGATTGCTTCGCTTCGCTCGCAATGACGGTTGGTCCAGGTCTACGGTTCAATGACCGGCGTTACCGGCCCTGCCGCCGGAAGTACCGCTTGGCGCGCTGCTCGGCTTCCGCGGCGGCGGCTTCCGGTGTTGCCGCGTCGGTCGCCACCGAGGCGCACATCTGCACCAGCACATAGTCGGCGTTGACGGCACCGGTCGCGGTCGAGATCGGCCCCTTGTAGCCGTTGTAATAGGGGCTCTTCATCGTGTCCTTGAAGATCGCGACCTTGGGATCGCCCGACCACACCGCAGCGTCCGCGTAGGCCGCGAGCGGCTGCGACCAGTAGCCGGAGTTGGCGTTGAGCCACGGCTCGTACTGCTCCTTTTCTAGCATGAATTGCAGGAACGCCTTCGCCGCGTTGGGATAGGGGCTGTGCTTGAACACCATCGCATTCAGCGTCAGGCCGGACATCGGCGAGGTCGTCGCCAATCCCTTGGGCAGGAACTGATGCTCGGTGTCGTCGGCGACCGCCTTGGTCGCGGGATCGTTCTTCAGCGAGAAGTACAGCGAGACGCCGTTGGCGGTCAGGCCGATCTCCTGCGACGAGTAGGCGCGGTTGTTGGAGACGTCGTTCCAGGAGGGCGTGCCGGCGATGAAGGTCGGATAGAGTTCCTTCAAATATTTCAGCGCGGCGATGGTCTCCTTGCTGTTGATGATGATATTGCCTTCCTCATCGAGCAGCGCGGCGTTGTGCGACCACAACAGCCAGTTGGCGAAGCCGTTGCCGTCGCCGACGGCGTTGCCAAGCGCGAAGCCCGCCGGCTTGCCGGCCGCCTTCAGCTTCTTGCAGAGCTCGAGAATGCCGGCGTGGTCTTCCGGCACCTTGTCGAAGCCGGCCGCGTTGACCAGCGACTTGCGGTAGACCAGCGGGCCGCCCGAGGCGCCGAACGGCAGGCCGACCCAGCTCTTCGACTTCGAGCGCATGCCGTAGCGTTTCGCGAGTGTCAGCCACCCGCCGTAGCGCTTGTCGAGATAGTCGGCGACGTCGGTCAATTCGATCAGCTTGTCGATATAGATATGCGGCGCGTCGCCGAAGCCGATGATGATGTCGGGACCGGCGCCGGAGTTCGAGGTCACCGCGGTTTGCTGATTGATGTCTTCCCAGCCGACGAAGTCGACCTTGACCTCGACGCCGGTCTTGTCGGTGAATCGCTTGGCATTGGCGCGGAACACGTCTTCGTCGGCCTGGACGAAGCGCACTGGCCGCAACATGCGCAGGGTCGCGCCCTTCTCGATCGGCAGCGACGGCGCCGCCACGTCGGCAGCCTTCACTTTCGATGCGTCCTGCGCCGAAGCCCCGGTGACCGCCAGTGCCGCCGCGGACGCCCCCAGCGCCAGCGCGTCGCGACGCGTGATCTCATACTTCATGTCGTTCGCACTCCCGTTCTTATTGTTTCGTTGTTATTGTTCCTTCCCGGCGTTGGCCGCCGGTGAAGGGTCTTGTGGTCTCGGTGCGCCCGCCACGCAAAGGGCCCGCATGACGGGCCCTCGCGCGAAAAGCGCATTCCCGCCTCAGCTGTTCGGACCGCGATCCATGCTGACGGGCTGCCAGCGGCGCAGCGCGGTGTCTTGCAGCACCGACGGGTTGACGCAGCTTACCGGCCACATGCCTTGCAGCACTAGTGACAATTCGTAGCCCACCCGGCGCTTGCGCGCCTCGTCAAAACGTGCCGATGCCGAGGCGACATGGGCGGTCAAGGTAACATTGTCCATCCCGAGCATCGGATTGTTGTGCGACGGCGGCTCCTTCTCCAGCACGTCGAGCGCGGCGTGGGCGATCCAGCCCTCCTGCAGCGCCTTGATCAGCGATTCCTCGTCGACGGTGGCGCCGCGGCCGGTGTTGATGAAGATGGCCGATTTTTTCATCTGACGAAAATGCTTCTCGGTCAGCATGTGATGCACTTCGGGCCGCGCCGGGGCGTGCATCGAGACGAAATCCGACTGCGACAGCACCTCCGACAGCGTCGAGGGAATCACGCCGTGGTCGTACATCAGCGTTTCCTGGATGAAGGGATCGTAGGCCACCATCCTGAGGCCGAACGGCGCGGCGCGCTTGGCCACCGCGCGGGCGACGCGGCCGAACGAGATGAAGCCGAGCGTCTGGCCCATCAGCCGTGGAATCTTCAGGAGCGCCGGGCGGCCCTCGGCCCAGCGGCCTGAGCGCACCATCTTGTCCTGCTCGATCAGGCGGCGGAAGCCTGCGAGCAGTAGCATCATGGCGTGGTCGGCAACCTCCTCGATGAAGGTGTCGGGGATGTTGGTGACGGGGATGCCGCGGGCGGTCGCGGCCTTGACGTCGACCGAGTCGACGCCGACGCTGCCGAGCGTGATCACCTTGCAGTTCTCCAGCGCATCGATCACCGCCTTGGTGATCGGCATGCCCTTGGCGTAGATCGCGTCCGCGGTGCGCGCGGCCGCGATGAATTCGGCCTCGTTGGCCGGCGCCTCGACGATCTCGGCGCCGATCGGATCGAGCGCCTCGCGCTCATAATCATAGCCGCCGCCGGCGACCGTGAAGCTCGCGCCCTTCGGCGTCACCACCCTGAATTTCGACATTGTCTGCTCCCGATTGAGGTCTTCTGTTCTTGCTTCTTGCTGGTTTGCTTCTTGATGTTCTTGCTTGTCGGAGCGCGGCCTGGACCACCGCTGTCCCTACTTCTACGCGAGCGGCGCTGTTCTCTCCACAATTGCCGGTTGGTCCGCGGCCCGATTCTCCGGGCTTCTACGGGGAACCTCCGTAACCATCAGGTAAAGGGTCTCACATTACGGTGAGCGGAATCAATCCGCCAATCGCGTCGCGTTCCCCGCCTCTTCTGGAGATCCCCGTGAAGTTGTCAAATCTGAAAATCACCCCCAAGCTCGGCATTCTGGTGGGGGTGGCGCTCCTCGGCCTGTGCGCGGCCGGCATCCTGGCGATCAATCTGATGCAGCGTGAGATGACGAATGCGCGCATCGACCAGGCCAAGGCCATGGTCGATATGGCCAGGAACATGGCAGCGAGCCTGAAGAAGGATGTCGACGCCGGAAAGATGACCAAGGAAGCGGCACTGGCCGAGTTGGGCAAGCGCGGTAACGCGATGACCTACGATAACGGCTCGGGCTATCTGTTCGGCACGGACTACAACGGCATCACGGTGCTGGCACCCGATCCGAAGCAGGTTGGCACCAACCGGATGGACGTCGTGACCAATGGCCGCAAGCTGTCGCAGGAGCTGATGGATGGCGTGAAGGCGAAGGGCGAGATTCTGCTGTTCTATGAATACGTGAAGCCTGGTCAAGAGACGCCGATCCGGAAGCTTGGTTACGCGGTCGCAGTGCCTGGCTTCGATATGTATCTCGGTACTGGCGCCTATCTCGACGATATCGACGCCAAGATGCGTCCCATTGCCTGGTTGCTCGGGCTCGCGATCATCGGCATCGGCATCATCTCGAGTTCGGTCGCCTGGCTGATCGGGCGCAGCATTTCCCGGCCGCTGAACCTCCTTGGTGCGCGCATGCGCGACATCGCGGACGGCAAGCTCGACGGTGACATTCCCGGCGTCGGCCGTGGCGACGAGGTCGGCGGGATGGCGGCTACCGTGCAGGTCTTCAAGGACAATGCGATCCGTATCCGCGGCCTCGAGCAGGCCGAGGCCGAGACGCAGGCGCGCGCCACCGCCGAGCGGCGCAGCGCGATGCAGGACCTTGCCAGCGATTTCGAGCGCAGCGTGAACGGCATCGTCCGCACCGTGGCCTCCGCCGCCGCCGGCATGCAGACCACGGCGCAGTCGATGACCGCAACCGCCAGCGACGCCAGCGCGCGGGCCGCGACCGTGGGTGCCGCCTCCGACTCTGCCTCCAACAATGTCGGCACCGTCGCCGCGGCGGCCGAAGAGCTCTCCAGCTCCGTTGCGGAAATCTCCCGCCAGGTGGCCCGCTCCAGCGAGGTCGCTAGCCAGGCGGTGGCCGATGCCGAGCGCACCAATGCGACCGTGCAGGCGCTCTCGACCGGCGCCGAGAAGATCGGCGAGGTGGTCAAGCTGATCCACTCGATCGCCGCCCAGACGAACTTGCTCGCGCTCAACGCCACCATCGAGGCGGCGCGCGCCGGCGAATCCGGCCGCGGCTTCGCGGTGGTCGCCTCCGAGGTGAAGGCGCTGGCCAACCAGACCGCGAAGGCGACCGAGGAGATCTCGGCGCAGGTCGCGGCGATGCAGGCTTCGACCGGCGAGGCGGTGACCTCGATCGGCGGCATCACCGCGACCATCGCGCAGATGAGCGAGATCACGGCCTCGATCTCGACCGCGATCGACCAGCAGGGCGATGCGACGCGCGAAATCGCGCGCAACATTCAGCAGGTCGCAGCCGGCTCGAGCGAGATCTCCGCCCATATCGGCGGCGTCACCACCGCGGCCGCCGCAACCGGCACCGCGGCCGGCGACGTGCTGTCGAATGCGCGCGAGCTCGACACCCAGTCGGGGATGCTGCGCAACGCGGTCGACGAGTTCCTGCAGAAGGTGCGTGCGGCGTAACGGATCGGGTAGGGTGGGTTAGCTTGCGAAGCGCAACCCACCCAGCGCATTCCACGACTGTGACGGAATTGGCAGGCTTTGCAGGGGCGCGCTGCCAAAAATATCGAAAACAACCCCATGCAAAGTAGCCGGTGACGGCCGGCGTGCGACCAGCCGACTTGACACGTCGGGCAAATCAGTGTCACATTTCTAATATTCCGAAAACCAGCCGTGGGCGACGCTACAATCCCGCCGGGAAGACCTGCGCGACGTGAAACGCCTTGGTGGTGATGAGCCACCTGCCGTCGATCCGATGAAACACGAGATGATCGATGAAGCCGGTTTGGCCGGCCCTGACGCGCACCTTGGCGATGGCCAGATCGGACGCGGTCTGGTCGATGCTGATGATGGCCTCATCGCGCGGCGATTTCATCGACGCCGGCGAGGGACGGCTGCGGATAAAGTCGCGAAATTCCGCGGCCGACCGCACCGTGTGCTTGCCGTCCCGGATGCCGTGCACGATGCAGGCATCGGAGAAGACGTCGCGGAACCGGCTATCGTCGACGTCATACATCAGGTTGAAATATCCATCGATCGCGGATGCGATGGCCTGGATGTCGCTCGTTGCAAGATCTCCGTAGCGGATGATGTGGCGGTGGTCTCACCGGATCGAGCCGGTGATCTGCGCCGACAGTGGCCGATATGGTGGCGGAGTGCTACGACTGGGCGGTCATCTCTTGGATGACTGAGAGGCATCGGCATGGACGAAGTTGACGGTCGGCTGGTTGGCGGCCTGGTGGTCCTCGCGGCGCTGGCGGATGCGCGCAGTTTTGGCCGGGCCGCCGCACGGCTCGGCATGACGCAATCCGGGGTCAGCAAGGCGATCGCCAAGCTCGAGGCGCGCCTCGATGCCAGGCTGGTTCACCGCACCAGCCGCGCCGTCGAGCTCACCGAGGAAGGACGCGCGCTGGTCGAACGGGTCGCCGCCCATCTGGCCGGGATCGGCGAGGCGGCGGCGGAGACCTCGAAATCGCGCGACGCGGTCCGCGGCAGGCTGCGGGTCAATGTCGACCCGCTGTTCTCCCGCATGGTGCTGTCGCCGAAGCTGAGCGAGTTCCTGCTGCAGAATCCAGGCATGGAGCTGCGCATCGAGACCCGCGACCGGATCGCGGATCTGGTCAGCGACGGTTTTGACCTGGCGGTGCGTTTCGGCGAGCCGGCGCCGTCGGCGCTGATTGCGCGCCGCGTCCTCGATGCGCGCGTGCTCACCGTGGCCTCGCCGAACTATCTCGAACGACATGGCCGGCCGCTTGATCCGCGGGAGCTGGCGAGCCGCGATCATCAGTGCATCCTGGCCATCGACGCGGCGACCGGGCGTCCTTTCGATTGGGAGTTTTGGCGCGGCGGCGAGGTCGTGCCGGTCGCGGTCAACGGGCGGCTCACCGTGACCGATTCAGGAACCAAGCTCGGCGCTTGCCTGGCCGGCTTCGGCATCGCGCAGGTGATTGATCTCGGCCTCGACGATCACCTGCGGAGCGGCGCGCTGATCGAGCTGTTTCCGGACTGGCCCGACGAGCGTTTTCCGCTCTACGTCTATTACGCCTCGCGTAGCCACGTGCCGGCCAAGGTGAGGCGGTTCATCGACTTCATCACGGAAACGCTGGCGGCAAAGCCACAATCGCCGCGCAAATCCGCCGGCTTGCGCAAGGCAGGCTAGCCGTATCCGCGGCGTCGGCTAACCCTTCGCGGATCCTTGCCGCGAAGCGATGATGACGCCGGCGAGCACCAGCGCGTAGCCGATCAGATGGTACGGTGCGAGCGTCTCGCCGAGCAGCAGGATCGCCATCGCCGAGCCGAACACCGGCACCAGATGGAAGAACGGCGCCGCGCGGTTCGGGCCGATCAATGCGACGCCGCGGTTGAAGAACAGATAGGCGAGCGTGGACGGGAAGATCAGCGTGTAGCCCAGCGTGGCAAAGGTCAGAACGTCGAGCTTCAGCGTCACGCCGTTTAAGAATTCCCAGACCGCCATCGGCAACAGCATCAGCGCACCGCAGCAGGTGGTGAACGAGATCAGCGAGAGCTGATGGATTTTCGGCCGCCGCGGGATCAGCGCCGAATAGAGTCCGAACGACACCAGCGAGGCGCCGAACATGATGTCACCGCGGTTGAAGCTGATGCTGGCGAGCGCCGAGAAATCGCCGCGCAGGATGATGGTCAGCACGCCGGCCAGCGAGATCGCGATGCCGGCAAGCTGCGCCGGCGTCAACCGGACGCCGAACAGGATCAGCGACCACAGCGCCACGAACAGCGGCCCCGCCGACTGGATCAAGAGCGCGTTCAACGCCTCGGTATATTGCATCGCCCAGTAGGAGATCGCGTTGTTGAACGCGAAGCCGACCGCGGACAACAGCAGCATCAGCGGCAGCGCCTTGCGCAGCTTCGGCCAGTCCTCCTTCAGATGCGGCCAGGCGAACGGCAGCAGGATCAGGAACACGCCGAACCAGCGGATCGTGGTCAGCGTGACCGGCGGCACATGGCTGCCGACATGCCGCGCCAGCACGATATTGGCGGCCCAGAACAGCGACGTCAGGCTCAGCAGCAGATAAGGCTGGTTGTTGAGCCAGTGCAGCGGCTGATAGCGCGGGGATGTGGCAGGTGCGGGCAAGGCGGTCATTATCGGGTGGATGTTGTGCCCGAATCCGCCGCCGCCACAAGACGAAAGAGCGGATTGGAGCCATGCGTGCGGTGTCATCACCCGCGAAGGCGGGTGATCCAGTATTCCAGAGGCGTCAGCGATCAATCGATAGGCTGCGGCGTACTGGATACCCCGCTTTCGCGGGGTATGACGACCTGGTGCGGTGCGGCCTTCGACCTATTTCTGCGGCCCCGACAGCGAGATGTCGCGCTCGGCGCGAAACACGTTGCCGTAGAGATTGGCGATCCATTGCCGTCCGCTGGAGGTGATGTTGAGGTGGCGGATCGCCTTCTGCACGTGCGGCGCGACGCTGTCCCAGTAGAAGCGCGGATAGAGGTCGACGAGGTCGGCCGGCGAATCGTAGCCGAGCTGGCGGTTCAGTCCGGCCTCCTCGAATTCGAGGTACAGCGCGTTGGCCTTGCGGATGTAATGGGGATCGCCGAGCTGGCCGATCAGGTCGGCGGCCCGCAGCAGGATGGCCTCCTCGCCGAATTCCTCATTCCCGTCCGGCGCGCTCTGTGGAAAGCGGGTGCCCTCGATGGCGCGCGCGATGCGCTCCTTGTCGAGCTGGGCGACGCCCTTGAGCCGCTCCATCACGAAGATCTTCGAACGGTCGACGTGATAGGACATCAGCGCCGCATCCGACGAGCCGCGCGGCAGGATCACCTTGCGGCCGTCGGCTGCGACCAGATAGCCGTCCTGGTCGTCGGCATCGAACAGCCCGCGCACATAGCCGATGTCATGGGTGAGGCAGGCGACGATGACATGCGCATAGTCCTCGGCGCTCATGTGCGAGTGCAGCGCGCGGCCGCGCAGGATGGCGTGGCCGGCCAGGGTCACCAGCATGGTGTGCTCGACATTGTGATACAGCGCGTCGCTGTTGCCGATGCATTCGATCGCGATCCGCGCGATCGACGGCACCATCTCGACCAGCTGGGTCTGCGAAGAGCCGAACCGGCGCTGCATGTATTCGCCGAGGAATTTGCCGAGCGCGTCGGCCGCAAGTTCGGGAAGGGTCATCACGGCATTGACCTCCGAGATCGGGTGACGAGCTTACGGCCTGCCGGCATTTCAGGGTAGTCCCGCGATGTGACATAATCGTTGCGGCCGGTCCGACCCGGCTAGGACTGATGCGACTTTGGGCGGGAGCTGGTGGATGGGTGTCGATCTCTTGAACGTCAAAGGCTTGGGCGAACTGGATCAAGAGGCTCCGGTCGTGATGGTCAATCTGATGCGATTTCGCCAGCGGTCGCTCGACGGCGACGGCTCGGGCTGGGATGCCTATCTGCGCTACAGCGCGCTCACCGTCCCCATGATCAAGGCACGCGGCGGCACGCTGCTCTGGACCGGCAGCGCCGAGACGGTCGCGCTGGGCGAGCCGGCCGGCCAGCGCTGGGATTACCTTGCGCTGGTCTATTACCCGAGCGTCGCGGCCTTCCTCGACATGATGACCTCGGCCGACTACGAGACCCGCTGCGACCCGCATCGCCGCAACGGCTGCGAGGAGCACGTCATCATCGCGACGCGCGAGGCCTACAGCAAGTTCAAGGTCGGCGAGTAGCAAGACGCACGTCTCTTGACTGAACCCGTGTACGCCAATCCATCTCCGTCACCGCTTCTTCAGCGGCCCTTGAAGGGTCGACGGCCCGGCTGTGGCCGATTCATCCTTCGAGGCTCGCTGCGCTCGCGCCTCAGGATGACGGGTTTGAGAGCAGGCCCAACGCCGCGCGGCAGGCCGCCTGCACCACCCGGCAGACCTCATCCCGAGACCGCCCCGCGCTCAGCGAGGCGAAGGTCGGATAGCTTGTCAGCGCGAAGATCAGGTCGACGGCGTCCTTGCGGGCCTGCGGCGGCGCGCCCTTGCCCGCGATGCGGTCGATCAATGCGGTGACGCCGCGGCGGCGGCGTTCGTTGCGCTCGCGCACGGCTTCGGCGAACTCGGGATCGGTCGCCATCGCGTCGTGCAGGCGTCCGACCGCGGAATCGCGGCTCCAGAAGCCGCAGAAGATCTCGACCATGCGGTCGAGCGCGGCGCGCGGATCGGCCATCGCCATGGCGTCGGCGAGCTGATGCAGCCCGCCATGGCGCGCGATCTCGTCGAACACGGCTTCGAGCAGTCCGCGCCGCGAGCCGAACTGGTTATAGACCGTCAGCCGCGTCACGCCGGCGGCCTTTGCCACCGTATCCAGCGAGAAGCGCGCAATGCTCTCGCCTTCGCGCAGCGTGCGCGAGGCGGCCTCGATCACGCGCTCGCGGGTCTCGGCGGCGGCGGCGCTACGCGCCGGGCTCACATAACTGCGCGGCGGCATCCGTTGGCCTTGCTTTCGTCAGATTGACTATACATTATGTATATCTAATTTCCAATGCCCTTTGGAGCGAGATCATGCAGACCGTCCTCATCATAGCCATGTCCCTTCACGTCCTGTCATCGGTGTTTTGGGCCGGCTCCAGCTTCACTTTGGCGCGTACCGGCGGCCTCGGTGGCGAGAAGCTGCTGGTGCCGCAAATCGGCGCGGCAACGGTTGCGATCGTGACCGGTGCCACGCTGTGGCGGCTGGTCCATGAAGGTTCGTTCGCGCTGTCGGAGCAGATCCTGGCAGGCGGCGCGCTGGCCGCGCTGGCCGCCATTGCCGTGCAGATCATCGTCGGCGGCGGCGCTATCCGGCAGCTGCGCAATGGCGCGGCCGAACCGTCAGCCGCACGTTCGCGGCTCGCGGTCGCCCAACGCATCGCGGCCGGGCTGCTCGCGATCACCGCGCTCTGCATGGGCGCCGCGCGCTACGCCTGAGCTCAATATTTCCGCACCAGGTCCGCCGTGATCTCTTTCAGGCTGCGGATGCCGAGCAGCGCGAGGTCGCGGTCGATCTCGGCGTGCAGCAGTGAGATCGCGCGCGAGACGCCGGCTTCGCCTGCGACCACCGCGCCATAGAGGAACGGGCGGCCGATCCAGACGAAATCCGCACCGAGCGCGAGCGCCTTGATCACGTCGGTGCCGCGGCGGATGCCGCCGTCCATCATCACGGTCATGCCGCCCTTCTGCGCCGCGATCTCCGGCAGAGTGCGCAGCGCGGAGACGGTATGGTCGAGCTGGCGGCCGCCATGGTTGGAGACCATCACGCCATCGCAGCCATGCTCGCGCGCCAGCCGCGCATCCTCCGGCGAGATCAGCCCCTTGATCACGAGCTTGCCGTGCCAGCGCTTGCGGATCAGCTCGACGTGTTTCCAGGCAAGCTGGTCGCGGCTGCCGATGTTGCGCATCAAATTCTTGGACAGCACCGGCGGGCCCCGCTTGGCGTCCATGTTCTCGAAATGCGGCATGCCGTGATTGAACACGGTGCGTGCCCAGGTGTTCAGCAGCCAGTCCGGATGGGTGATGGTGTCCCAGAACACAAGCGGCGTGATCTCGAGCGGCACCTGGAAGCCGTTGCGGATGTTGTTCTCGCGGTTGGGCGGCACCGGCACGTCGGCGGTGACGACGAAGGTGTCGTAGCCGGCCGCCGCGACGCGATCGACCAGCGGCTCGATGCGTTCGTCGAGCCCGGCGAGATAGGCCTGGTACCAGGCCTGCTGGTTGGCGGCGCGGACGTCCTCCAGCGTGATCAGCGAGGAGGCCGAGAGGATCATCGGCACGTTGGCCGCGGCCGCGGCCCGCGCCAGCACGATGTCGCCGCGATAGGCGCACAGCGCGGACGAGCCCATCGGCGGAATCCCGAACGGCGAGGCGTAGGTCTTGCCGAACAGCGTCGTGGTCTGGTCGCGGCCGGAGACGTCCTTCAGCACCCGCGGCACGAAGCCGTATTCGTCGAAGGCCCGGCGATTGTCGGTGCGTGCCGCGTCGGTCTCGGCGCCGCCGGAGATGTAGCCGTAGAGGAATTTCGGCAGCAGCCGCCGCGCCTGGGGTTCGAAATCGTCGAGCGTGAGGTAGCGCCGCAAATGCCGGGGCACGGCGCTCGCCGCGCGGTTGACGGTTGCGGGAGGCGGGGAAGGGGCTGCGGTCCGGTCGTGCACGTCGAGTGTTTCCGTTGTTCTTGGTTCTTGGCTGGAACGCGAGGCTAGCGCCTGCCGCCGCGCCCGACAATTTTTTCGTTGAACTTGTTGACGGACTGGCTGACGTCGCTGAGCGTCCTGCGGGTTTCGGCGATCATGGCGCCGGATTTCTTGTCAAAACTCTGGATCAGCTCGCGCAACGAGATCACGGTCGGCAGCAGCTCGCCACCATATTTGTCGCTGCCGAAGCTCTTCAGGAACTTGTCGGCGGACGTCAACTTGCTGTCGACCGCGTCGACGCCGTCCTCGGCGGCATCGATGAAGCCCGCGATCAGCTCGCCATTGCCGGACAGCGAGTTGGTGAAGTTCTCGAGCCCGAGCAGCGAGTCCTTGATGTCGGCCTCGTTCTCTGTGATGACGCGGTCGACATTGCGCAGGGCGACCCGCAGTTTCTCCTGGATGCCCATCGTGCCTTCGGCGTCGGCGGTCAGCTCGGGAATGCCGTCGGCGCCGAGCGGCGGCGGCGGCGCATCGTCGGTGCCGCCGGTGAAGGAGATCGAGGCGATCCCGGTGAGGCCCTGGAATTCGAGGCCGACCTGGGTGTCCTTCTTGATCGGGGCGTTGCCCTCGATCCGCGTCATCGCGACCACGCGGTGACGGTCGAGCCTGATCGAGACCACCTCGCCGATCCGCACGCCGGCGAAGTTGACGCTGCCGCCGCGGCGCAGGCCCGACGCCGAGCCCTCGAACACGACGCGGAACGGCACCATCCGCTTGATGCCGGCATAGCGCTGATAGCCCAGCCAGCCGCCGAGCGAGCAGGCGATCAAAGCCAGCGTCAGGGTGCCGATCACGAGATTGCTGGCGCGCGCCATGCGTTGGGGACCTGTCCGCGAAGCAGACCTCAAGAGATAGCGGATTTGCCGCCGATAGTCACCGCGCCTCTTCTTTCACCTCTCCCCGCGAAGAGCGGGGAGAGGGAGTGGAGAGTCATGCGCTCTGCCTCCGCGACGCCGCGAAGACGCCGGCCAGCACCAGCGCGAAGCCGATGAAATGGAAGGCCTGCGGATGCTCGCCGATGAACACGATCGACATGATGGTGCCGAACACCGGAACCATGTGGAAGAACGGCGCGGCGCGGTTGGCGCCGATCAGCTGCACACCGCGGTTGAAGCACAGATAGGCCACCGTCGAGGGGAATACCGCGACATAGAACAGCGACAGCAGATTGCTGGTGGTGAGCTGCATCACCGGACGCGTGCCGAGTTCCCAGATCAGGAACGGGATCAGGAACAGCGCGCCGCAGCCGAAGGTGAAGGCCGCGACCGACAGGCCATGGATCTTGGGCCGCTTCAGGGTCAGCACCGAGTACAGCGCGAAGATCACCAGCGCGGCGATGAAGATCAGGTCGCCCTTGTTGAACTCGATCTTCGACAGCGTCGTGAGATCGCCGTGCAGCAGGATCACCAGCACGCCGGCGAGCGACAGCAAGACGCCGCAGAGCTGCGCCAGCGTCAGCCGCGCGCCGAGCAGGATCAGCGACCACAGCGCGACCATCAGCGGCACGGAGGATTGCAGCAGCAGCGTGTTGAGCGCCTGGGTGTGCTCGAGCGCCCAGTATTGCAGCGTGTTGAAGGCGCTGATGCCGGTCATCGACAGCAGCATCATGATGCCGAGATTCTTGCGGATGGCAGGCCAGTCGCTGGCGAGGTGCTTCCTGGCAAACGGCAGGATGATCAGGAACGCCACGAACCAGCGCAGGAACGACAGCGTCACCGGCGGAATATGGCCGGCGGCGAGCCGGCCGACGATCGCATTGCCGGCCCAGCACATCGCGGTGATGCAGAGCAGCAGATATGGCTGGTTGGCGATCCAGGAGCCGGACGCAGGCGATGTGGTGGAATCGGTGGCAGACATGCGAAAGGCCCGGGTTCACGACGCCGCGGCCCGCCTGCCCGGCCGTCGCCGGGCCGGTATGGATCGCCCCGGCACCCGTCACAGACACGGATTCCGCCGTTCTATCAATGGTGATCGACGCATCGCGACCATGCGCGAAGGCCCCCTTACGGAAGGCGCGATGGCGCTTTGCCGGGCCGCTCAGCGGCGGCAGCACGCGCCGCTCGGTACGGCTTCTTACTTGAGCATCCTCTTCCCGGAAAACCGCCTCGCACCTTTCCGGATCGCGCTCTAGCCGGTCTCCGATGGCGTGGTCTGGCGCTTGACGATCTGCTCGGCAAGCTCGATCAGGATCCGCTTGGTGTCGGGGTCCTTGACGTCGCGGAACACCCGCAGCATGCGCAGCTCGAGCAAGGATTGCAGCGATTCCGAGGCATGGCCGCCGTGTGTCTGCGTCGGGGTGGCGGGCCGGCGATTGAGGATGTCGGCGGCGACCCCGAGCATCTCGGCGACGGTCGCCAGGCGGCCGGTATCGATCTTGACGGTGCCGTCCACGCCGTTCTTTTGCAGGGAGGCGCCCGCGCACAGGATCTCGGCGAGATCTGCCTGCGACAGCCCGATTGCGCGCCAGCGCGCCTGCACCAGTTGATCGATCTGGTCGTCCTGCGATGTGCTCATGGTGCGCCTGGGCGATCTCCAGCTACGTCCGTCGACAGCATGTCCGCGACGATGATTGGTAGCAAATGGAACGGCGGTTCGTCGCGACGGGACTTCTACGGATGACCCGGATCGACAATCGGTCCCGGCGACCTGCAGGACGATCCGTGTTTTCACGACAGCCAAGCAGTCGCGCCGTGTGGGCACTGCAATACGCACCCATGGTCTGAGATCCCTGTCATCGGGCCGCAGCCTTAATTATGCAGCCTTAATATCAAGATCGTACGCGAATGCAATCTGGGGGCGATCATTGAGGCAAATCCAACCCGGATGTGTGACCTTGCTACAGTTCGCGGCGTTGCCGCTTACAGGTCGATGATTCCGAGCGCGATGCTCTTCGCCACCCCGTGCGTCTTGTTGGAGGCCTCGAGCTTGCGCAGCGCCTGCTTGATGAAGCCTTCAACCGTCTCCGGCGAAATACCGAGGATCTGCGCGGTGTCGGCCACGGTCTTGCCGCGCGCCGCCCAGGCGATCACTTCCTTCTCCCGTGCCGTGAGCTTGATGGTCTCGGCGGCGTCGGCGGGCTTCAGGATGGTCGGCGCGTTGCGCTGGTCGCGGTTGACGATGTCCATCGCCCGCTGCACCCAGTAGATCATCAACAGATGCAGTTCATGGCGATGGCAGACGAACAGTCTGTCGAAGTCGCGCGGCTGGTCTTCCCAGAAGAACACCGTCGAGCTCGAATGCACGGCGCCGAGCCGGTCGCGATAATGGAACGGCACCACGAAGCCGTCCTTGAATCCGAACTCGCGCGCGGCATCCATCGTCTTGGCCTCGGGCGCCCGCTTGTGTCCGCTGCGCTCCGGCAGCTTCAGGCTGCTCCAGCTGAACGGCGTGTTGGTGCGTCGCGACCGCGCCAGCGCCGGGTCGGCATGGACGAACTCGTTCTGCACATACGCCCGCTTCCAGGCGTCGGGAAAGGTGCCGATGTGATAGGGCAGATCAAGGTCGGGCCGGCCGGCATCGACAAAGGCGAAGCCGGAGAAGCCGTAGTTCTGGATGACACGGTGCAATGACGAGCTGAGCTCGTCGATGGTATCCGACGCCTCGATGGTTGAAATCGCGTCTACCAGGCCCATTGACTAAAACCCCCGGTTTCCGGGGGTACCACATTTGGCCCCTTTCGTTCCAGATGTTCCGCATTTGGAGGAAAGGATAATGCCGCATTCATTGGACGGATATCATGCACTCATCACCAGGGAAGAGCTTGATCCGGCGCATGTCGGGGCGATGTTGCGGCTGCGCAAGCGGCTGTTCGTCGACCATTGCGGCTGGCTTCTGAGCACGACCGGCGACGTCGAACGCGATCAGTTCGACAGCTGGTATACCGAGCACTGCCTGTTGTTCGCAGGCGCCGAGCTGGTCGGTGGCTTCCGGGCGATCCGCACCGACTATCCCTATCTGACCAAGTCGGTGTTCCCGCAGCTTGCGGTGCGCCGCTTTCCGAGCCGCCGCGACGCCTGGGAAATCAGCCGTTTCGGCGTGCTGCCTGGTGTCGCGAGGTCGCGGACGGCACGCGTCAACTACGCGCTGATGTTCCGCTTCGCCGAGCTGCGCGGGGCGGCGGCGCTCGTGGCGCTCGCCGACCTTTCCTATGAGCGCTTTCTCACCCGCATGGAGATCCGCACCCGCCGCTACGGCCCGCCGCAGGTGATCGGCAATGATCGCATGGGCCGCCCGCTGACGGCGCTCGCCGGAGAAATCCCGCTTGGTCTCGCCGACAATCCCGGCCTGACCAAATTCCTCGACCTTGGACGGCAATTGGAGATTCACGATGCCTCACATGTTCTCGGACGTTCGAGCATTCCAGCGTGACCCGCTGCGTCTGTTGCTGACGCGCGGCAACGAGGCCGAGCTGGGGCTCGTGCCCCTGCGGCTCGGTCCTGCGCCGGTCTTTCTGGTGAACGATCCCGATCTGCTGCGCCCGATCCTCAAGGCGCCGGAGACCGACATCGGAAAGGGCAAGCTGATCAAGAAGCTGACGCCGGTGCTCGGCCGCAGCTCGCTGATGCTGAGCGGCGAGGAGCACAAGCGGCGCCGGACGGTGCTGCAGAAGCACATGGCCAAGGGCAGCGTCGAGAAATTCCTGCCGCATATGTGCGCCGAAATCCGCGCGGTCGGCGCCAGCCTGGCGCGGCTCGGATCGTTCGATCCGCACCATGTCACCGCGATGCTGGCGCTCCGGACCATCTGCGTCGCGATCTTCGGCTCCCAGGTGATGTCGTCTGGCGACGAGGAAGCGCTGGTTCAGGCCGTCGGCGTGATCGAGGACGATCTGGCCGAGGAGATGTTCCGCGCGTTGCCGTTCGGTCCGGTGGCTTGGTACCGGCGCCGGCAGAACCGGGTCTGCGCCAAGCTTGCCATGTCGACGGTGGTGCAACGCCTGCGCCGCAAGGCGGGCTCGAGCAGCGCGCTGCGCGATCTCGAGGCGCTCGGCCTGAGCGATCGCGATCTCGAGGACGAGATCCTGACACTGCTGCTGGCCGGCCATCACACCACGGGTTCGACTGCGGCGTGGATGTTCTACCAGATGGCCGCCGATCCCGCCCTGATGGACGACATTGCCGACGAGGCGGCGGAGTGCCTTGGCGACGATGGCGAACTCCGGCTTGATGCGGTGAAACGCGCCAATCTGAGCGCGACGTTTGTCAAGGAGGTCTGCCGGCTCTATCCCAGCGCCTGGTGGTTCTCGCGCGAGGTGATGCAGCCGGTGACGATCGGCGGGCGCGACCTCAAGGTCGGCACCTCGCTGTTGATCTGTCCCTGGCAATTGCAGCGCGATCCCAGGCATTTCGAGGATCCCGACCGCTTCATGATGACGCGGCGCTACAACACCGACGCCTACATCCCGTTCGGCGCCGGCCCGCGCGCCTGCGCCGGGATGGGGGTTGCGATGCTCGAGTTGCAATTGCTCGCGCTCGAGATCGCAGCCGCCTATCGCTTCACCGCCGTCAGCCCGAATCCGGCGCCCTGGCCGAAAGCCTCGGTGACGCTGATTCCGCCGCCGATGACGATCGACATCGAAGTCCGCGAGCTGCCATCGCGCATCCTGCATCTCGGCGAGGAAGCCGAGCGGCTGCCATACATTTCATCCGCCAGCGCGGCGTCCATCAGCACATTACAATCGGTATCCCAATGACAACACACATCACGACGGCCAGCATCGGGCAGAGGGCCATGGATCAAGTGCAAATGCGCAGCTTGCGCGACGTCATCGCTGTCTTGATCGAGCAGCGCAGCATCGTGACGGCGGCCGGCGCGACCTTCGCCGCACATCTGCTCGACCTCGCGATCATGCAGCTCAGGCTCAACGTCAACGATATTTCGGCGGAGGAATTGTCCGGCCTGTCCGACTACGTCGGCGCGGAGTTCAACAGGGACAAGCCCTCGCATTGATCGCGCGAAGCGTTTTCGCGCGAAGTGGGCACCGGTTCGCGTGAAGCAAACGCGTCAAAACAAGAGTCGAGAGCTTCGATTCTGATTCAATCGGAACCGAAGCTCTAGTCCTGCGTCGCCACCAGCGCCTTCATCGTGGCGCCGGCGGCAAGCGCGGCGTCGTTCGGATCGATCTCGATCTGCAGGCCGCGCTGGCCGCCATTGACGAACACGGTGACATGGGTGAGCGCGGTCTCGTCGATCGCGGTCGGCACCTTCTTTTTCTGGCCGAACGGGCTGATGCCGCCGACATGATAGCCGGTCAGCCGCTCGGCATCGGCCGGGCGCATCATCCTGGCCGACTTGCCGCCGAGGGCTGCGGCAAGCTTCTTCATGCTGACCTCGCAGTCGGACGGCACCACGGCGCAGACCGGCTTGCCGTCGACCTCCGCCATCAGCGTCTTGAGCATGCGGTTCGGGTCGACGCCGAGCGCCTCCGCCGCCTGCAGCCCGATGCTCTCGGCGCTGGAATCGTAGACATAGGTGTGGAGCTTGAAGGCAATGCCTAGCTTGCGCAGCGCAATCGTCGCTTGTGTCGAATTGGGCATGGTCCGGGCCGGTTGATACGGGCGAATGATCGCCGCAATGGGCCCGGCGATCAATCGGCCGTACGGCCAGCGTCAGGCCACCCCAACATTAAATTCCCGCCAGTCCGGCGCGGCCGGGCGCGGCATGGAATTTTCAGGGGATATCAAAGGCTTGTCGCCCCTCTAAAAGGCGCAAACGACCCCCTTCTTGCTTGCGCAGCCGACCCGCTTCCTTTATCCGGTAGGCGCCTTGCGTGCGCGCGGCCGGGCGCCGCGGTTTGGGCTGGGCATATCATGCATGGTCGCTGTGGGCGGACGCGTTTTCGCCGCGATCATGGTCTCTGAAACACCTGAAGGGAACATCTTCGCAATGGCCAATGTTGTCGTCGTCGGCGCCCAATGGGGTGACGAGGGGAAGGGCAAGATCGTCGACTGGCTGTCGGAACAGGCCGACATCGTCGTGCGCTTCCAGGGCGGCCACAATGCCGGCCATACCCTCGTGATCAATGGCGAGACTTACAAGCTGGCGCTGCTGCCCTCCGGCGTGCTGCGCCCGAACAAGCTCGCGGTGATCGGCAACGGCGTGGTGTTCGATCCGCAGGCCTTCCTCGACGAGGTCGCCAAGCTGAGGGGGCAGGGCGTTGCGGTCGGACCGGACAATCTGCGGATCGCCGAGAACGTCACGCTGATCCTGCCGCTGCATCGCGAGCTCGACTCGCTGCGCGAATCCTCCAACGCCGTCACCTCGATCGGCACCACCCGCCGCGGCATCGGCCCGGCCTATGAGGACAAGGTCGGCCGTAGAGCCATCCGCCTGATGGATCTCGCCGATCTCGATACCCTGCCGCACAAGATCGAACGCCTGCTGGCGCACCACAATGCGCTGCGCCGCGGCAACAATCTGGAGGAGATCGACGGCAAAGGCATCCTCGCCGAACTGACGGCGTTCGCACCGAAACTGCTGCCCTATGCCGAGACGGTGTGGCGGCTGCTGGATATCAAGCGCCGCGAGGGCAAGCGCATCCTGTTCGAGGGCGCGCAGGGCGCGCTGCTCGACGTCGACCACGGCACCTATCCCTATGTGACATCGTCCAATACGGTGGCGGCACAGGCCGCGACCGGCACCGGCATGGGTCCGGGCGCCGTCGGCTATGTGCTCGGCATCTGCAAGGCCTACACCACCCGGGTCGGCCAGGGTCCGTTCCCGACCGAGCTGAACGACGAGATCGGCGAGGAAATCGGCCGCCGCGGCAAGGAATTCGGCGTCAACACCGGGCGCAAGCGCCGGGTCGGCTGGTTCGACGCGATGCTGGTGCGGCAGACCGTCCGCACCTGCGGAATTGCCGGGCTGGCGCTGACCAAGCTCGATATTCTCGACGGGTTCGACAGCATCAAGGTCTGCATCGGCTACAAGCTCGACGGCAAGGAAATCGACCACCTGCCGGCAGGCGAGGGCGCGCAGGCCCGCATCGAGCCTATCTATGAGATCATCGAGGGCTGGAAGCAGCCGACCGCCCATGCACGGTCCTGGGCGGACCTGCCGGCCCAGGCCATCAAGTATGTCCGCCGGGTCGAGGAGCTGGTGGGGTGCCCGGTCACCCTGCTTTCCACCAGTCCGGAACGTGAAGATACTATTCTGGTACAGAATCCGTTCGAGGCTTAACGGGATATTACCTATATCCCACCAATTGTGTGGAAATGGCTGACTACTACCCGCTGATCGCCCGTGCCATCGCCGGACTGGACCCCAACGCCCCCGGCGAAGCCCGCCGTGCGCTGTATGCGCGGGCGCGGACGGCGTTGATCCAGCAGCTCCGCGGCGTGCAGCCGCCGCTCTCCGAATCCGAGATCACCCGCGAGCGGCTGTCGCTGGAAGAGGCGGTGCGCAAGGTCGAGTCCGAGGCCGCGCAGCGCGCCCGCGAGGCCTCGCGCCCCGGCGGCGGGGCGGCCCGCAGCAGCGACCCGCTGCGCCGGGCCAATCCAAGGCCGCCGGAGGCAAGTGCAAGGCCGCCCGAGGCCAATTCCGCCGACAATGCCGCGCGCCCGCGGCCGCCGGCCGAACCGCGCCCGCCGCGCAATTTGCGCCCCGATGCGCCGCCGCCGGCCCCGCCGCGGCCGCAGAACCCGCAGGCCCCTGCTGGCCCCGATACCCAGGCGCCGCAGGCCCGGCCGGCTGCGCCGCGCCGGGGCCCCGAAGGCGCGCAGCCCCCGACGCCGCCGGCCGCCCCGGGCGTGCGCGGCTTCCGCGATATCACCGCCGACGCCGACGATCTCGGCCGTGCCGCGGCGCAAGCCAGCCGCAACGCGCGCAAGACCTACGCCAACGTGCCGTCGCCCTCGCCGGAATTCGACCGGCTCGAGCCGAGCCTCGAAAATCGCGGCGGCGATCCTGAGGCGCCGTATTCCTACGACGAGTCGATCGAGGAGGCGGAGCGCTACGCCCCGCAGCCGCCCCAGGCGCCGCCGCCGCCACGCTCGCGGGTCAGCAATGCCGAGCGCGAGCCGAAGCGGCCGCGTGTCGGTTCGATGTTCCCGTTCAAGACCGCGATCGCGATCGGCATCCTGCTGATCCTGGTCGGCACCGGCTTTCTGTTCCACCAGCAGGCCGCTACCCTTGTCAGCAGCCTGTTCAAATCCTCGGCCCCCGTCGAGGCGCCGAAGGACGCCACGGCGACGCCTTCGAGCAAGAAGATCACCGACCGCGTCGGCCAGCCGTCGTCGTCCGGCGAGCCGGTCGCCCCGGTGGCGCAGCGCGTGGTGCTCTATGACGAGGACCCGTCGGATCCGAAGGGCAAGCAATATGTCGGTTCGGTGGTCTGGCGCACCGAGCAGGTCAAGGGATCGGGCAACCAGAAGCCCGACATCGCCGTGCGCGCTGACATCGACATCCCCGATCGCAAGTTCAAGATGACGATGTCGTTCCGCCGCAACACCGATTCATCGCTGCCGGCGAGCCATACCGCGGAATTGACCTTCATCCTGCCGCAGGACTTCGCCAATGGCGGCGTCGGCAACGTGCCGGGCATCCTGATGAAGTCCAACGAGCAGGCGCGCGGCACGCCGCTGGCCGGGCTCGCGGTCAAGGTCACCGACGGCTTCTTCCTGGTCGGCCTCTCCAATGTCGACGCCGACCGTTCGCGCAATCTGCAGCTCTTGAAGGAGCGCTCCTGGTTCGACGTGCCGCTGGTCTACACCAACCAGCGCCGTGCCATCATCGCGATCGAAAAGGGCGCCCCCGGCGAGCGCGCCTTCAACGACGCCTTCGCGGCGTGGGGTGAGTAACAGCTTCAGCGCTCACCTCGGTCCTCACGATCTCATCGCCCGGCTGAGTCCGGGCGATTCCGTATCGCAGCGAACTGTTGCAGCGCATCGACGCGATGATCCCGGAACATTACCGGGCGCTTTCGAATTTCCCTAGAACCGTCGCGTGACTGCGTTACACTCGCCTGATGTCGGGCAGGGGCACGCCATGAAACGCTATCTGATCTTCGCAGCCATCGGGCCGTTCATCGGCGGCTTCCTGCTGCTGCTCATGACCACCTATCAGTCCGGCTACTGGACCGAGACCAATGGCGGCGAAGTGGCGAAGCTGTTCGTCGTGTTCGTGAAGTCGCTGCAATACAATTATCTGTTCGGCATCGTGCCGTCGCTGATGTTCGGCGCGATCGACGACATCCTGATGCATATGCGGCGGATCACACCGACGGTGCGGATGCTGATCGTAGGTCTCGTGGCGTTCGTCGGCGCGGCGCTGACCTACGCCTCGCACGGCTCCGAAAGCGGCGCCGTGCAGTTCATCCTCTACGGGCTGGTCGGCTTCATCCCGGGCGTGATCACGTCCTGGCTGGCGCACAAATATGCCGAAGAGCAGCACGTGCCGGCACAGCCGGCATCCCAGCATTAGGGCATGTACGCATTGCCTCGGGAAAACAGAAGTCGCCGGCTTTGACATGATCGGCGATTTCTGACGGGCGGCACATTGAGCGCATCGCAGCCGGACAGGTGGCCATGCCAACGCATGGCGAGCAGTCGGTCGCGCAATTATAGTAATTTTGTCAATGTATTAGACGTCGGCTGAAAGCCGGGGGCATTGCCCTTCATGGAACTGTCATATGGGCGTCATGTAAACGTAGTCCCAATGTCACATGGCCGCTTTTGTCCTCCCGCGGCCGTGAGGGCGATCATATGAGCGATGTAGCGTTACCTGGTTCGATTGAGCCCGCGCGGCGCCGCGGCCCCGATCTCGAGAAGGGCTTTCATCCTCTTACCGGCATCATCTATCTCGGCGTGATCGGAGCCGCGCTGCTGTTCGTGGCCTACAGCATCTACGCGGACGTCGGCGCGACGGGCGCGGGCAAGACCTCTTATGCGGCGTTCCTGCTGCTGTTCGTGGCGCTGTTGATCTCGCTCGGCTTCGAATTCGTCAACGGCTTTCACGACACGGCGAACGCCGTCGCGACCGTAATCTACACGCGCTCGATGCCGGCCCACATTGCCGTGGTCTGGTCGGGCCTCTTCAATCTGATCGGCGTCCTGCTCTCCAGCGGTGCCGTTGCCTTCGGCATCGTCTCGTTGTTGCCGGTCGAACTGATCCTTCAGGTCGGCAGCAGTGCCGGCTTCGCCATGGTGTTTGCGCTGCTGATCGCCGCCATCATCTGGAACGTGGGCACCTGGTATTTCGGATTGCCCGCCTCGAGTTCGCACACCCTGATCGGATCGATCATGGGCGTGGGGATCGCGAATGCGCTGATGCATGGACGGGAGGGGACGTCCGGCGTGGATTGGTCGCAGGCCGTCAACACCGGCAAGGCGCTGCTGCTGTCGCCGCTGTTCGGATTTGCGCTCGCTGCCATCCTGCTCTACGGGCTGAAAACCGCGCTGTTGCGCGCAACGCCGGCGCTGTTCGGCGAGCCGAAAGGCGATCAGCCGCCGCCGTGGTGGATCCGCGGCATCCTGATCCTGACCTGTACCATGGTCAGCTTCTTTCACGGGTCGAACGACGGTCAAAAGGGCATGGGTCTCATCATGCTCATCTTGATCGGCGTGGTCCCGACCGCTTACGCACTCAACCGCGCGATGCCTGCGAGCCAGATCGCGGCATTCACCGCGAATTCGGCGGCGGCGAGCAAGGTGATCGAGGATAGGGGAGCCGATCGCAAGGTGACGGGCAATCCGCGTCCGGCGGTGACGAACTACATCGCGCTTCGACAACTCACCGACGATACCTATCCGTCACTCGCCGTTCTCGTCGGCGAAATCAGCGACCAGGTCATTCAGTACGGTTCGCTGGCGAAATTCCCGGCCGAGACCGTCGGCAACACGCGTAACGACATGTATCTGGTATCGGAGGCGCTGCGCTCGCTCATGAAGAGCAGCGACAGCGGGCTGAACGATGCCGATGTCGCGACGCTCAATCGCTACAAGGGCTCGCTGGATGCCGCGACCAAATTCATCCCGTCCTGGGTGAAGATCGCGGTCGCCATCGCGCTCGGCCTCGGCACGATGGTCGGCTGGAAGCGGATCGTCGTGACGGTGGGTGAGAAGATCGGCAAGACCCATCTGACCTATGCGCAGGGCGCCTGCGCCGAGATCACGGCGGCGGCGACCATCGCCGCGGCAGACGGATACGGCCTGCCGGTGTCGACGACGCATGTGCTGTCATCCGGCATCGCAGGCACCATGACCGCAAACGGGTCCGGCCTGCAATGGTCGACAATCCGCAACATCGCCATGGCCTGGGTTCTGACCTTGCCGGTGGCGATGCTGATCTCTGGCATTCTCTACTTCGTGTTCGCGCATTTGTTTTAGCCGGAGCAGCAAGACAACCGGATGCAAGGGATCTGCATCCGGGTTCGGGGAAAGGAATCTCGAGTGGCAGATGCAAGCTTCAGCCTTCTGACGGGCAACGATATCGAAACCCGCCTGGTCCGAGCCGGTGGCATTATTTTTCGCGAGGGCGAGGAGGCCAACGAGCTGTTCGTGATCAAGAGCGGCTATGTGCGCATTCAGGTCGGCAACAAGACCATAACGGACCTGCCGGCCGACACGATCTTTGGCGAAATGGCATTGATCGACAACGAGCCGAGGAGTGCGACCGCCACGGCGCTCACCGATGTCGAGCTCGTCCCGGTCTCGGAAAAGCAGTTTCTCTTCCTCGTCAGCCAGACGCCGCATTTCGCGCTGAAGGTGATGAGGACACTGGCCCAGCGGCTCAGAACCATGAACAAGGGCGTCTTCTAGAGCGTTTTCGAGCGAAGTGGATCGAACGCAAAAGCGGCGGACGTTTCCGTCCGCCGCCGGCGTGATGAAAAGGCCTGGGTGCCGAAATGCTCAGGTGCCGTTGGCGCGGCAGCGGCCGCCCGGGCCGAGATACCAGCCGCGCGGACAGGCGTGCATCCACGGCCGCGCGTAGTTGCGGCGGCAGCCGCCATAGGGACCGCGATGCCAGCCGCCGCCACAGCCGCCGGCGACCACGATGACATCGGAATTCTGCGTGGGTGTAACCGGTGCGAGCGGCATGGCGCCGGCGCTGCCGAGCGAGGCGAGAAGGAAGGCGGCCGCAATCAATCTGGTCATGAGTGTCGTCCTCTGCTGATGTCAAAAGTCATTCGTTGATCTCTTCAAAAATTCGCTGCGCGCTTCTCCAATTCGTGCGCTAGCCGCCGCCAGCGAACGCGATGCCGGCACGCACCTCGCCCATCGCCTGATCGATCAGGCCGAGCGCACGCTCTCGGTGGCCGCCCTTGTTCGGCGTCGCCCTGGTGAGCTCGGCGCGCGCCGATTGCAGCATCGCAAGGCTCTCGTCCATGTGCGGCTGGGCGCCGATCGCGTAGCCGATCCCCATGCTGGTGGTGATCGCAACCCCGAGCAGCACCTTGCGGATCGCGGAAGTCTTCATCTCTTGGTCTCCTCTGGCTGGCCCGCTTGTGTGCGGGGGCTCACTTTGAGTGGTCTTTGCCGGCTGCGAGCCGGTGCCATCGGTAAGCCCCTCGCGGCACACGCGTCTTGGACTGGGAAGCGCCGGAGGATTCCGGACTTGGACTGTCCGGCGCTGTGCACAGGGCCGGTGGCTTTCACCTTCCGTTCATCTCGTGGTGGCCAGACTGCCGGCCAGCACCTTGGTCCCGTCCTTCCGATGTCCGTCATCAAAAAAAGGCTGTCGACCGACATGCTGCCGCCCGGTCTGGGTGAGCGGCAGCGCTACATGTTCTTCGCCGAACTGTTCGAGCATTTCTCCAACACCGGCGAGCTCGACCCGTCACCGGCGGTGCCGTTTCGCGCGACGATGAACTCGATCCATATCGGCACCACCCTGCTCGGCCGTTGCAACGGCAGCTTCACCACCGTGCGGCGCGAGCGGCGCCAGGTGCTGGCGACCAATGACGACCGTTACTGCCTGGCGCGCAACACCGGCGACCGCGCCTCGACCGTGACGCATCGCGGGCGCGAATTCCAGATGCGGCCGGGCGCGATGGTGCTGCTCAAGCTCGACGAGCCGTTCTTCACCGCCGACGGCGCCCACCACAAGCGCTTCACCAACGTCCATCTGCCGATGGCGACCTTGCGATCCATGGTCACCGGGGTCGACGACCTGGTCGGCCGCGAGCTCGCGCCGGGCGGCGCGCTGTCGCTGGCGATGGACTATAGCGACCTGCTGCTGCAATCGCCCGATGCCGTCGATGAGGCCGGCTTCGCCATCGCGGCGCATCTGTTGGATCTCGCAGCCCTCGGCCTCGGCGCCCGCGGCGATCTTGCGGCCGCAGCACAACGCCGCGGGCTTCGCGCGGTCAGGCTGAAGTCGCTGCTGATGATCCTCGCCAAGCGCTTCACCGAGCCGGATTTCTCCGCGCACAAGCTCGCCGCCGCGACCGGCCTGTCGGAGCGCTACGTCAACGAGCTGCTCTACGAGGCGGGCGCGAGCTTCACCATGCGGCTGACCGAATTGCGGCTGACGAAAGCTGCCGAGATGCTGGTCCATGACGCCGAGCGGCGGATCAGCGACATCGCCTTCGATTGCGGGTTCAACGATCTGTCCTACTTCAACCGCTGCTTCCGCCGCCGCTTCGGTCTGACGCCATCGGCGGCGCGGGGCACGTGATGCGGCTTGAACGGCCTTGAATGTGACACAGTGGTAATGTGACGCAACTTGAACCACCTGCCTGCGTTACCATGTGATGGCCATGCCCGAGGACGACATTTTCTCCCCCCACGCCACGCGATCGCGGCCGCCTTTCGGCGGGGCGCAGGCGCGCGGCAAGGTCATCGATCAGGACGGGCGCGAGCTCGGCGATGGCCCGCTGCATCCGCAGTTCCAAGGTTTTCAGGGAGCCTTTCCGGAAGGCTTCAGCTTCGACTTCCGCAACTCCACCGCCAACCCGTTCGGCAATCTGACGCGCGAGGAGCGGCTCGCGCGGCTGGAGATGATCGCAAAGCTGCTCGACGTCGCCTTCGTCGTGCCGGGTACCAATGTCCGCTACGGCATCGACGGGTTGATCGGCCTGATCCCGGTGATCGGCGATCTCATCACCACCGCGATCTCATTGTGGCTGGTGCGCGAGGCCCGTCTGCTGGGTGCGCCCTGGCACATCACCGCGCGGATGCTTGCCAATGTCGCCGTCGACGGCGTGGTCGGCATGGTGCCGGTGGCGGGCGATGCCTTCGACGTCATGTTCCGCGCCAATATGCGCAATGTGCGGATGCTGCGGCGCTGGCTCGACAAGCAGCCGAGGCTATAACTTCAAAACAAAAGCCCCCGGATCGGTCCGAGGGCTTTTCGTTGGGCGACGAGCAGAAAGCTTTATGCGGCGTCCGCGTCGGTCTGGGCCGGCTCAGTGCGCGGACGGCGCGGCAGCGGGAAGCCTTCGCTCTCATACAGCGAACGGATGCCGTTCTGGTCGAAACGGGCTTCCTCGACCTGGAGATAGGCGCCGTTCAGCGAATCCGCTGGCAGCTGCTCCATCGCGAACTGCACGGCCTCGGCAGCAGTGCCGAAACGGCGGTAGGCAAAGCCGGCCCGCTTCTTCTTGCGGATCGCGGCAGGGAACAGTTCGGCGGACGTGTTATAGTTGAACGGACGCAGGGGACGCATGGTCGACGACCTCTTGTGTTCTTGGCATAGAGCGGCGAAAGGGATTTTGGGGGACGGCGGCCTATAATCGGCGGCGCGCCGTACATGTCATTTCGATCCCTAATATAGGCCTCTTTGACAAAAATGCGACCCCAGAAGCGCCCCCGGCAGGGCACATGCCGAATCCGCGCATGGCACGCGGTCAATCAAAATAACTCCATCAATTTCAATGGCTTACAGCCATTAAATCTTGTCGAGCAAGGCCAGGATCACGACCACGATCAAAATCACCCCAAAAAGGCCCATTCCGGAGTGGCCGAGACCATAGCCATAGCCGCGGATGCGGCCGCTATAGCCGCCCAGCAGGATAATCAGCAGGAGGATGATGAGGATCAGTCCAAGCGACATGGCGCCCTCCTCAGAACAGGCGGCAGCCGCACGGCGAGACGCCTACGGCCCCGCGAATTCGGAGCAAAGCACATTCCGGGGCGCGAGTCGTTAAGGCCGCCGGCCGATCACGAGGATGTTGTTGGGCGCCGGGGCGGCTATTTCTTGCTCTCGTCGATCGGGAGCACCTTCAGCGGGGTCGGGTAGGGCTCGACCCGCAGCGAGTCGCTGGCGATCAGGCCGATCTTGTGCAGCGGCGCCTGTTCGAGCTCGCCGGAAGCGGATTTGTGCACGGCATATTGCCAGACGCTCATCGAGCCCTTGGCGACCAGCATCTTGGCGATGCCGCCGGCATTCTGGCCCTCGACCTGCGCGAGGTCGGCGTCCGTCAGGCCGATGACGATTTCGTCCTTGGAGGTGATGGCCTTGAACAGCGAGATCTTGTCGGCGGCGAGCGCCGGCATGCTCACCGCACTCCCGATGACGAAGCTGGCAAGGCCGAGACCAAACAAAAGCTTTGCTGGAATTGGTGACATCAAAATTTCCTTTTGTTTACGTGCGCGGACGGACGGCCGGGCCAAACAAAACCCCGCGCGACCGGTTCTTGGTCGCGCGGGCGGATCAAACGTTCGATGGGAGAGCGGGATATTTGCCAAATCCACCGTCGTCATTGCCGGGCTCGACCCGGCAATCCATCGTGACGAAAAACTCATTGCTTGATGGATGCGCCGGTCGAGCCCGCGCATGACGAGCGGAGCTGCGGCCGTTATTTCTTCTCGTTCAGCTTCAGCGCCGCCGAGTTGATGCAGTAGCGCAGGCCGGTGGGGCCGGGGCCGTCGTTGAAGACGTGGCCGAGATGGCCGTCGCATTTCGAGCACAGCACCTCGGTGCGGACCATGCCGTGGCTCACATCGTGCTCCTCGTCGACATGGCTCTCGGCCGCGGGCTTGGAGAAGCTCGGCCAGCCGCAGCCGGAATCGAACTTCTGGTCTGACTCGAACAGCGGCTGCCCGCAGCCGGCGCAGACATAAGTGCCCTTGCGGGGATCATGCTCATATTCGCCGGTGAACGGCCGCTCGGTCGCCTTTTCGCGCAGCACGGCGTACTGCATCGGCGTCAATTCCTTGCGCCACTCGGCCTCGCTCTTGCGGACCTTGCCGTCGGTTTTGGTATCGGACATTCAACCTCCTTGGTTTGATCGTCATTGCGAGGAGCAAAGCGACGAAGCAATCCATCTTTCCGCTTGCCGCGACATGGATTGCTTCGCTTCGCTCGCAATGACGGGAAGCGTCGCCTCAGTTGGTGACCTTGGTGCTGCTCACCAGCGTCGGCTTCTCGATGTAGTCCTCCGCGAAGATCTTCTTCAAGTTCTCGACCTTCGGGATGTCGTTATACGCAATATAGGGTTGGCTCGGGTGCAGCGTCAGATAGTCCTGGTGGTAGCCCTCCGCCGGATAGAACGCCTCCAGCGCGCCGACCTTGGTGACGATCGGCTTCTTGTAGACCTTGGCCGCGTTGAGCTGGGCGATATAGGCATCCGCCACCTTCTTCTGCTCGTCGCTGGTCGTGAAGATCGCCGAGCGATACTGCGTGCCGGAGTCGGGGCCCTGGCGGTTCAGCTGGGTCGGGTCATGCACGACGGAGAAGAAGATCTGCAGGATCTTGCCGTAGGAGATCTTCTGCGGGTCGTACTTGATTTCGACGGATTCCGCGTGGCCGGTGGTGCCGGTCGAGACCTTCTCGTAGTCGGCATTGGCCTTGCTGCCGCCGGAGTAGCCGGACACCGCGCTGACGATGCCGGCGGTGTGCTGGAACACGCCCTGCACACCCCAGAAGCAGCCGCCGGCGAGCACCGCGGTCTTGATACCGGTTTCCGGCGCGCTCGCGGCCGGCGCCGGGATGACCACGGCGTCCTCGGCGGCAAGCGAGGGCGCAACGGCAAAAGCGGCAACGGCCAGCGCGCCGATCGCGGCGGCGCAAAGCGAGAGGCGGCTGAGGGAGCTTTTGGGCATGGGTTCCTCGTGGGATCGCAATTGGGGGTCAGTCTAGAGCGGCAGCCGGCATTGGCAAACCGGCCGGGCTGCTCCGACGCTTCAAAATACGGGCGAGGGGGCGTTTTGTTACGGCGCCAGCCACACGGTTTCGTGAGGGAAATCAGCGAAGTTCAGCGGTGACGGTGCCGGATTTTTGCCGCGGCCGCTCCACGCCCGTCGTCCTGGCGAAAGCCAGGACCCATAACCACCAAATGTAACTGTAGGCGGGATCGTGGCCCCAGCGTCCCGCAACAACAAGCAGCCGGGGTAATGGGTCCTGGCTTTCGCCAGGACGACGCTGAATATTTGGTGTCGCCTGCGAGCCATATACTCACTGTCAGGATGACGTCGGCGCCTGCGGGACGATCACACCACGATGCTGAGCCGCTTCGCGGCGCGCGTGATGCCCGTATACAGCCACCTCGCGCGCGAGTCCTGGAACGCAAAACTCTCGTCGAACAGCACGACGTCGTCCCATTGCGAACCCTGCGACTTATGGACGGTCAGTATGTATCCGTAGTCGAACTCGTCATAGGGCTTGCGCTGCTCCCACGGAATGCCCTCGATGCCGCCGTCGAAACATTCACCGCGCACCGACACCTTGGTGACCTTGTGGCCGAAATCCTCGTCCGGCATGACGCGCATGGTAATGATCTTGGACTTCGACTGCGCGCGCGCCTTGACCCGCCACAGCCCGCCGTTGAACAGCGCCTTCTTGCGGTTGTTGCGCAGGCAGACCAGCTTGTCGCCGGCAACGGGGAGAGGATCCTCGATCTTTAGCCGCTGCCGCATCCGCATGTTGTAGGCGCGGCGGGTGTTGTTGCGGCCGACCAGCACCTGATCGGCGCTCATCACGCGGTCCGGATCGAGCTCCTTGCGCGAGACGACCTCACTCTCGCCATGGCGGCCGATCTCGAGCTCGCGGCCCTCGCGGATATCCATCGACATCCGCACGATCGGATCGTCCTGCGCCTGGCGGTGCACCTCGGTCAGCATCGCGTCCGGCTCGGCGTCGGTGAAGAAGCCGCCGCCCTGGATCGGCGGCAATTGCGCGGGGTCGCCGAGCACCAGCAGCGGGCAGTCGAACGACATCAGGTCGCGGCCGAGCTCGGCGTCGACCATCGAACATTCGTCGATCACGATCAGCTTCGCTTTTGATGCTGGCGCGTCGTCCCACAGCTCAAAACTCGGCTGCTCGACGCCGGACTCGCGGGCACGGTAGATCAGGGAATGGATCGTGGAGGCGCTGTCGCAGCCCTTGTTGCGCATCACCAGCGCCGCCTTGCCGGTGAAGGCCGCGAACTTCACCTCGCCATCGACGCCTTCGGCGATGTGCTGGGCAAGCGTGGTCTTGCCGGTTCCGGCATAGCCGAACAGGCGGAATACCTGCGGCGTCCCGTTCTGGCCGGGCTTGGCTTTCAGCCAGTCGGCAACAGCTTTCAGCGCGGAATCCTGGTGCGGCGTAAAGGTGGTCATGTGGCTTTCGGAAGAATGAGCGCGCGACCGATAGCGCCGCGACTCACACCCGCACAAGCTAAACATTCATGCGTCCCAAGCAAGCCGTCTCCCGCCGCGCGGAATTGGGGTTTCGCGCCCGAGGCTAGACTTGACCCGGGGCGCCACTAGACTGACCGAAAACAACAAGCGGTCGGGACCACCACAGGTGGTCGGGGACGACCTTGGGAGTGACGCCATGAAATTCGGCATCTTTTACGAGCTGCAACTGCCGCGCCCCTGGAACGACGGCGACGAGCTCCGGCTCTACCAGAACGCGCTGACACAATTGGAGACCGCCGACCGGCTCGCTTACGACTACGCCTGGGTCGTCGAGCATCATTTCCTCGAGGAATATTCGCACTCGCCGGCGCCGGAATCCTTCCTCGCCGCCGCGAGCCAGCGCACTAAAAACATCCGACTCGGCCACGGCATCTTCCAGCTCACCACCAATCATCCCGCGCGCGTCGCCGAGCGGGTCGCGGTGCTCGATCTGCTCTCCAACGGTCGTTGTGAATTCGGTATGGGCGAGAGCGCCTCGATCACCGAGCTGACGCCGTTCGGCCGTGACATGGAGACCAAGCGCGAGGTGTTCGAGGAGGCTGTCGCAGCGATCTTCCCGATGTTCACCAAGGTCGGCACCGAACACCACGGCAAATATTTCGACATCCCGCTGCGCAATGTCGTGCCGAAGCCGGTACAGAAGCCGCATCCGCCGCTCTGGATGGCGTGCTCGCAACTGCCGACGATCGAGCGCGCCGGGCAAAACGGATTTGGTGCGCTCGGCTTTCAGTTCGTCAGCGCCGAGGCGGCGCATGCCTGGGTGCACGCCTACTACAATGCGATCACCAAGCGGCTGAACAAGCTCGCCGACTACGAGATCAATCCCAACATGGCGCTGGTGTCGTTCTTCATGTGCGCCGAGACGGATGAGGAGGCGCGCAAGCGCGCCGACGGCGCGACCTTCTTCCAGTTCGCGCTGCGCTATTACGGCCAGGCGCAGAACCGGCAGCGGCCGGCGCCCGGCACCGTCAACATGTGGGACGAGTACAACAAGTGGAAGCGCGAGAATCCCGAGGCGCAGGAGGCCGCATTGCGCGGCGGCCTGATCGGCTCGCCGGAAACCTTGCGCAAGAAGCTGCGACGCTTCCGCGCCTCGCATATCGATCAGGTGATCCTGCTCAACCAGGCCGGCAAGAACACCCATGAGCACATCTGCGAGTCGCTCGAATTGTTCGGCAAGGAAGTGATGCCGGAGTTCCAGCACGATCCCGAACACGATGCCTGGAAGAAGGGCGTGCTTGACGGCTCGATCCAGCTCGAGGAGATCGACACCCAGGCGTTCTCGGACCGCTATGGTAAACTCGCGGTCAATGTCGGCCCGAAGACCGCGGCCGCTGGGTGATCGATTGCTGTGCAGCGACCTCGCGATCGCGTGAAGAAAATAATTCGCTACGCGCGACCTGCGCCTTGAACGAAACGGCCCGCGCGATGCCTGCACCGAAGTGCTGATATCGCTATTTTTGTGCGGTGCTCGACAGCTTCATTCGCGCGCCCCATCATCCTGACATCGCATGATCGCGTGTTGAGAAACGCGCTTGATCGTCAGGAGAGTCTTGGAATGAAGCGTCGTGAGTTCCTCCACCTGTCGCTCGTCGCAGCCGCCACTGCCGCGCTGTCACGAAACGCGCAGGCCCAGGCGGACGCGAAGGAAATTCGTATCGGCTACCAGAAGAACGGCGTGCTCGTTATCACGCGCCAGCGTGAGGCCTTGGAAAACCATTTCAAGCCGCAGGGCGTCAGCGTGAAATGGGTCGAGTTCTCCTCGGGTCCGCCGATGATGGAGGCAATGAATGTCGGCAGCGTCGATTACGGCGCGGTCGGCGATTCCCCGCCGATCTTCGCGCAGGCGGCGGGCGCGGCCATCGTCTATGCCGCCGCGCAGCCTATCATCAATGGCTCCGGCATCCTGGTGCCGCAGAATTCGGCAATCACAGCCATCGCCGATCTCAAGGGCAAGCGGGTCGGCTTCACCAAGGGATCCAGCGCGCACAACGTCGTGATCCAGACGCTGGAGAAGGCCGGGCTGACCTACGGCGACATCACGCCGGTCTATCTGACGCCGCCGGACGCGGGTCCTGCATTTGCCAATGGCGGCATCGACGCCTGGGCGATCTGGGATCCGTATTTCGCGATCGCCGAGACCAGGCAGAACGGCCGCATTCTGGTCAAGAGCAGCGATATCACCAAGACCAACGCGTTCTACATCGCCAACCGCGATTTCGCGAACAAGCACGGTGCTCTGCTGCAGCAGATCGTCGATGTCACGACATCGACGGCGAAGTGGGCCGAGGCGCACCCCGACGAGGTCGCGAAATCGCTGGCCGCGGTCACCGGCGTGCCGCTCGATATCCAGACCATCGCGGCAAAGCGCGCCGGCTTCTCGGTCGGCCCCGTGACCGACGACATCATCGCGACCCAGCAAGGCGTCGCCGACCGCTTCTTCAAGCTCGGCCTGGTCCCGAAGCAAATCGCGATCCGCGACATCGTCTGGCGCAACACCCAGACCTGATCGGCGCGCGTTTGGTCAATTCATATGCAGAGGACATTCCCATGACGCGTTTGTTTCGGCGCTGGGTCGCCCGCGCGGTGCTCTCGGTCAGCATCGTCGCGGCGACCGTCGGCGCCTCCTACGGCCAGGACAAGGTCGTTCGCATCGGCTATCAGAAATACGGCAAGCTGGTGCTCTTGAAGAGCAAGGGTTCGCTCGAGGAGAAGCTGAAATCGGTCGGCACCAAGGTGGTGTGGACCGAGTTTCCGTCGGGGCCGCCGCTGCTCGAAGCGCTCAATGTCGGTGCGATCGATTTCGGCAACACCGGCGAGGCGCCGCCGATCTTCGCGCAGGCCGCCGGAGCGCCGATCCAGTATGTCGCCTACGAGCCGCCGGCGCCGAAGGGTGAGGCGATCCTGGTGCCGAAGGACAGCCCGATCAAGTCGGTTTCTGATTTGAAGGGCAAGAAGGTCGCGCTGAACAAGGGCTCCAACGTCCACTATCTCCTGGTGAAGGCGCTGGAGAAGGCCGGCGTCAAATATTCCGAGATCGAGCCGGTGTTCCTGGCGCCGGCCGATGCGCGCGCGGCGTTCGAGCGCGGCGCGGTCGATGCCTGGGTGATCTGGGATCCGTTCCAGGCCGCGGCGGAAGCTGCGACCGGCGCACGCACCGTCGCCGACGGCATCGGCATCGTCGCCAACTATCAGTTCTACTTCGCCTCGAAGAAGTTCCTGCAGACCGATCCGAAGGTCGTCGAGCTCGTGCTGGCGCAGCTCAGCGAGGTCGATGACTGGGCCAAGGGCGACATCCACGCCGTCGCCGAACAACTCGCGCCGAGCATCGGCCTGTCGGTGCCGGTGGTCGAGGTCGCGCTGAAGCGGCAGGCGTACGGCATCAAGCCGGTCACCGACGCCGTGATCGCGGATCAGCAACAGGTCGCCGACACCTTCTTCGCGCTCGGCCTGATCCCCAAACAAATCAAGATTTCCGACGTCGCATGGAGGCCGGGCACGTGAGCACCCCAACCAACGCCAACATCCTCTGGTTCCTGCCGACCCACGGCGACAGCCGCTATCTCGGCACGTCGATCGGCGGCCGCGAGGTGAACTTCAACTATCTGCGCCAGATCGCCCAGGCCGCGGATCAGCTCGGCTATTACGGCGTGCTGCTGCCGACGGGACGGAGCTGCGAGGATTCCTGGGTGGTGGCGTCAGCCGTCGCGCCCTGGACCGAGCGCCTGCGCTATCTCGTGGCGGTCCGGCCCGGCCTGCAGTCGCCGAGCGTTGCCGCCCGCATGACCGCGACCTTGGACCGGCTGTCGAACGGCCGTCTCTTGATCAACGTCGTCACCGGCGGCGATCCGATCGAGAACAAGGGCGACGGCATCTTCCTCGACCACGACGAACGCTACGCGGTGACGCGCGAGTTCCTCAACGTCTATAGCGATCTGCTCGCAGGCAAGACGGTCAATGTCGAAGGCAAGCACATCCGGATCGAGGATGGCCGCCTGCTGTTCAATCCGGTGCAGTCGCCGCGGCCGCCGCTCTATTTCGGCGGCTCGTCGGACGCCGGCATCGACGTCGCGGTCGATACCGTCGACAAATATCTGACCTGGGGCGAGCCGCCGGCGCAGGTCGCCGAGAAGATCGCCAGGGTGAAGGCCGTTGCCGCGCAACGCGGCCGCAAGCTGTCTTTCGGCATCCGCCTGCATGTGATCGTGCGCGAGACCAACGCGGAGGCCTGGAAGGCCGCCGACGAATTGATCCAGTACGTCACCGACGACACCATTATTGCCGCGCAGAAGATCTTTGCGCGGATGGATTCGGTCGGCCAGCAGCGCATGGCGCAGCTGCATGGCGGACGGCGCGACAAGCTCGAGATCAGCCCGAACCTCTGGGCCGGTGTCGGCCTGGTGCGCGGTGGGGCCGGCACCGCGCTGGTCGGCGATCCCCAGACCGTCGCCGCGCGGATCAAGGAGTATCAGGACGTCGGCGTCGATACCTTCATCATGTCGGGCTACCCGCATCTCGAGGAAGCCTATCGGTTCGCCGAGCTGGTGTTCCCGCTGCTGTCGCTGGCGCAGCCCGGCAACGTAACGCCGATCCGCGTCAACACCGGGCCGTTCGGCGAGACCATCGGCAACGACTATCGTCCGCAGAAGCAGGCATCGCAATCATGAGTCTCATCGACAGTCTCCCGCGCCGCAAAGCGTTTTCGAGCGAAGTGGATGCCGGTTCGCGTGAAGAAAACGCGTCGAAACAAAAATCTGGAGCTCCGTTCCGATCCCATCGGAACGGAAATAGCTCCAGCGCACCGAAATTACCCAAGGTCGACGGCCTGATTCCGTGGATCGTGCCGCTTGGCATCGTTCTGATCTGGCAACTTGCCTGTGTCACCGGCTTTGTGCCCTCGCGCGTGCTGCCGGCGCCGACCGATGTCGCGCTGGCCGGGTGGAAGCTATTGCTGTCCGGCGAGCTGGTCCGCAACATCTGGGTCAGCTTCTGGCGCGCATCGATCGGCTTTGTGATCGGTGGCGGCATCGGCTTCGCGTTCGGGCTCGCCAACGGGCTGTCGCAGCTGTCGGCGAAGCTCACCGACACCACGCTGCAGATGGTGCGCAACATCCCGCATCTGGCGTTGATCCCGCTCGTCATCCTGTGGTTCGGCATCGACGAGTCGGCCAAGCTGTTCCTGGTCGCGCTCGGCGTGTTCTTCCCGATCTATCTCAACACGCTGCACGGCATCCGCACCGTCGATCCGCAGCTGATCGAGATGGGCCGCATCTACGGCATGACCGACGGCGAACTGTTCCGCCGAGTGATCTTCCCGGGCGCGCTGCCCTCGATCTTCGTCGGGCTGCGCTTTGCGCTCGGCATCATGTGGCTGACGCTGATCGTGGCCGAGACCATCGCGGCCTCGTCGGGCCTCGGCTACATGGCGATGCAGGCGCGCGAATTCATGCTGATCGACGTCGTCGTGCTCTCGATCCTGATCTACGCCTTGCTCGGCAAGCTTGCCGACAGCGCCTCGCGGGCGCTGGAGCGGCTTACTTTGTCGTGGCACCCCGCCTTTCAGAAGAAGTGAGAATGAGAATGCAAGAAGCGCTTCGTTTCCAGCCGGTCGACGCCGAACCGGTCGACCACGCCGACGTCGTCGTGAAGGCTCGGCATTTGCGGCGCGTGACGGAAGGCGCGGCCCGCGGCCTGTCGCTGACCATCCGCGGCTTGCGCAAGGCGTTCGGCGACAATGAGGTGCTGCGCGGCATCGACCTGCACATCCCGGCCGGCCAGTTCGTCGCGATCGTCGGCCGCAGCGGCTGCGGCAAGAGCACGCTGCTGCGTCTGATCGCGGGCCTCGACGCGCCGACGGCGGGAAGCATCGCCTTCGGTGAACAACCCCGGGCGCAGGACGTCCGCGTCATGTTCCAGGAGCCGCGCCTGCTGCCCTGGGCGCGGGTGCTGTCCAATGTCGAGGTGGGGCTAGGGCGCGAGCGCTCGTCTGCGGACGCGCAGGCGCGCGCCGAGCGCGCGCTGGTCGAGGTCGGCCTCGGCGACAAGCGCGGGGAGTGGCCCTCGGTGCTTTCAGGCGGCCAGAAGCAGCGCGTGGCTCTGGCGCGGGCGCTGGTCAGCCAGCCGCGCGTGCTGGCGTTCGACGAGCCGCTCGGCGCGCTCGATGCGCTGACCCGCATTTCGATGCAGCAATTGCTGGAGCGGGTCTGGCGCGACCAGGGCTTTACCGCGATCCTGGTGACGCACGATGTCGCCGAGGCGGTCGCGCTCGCCGACCGCGTGCTGGTTATCGAGGACGGCCGGATCGCCGAGGATGTCACGATTGACCTGCCGCGGCCGCGCCGGCGTGGTTCGGCCGAGCTCGCCGCGCTCGAAGGCGAGATCCTGAAGCACCTGCTCGAGGGCAGCGAAGACACGTCCGGTCTGTGAGGTCGCCATGAATTCCATCGTCCGCAATGTTTCGATCGAGCCCGCGGTGGCGGCCGATGAATTCCGTGGCGCGATGCGCCATCTCACCGGCGGCGTCAGCGTCATCACGGCCGGCCGGGGCAAGGAGATCTCGGGAATGACGGTGACCTCGGTGTCGTCGCTGTCGGTCGAGCCGCCGTCGCTGATAGTCAGCGTCAACCGCGCTGCCTCCTCATGGCCGCTGATCGCGCGCCATGGCGTGTTCGGCGTCAACATCCTGACCGCGGATCAGCTCGACATCGCCGAGCGCTTTACCGGCAAGGGCGGCCTGAAGGGCGCCGACCGGTTCACTGGAGCCGAATGGACGACGCGCGCCTCGGGCGTGCCGTTGCTGGTCGGCGCACTGGCTGCGATCGACTGTGAGGTCGAGGAGGTCATCGAGCGGCATTCGCACGCGATCGTCATCGGTCGCGTGCTCGATGTAATCGCATCGGAGCGCACCGCAGCGCTGGCGTATTGGCACGGCGAATATGTCGCGATCGACCGCAACGAAGACGCCGCCAGGCTGGCCGAGGTCAGCCTGCCGTCACGTCACGTCCATGGCGTGCGCTAGCGCGCCGCTTGTCCGGATCAGGGCGTCAGAAGACTGCGCTCAGCGACGCCGGGCTGTCGATGATCACGGTGCTGCCGCGGACGCCGGCCCATACGGCCTGGATGGTCTGAGCCGAATTGCCCAGCGGAATGCCGACGACGAGCGTGGTCGGGATGCGGCCAAAGCTCGACGGGGTCTCGTTATAGGTGAAGCTCGCGACCACCGGCGAGACCGCGCCATTGACGGTGACGCCGAACATGCCGCCCGGGATATCGTTGCCCGTGGCGTAGGGATTCGGAACGTTGAGGGTGATGATCGCGGTGGTGCCGACGCCCTCCGGGATCGTCAGGCTGAGGCCTTGCATCGCCGTGAAAGTCCCGGAGTTGGTGGACAACGTGCCGGCGGTCTGCGCGTAAAGGGCCATTTCACTCTCCAGTTGTCAAAATATAAAAGCGCAATAGGAGATTGAATACGGCAACTGCCCGCGAGACTCAAGGGATGAATGGCAAGGGGAACGGCAAGGGGGCCGGCGCGGCATGTTGGCCGTGGCGCTTTGCCGGCAAGCGCACTAAAAGCCGCGGATGTTTCGCAGACGTGACGGTTCGATGAAGCGCGTGGGAGCCTGGCTGTTCTATCTCGTCGGCGCAATCGCCGTCGCTTATCTCGCGCTCTATGCGTATGTGACCTTCACCGGCAGAGACATCACACCCGGCGATCCGATCCGGATCTTTCGCAAGCCCGATGCGCCCAACTATTCGTGAGGCGCGGCAGTCGCGGCGGGATCGCCCGCCGCTTCCCCTTTCTCAGCCGGCGCTCGCCATGCGCTGATAGTCGGGCGCGCCATTGCCGGCAGGGGTGATGGGGATGCCGCCATCGGCATATTCGTTCAGCTTGTTGCGCAGCGTGCGGATCGAGATGCCGAGGATGTTGGCGGCATGGGTGCGGTTGCCGAGGCAGTGCTTCAGCGTTTCCAGGATCAAATCGCGTTCGACGTCGGCAACGGTGCGGCCGACCAGCGCGCGGGTGACCTGCTCGGCGGCCAGCGTGGCGTGCGCGACCGCGGGCGCGGTCTTGGCGAGGTCGAGACGGTCGCCGTCGGGGGTCAGGATCGCGTCGGCACCGATCTCGTCGCCCTGCGCCATCAGGACCGAGCGATGGATGGTGTTCTCGAGCTCACGGACGTTGCCCTGCCAGCGGTTCGCGGTCAGGACGCGGCGGGCGTCGGCAGAGATCGGACGGACGGCCACGCCGTTGGCTTCGGCATATTTCTTGGCGAAATGCTGCGCCAATTCGAGGATGTCGGCCGGACGATCGCGCAGCGGCGGGATCTTCAGGTTGACGACGTTGAGGCGGAACAGCAGGTCCTCGCGGAAGCTGCCTTCGCGCACCGCCTCCGACAGATTGCGGTTCGAGGTCGCGATGATGCGGATGTCGACCGGAACCGGCTTGGTGCCGCCGACGCGGTCGATCACGCGCTCCTGGATCGCGCGCAGCAGCTTGGACTGCAGGCGGACATCCATCTCGGAGATTTCGTCGAGCAGCAGCGTGCCGCCGGTCGCTTCCTCGAATTTGCCGATGCGGCGCGCCACCGCGCCGGTGAAGGCACCCTTCTCATGGCCGAACAGCTCGGATTCCAGCAAGTGCTCCGGGATCGCCGCGCAGTTGATCGAGATGAACGGCCGCTTGGCGCGGGCCGAGCGGGAATGGACATAGCGCGCCAGCACCTCCTTGCCGGTGCCGGACTCGCCGGTGATCATCACGGAGGCGTCCGAGCCCGCGATCTGCTGCGCGAGCTTGATCACCCGGCCCATCGCCTCGTCGCGATAGATCAGATCGCGGGCGTCGTTGGCGACCGCGGCGAGCACCGCTGCGATCAGCTCGGGGTCGGGCGGCAGCGGGATGTATTCCTTGGCGCCGGCGTGGATCGCGGCGACCGCGGCGCGGGCGTCGTTGGAGATACCGCAGGCGACGATCGGCACGTGGATGTGTTCGGCCTCGAGCCGCATCACGAGGTCGCGGATATCGAGGCCGACATCGACCAGCAGGAGGTCGGCGCCCTTGCCGCTGCGCAGCACGTTCATCGCCTGCTCGGCGGCCTCGGCGTGGGTCACCGAGGCGCCGTTGTCCATCGCGATCTTGGTCGCGGTCGTGAGCTGGCCCTTGAGGGTGCCAACGATGAGAAGCCGCATGATGATCTCCTGTTCGTCTGGTCGCGCAGGTTCCGCGCGCTACCGTCTGGTTGTTACGAGCGTTCTGCCTTGATGATTTCGGTCATGGTCACGCCGAGCTTGTCTTCCACCAGCACCACTTCACCACGCGCTACCAGGCGGTTGTTGACGTAGATGTCGATCGCCTCGCCGACGCGGCGGTCGAGCTCGAGCACGGTGCCCGGTCCGAGCTTCAGGAGGTCGCCGACGTCCATCTTGGAGCGGCCGAGCACCGCCGAGACCTGCACCGGCACGTCGAACACGGCCTCGAGGTCGGCGGCGATGCGCGCGGCATTTTCGTCCTCGTTGTAGCCGATGTCGTCGATCCCGGGCGCGTCGGCGGCGTTGAGATCGGGAAGCGGGACTTGGGTGTCGGTGTCGCTCATGGTTCAGCCCTCAATCCTTCAGCCGGCCTGGCCGCGGGACGCCAGATAGCGCCCGACGAGTTCGTTGATCTTGCCTTCGATCGCGCCGCGCTCCAGCACCACGCCGCCGTCGGCCCATTCGATCCGGCAGTCGCCGGTCGCAATCGTGGGCTCGGCGAGGATGACCAGCCGGCCCTGGAAGCCGGAATGCGCCGCCACCCGCTCGATATTGTCCTGCGCCGCCTCGTAGAGCGCGTCATTGATGCGGACCACGAGATGCGGCGTCGCCACCAGATGCGAGAAGCAGTCGGATACCAGCGCGGTGATCTCGCCGAGCGGCTCGCGTGCAACCAGTTCGGAGCAGAGCTTGCGGGCGACCGCGACCGCGACATCGACGGCCTCGGTCTCCATTCGGGTCTCGATGCCGGCAAAGCGGGCGGCGATGCCCTTGATCGCGGTGCCGATCTCTTCCAGCGCCTGCGCCGCGCGGTGGTCGCTCTCGACCTTGGCCTCGCGCAGCGCGGCCTCGTAGCCGGCACGATAGGCCCGCGCCTCGGCGTCGGCGACCTTCTGCGCGACCTCGGCCGGGGTCGGGGCACGCTCGCGCGAACGGTCCGGTGCCGAAAAGTCCGTGTCGAACAGGAATTTTGCGGGTGCGGCCATCAGTACACCAGCTCGTCGTCGGCGCGGTTCTTGGTCAGGGTGATCTCGCCGCGGGCGGCGAGGTCCTTGGCAAGGTTGACCAGCAGGGCCTGGGCCTCGTCGACGTCGCGCAGGCGCACCGGGCCCATCGCGGCCATGTCGTCCATCAGCATCTTGCCGGCGCGCGAGGACATGTTGCCGAGGAAGAAGCTGCGCACCTCCTCGTTGGCGCTCTTCAGCGCGACGCCGAGCTTGTCCTTGTCGATGTTGCGCATCAGCGTCTGGGCCGAGGCGGAATCGAGCTTGATCAGGTCGTCGAAGGTGAACATCAGCGCCTTGATGCGCTCGGCGGATTCGCGGTTTTCCTCTTCCAGCGAGGTGATGAAGCGGGTCTCGGTCTGGCGGTCAAAATTGTTGAAGATCTCGGCCATCACCTCATGGGCGTCGCGGCGGCGGGTCTGCGACAGGTTCGACATGAACTCGGTGCGCAGCGTCTGCTCGACGCGCTCGATCACTTCCTTCTGCACCGCCTCCATCCGCAGCATGCGGCCGACCACGTCGAGCGCGATGTCCTCGGGCAGGATCGCCAGCACGCGCGCGGCGTGCTCCGGCTTCAGTTTCGACAGCACCACGGCGATGGTCTGCGGGTATTCGTTCTTGAGGTAGTTGGCGAGCACCTCTTCCTGCACGTTGGAGAGCTTCTCCCACATGTTGCGCCCGGCGGGGCCGCGGATCTCGTCCATGATGCCGGTGACGCGTTCGGCCGGCAGATATTGCTGCAGCAGCCGTTCGGTGGCGTCGAAATTGCCCATCAGCGCGCCGGAGGCCGACATCCGCGACACGAATTCCAGCATCAGGTCCTCGACCACGTCGGCCTCGACGGTGCCGAGCGTCGACATGTGGACCGACAGCTCGCGGACCTCCTCGTCGTCGAGCATCGACCAGATCTTGCCGCCATACTGCTCGCCGAGGGCGAGCATCAGGATCGCGGCGCGCTTCGGGCCGGGCAGCGGCTTGCCCTTGGGCCGGGCGCTTTGCCGGTTCGCCAGCGTCGAGAGGACGGTGGCGATGTCGTTGGCGTTGGTGGTCTGGGGTACGGCGGCCATGTCAGTTCTCTACCGGCTCGCTCAGCCATTGTCGGACGATGGAGACGGTTTCGTTCGGATTGCGCTCGGCGAGTTCGCCGACCCGGTGCACGGCCTGGGCGTGGACCTGGCCCTGGATCTGGGCGACGTCGATCAATTGCGCTGCGCCGCTGCTGCTCGGGATCAGCGCCTGGCCAGGTGCACCGGCGCTCTCGGCATGGGCTTCGGCCAGTGCGGGCAGGCCCGCGCCGCCGCCGAGCGCCGGGATCACGTCGGCCGCCACGATGCGCTTGACCAGCGGGCGCACCACCATGAACAGCACGACGAGGCCGAGCATCATCATGACGCCGAGCTCGATGACATACATGACGTCGTCCTTGGTGAATTGCAGCATGCCGAGCAGGCCGGTCGGCTCGGCGATCGGCTGCGCGGTCGGCGGCTCGGCGAAACGGAGGTTGACGACCTCGACCTGGTCGCCGCGCTTCTGGTCGAAGCCGATCGCGGAGCGGACCAGGGCGGCGATGCGGTCGAGCTGCTCCTTGGTGCGGTCCTGGTAGACCATCTCGCCTTTTTCGTTCTTGGCGTAGGCGCCGTCGACGAGCACCGCGACCGAGATGCGATTGACGCGGCCGGCCTCGGTCACCTCGGTCTTGGTGGTGCGGGAAATCTCGTAATTGTTGGTTTCCTCGCTCTTCTTGCTCTGGTCGCGGGCGCGGGCGGCGTTGTCCTGGTTCTGGTTGCCCGGCAATTCGTTGTTGACGGTGACCTGGCCGGAATTGTCGGCGGTGAGGCTCGATTCCTCGCGGGTCTGGGTCGAGCGCAGCACCCGACCTTCGGGGTCGAACTTGTCCGAGGTCTGGGTGATCTTGTTGTAGTCGAAGTCGGCGGAGAGCTGGACGCGGGCGCGACCGGCGCCGACCACCGAGGAGACGATGTCCTCGACCTGCTTGCGCATCCGCTTCTCGAAGGCGGCGCGGCGCTCGTCGCCGACCGCGGCATCGGCATCGGATTGGGCGCCGTCGGCGAGCAGCTGGCCGGCCTCGTCGACGATCGAGACCCGCTGCGGCTTCAGCCCGTTGACGGCGGAGGCGACGACATGGCGGATCGCGCGGATCTGCTGCGGCTCCAGCGCGCCGCGCACCCTGAGCACGATCGAGGCGGATGGTTCCGGCGTCTCGCGCGAGAACAGCGGCTTTTCCGGCAGCACGAGGTGGACGCGCGCGGCCTGGACGCGGTCGATGGCGCGGATGGTGCGGGCGAGCTCGCCCTCCAGCGCCCTCAAATGATTGATGTTCTGGACGAAGCTCGTGGTGCCGAGCGCGTCCGATTTGTCGAAGATCTCGTAGCCGACGCCGCCGCCCTTGGGCATGCCGCCCTCGGCGAGCTTCATCCGGAGCCGCGTCACCTTGTCTTTCGGCACCATGATCGCGGCGCCGTCGCTGCGCAGCTCGAACGGGATCGCCTGGCGCTCCAGCTCCTTGATAATGGCCGAGGAATCCTCGGTCGACAGGTCGGTGAAGAGGGTGGTCATCTGTGGCGTGGTGACGCGCATGATGACGAACGCGAAGAAACCGATGAGGGCTGCGGTGACCGCAACCATGGCCGCGAGGCGGGCCGCACCAAGACCTCGGAAGAAAGCAACCAGACTTTGCACCAACGGCCCCCAGGGATTCGGCCCACGCGGGTCCGACTGGGCAAATATTGCCTAGGGTATGGTTTCCATATGGTTAACGAAGGTTAAGAACCGCGGCAAAAACGCGGACATGAAAAAAACCGGCTTCGCAAAGCGAGGCCGGTTTTCGTCAAATACCACGGTTTAGGCGAAACTTACTGCCGGTACTGCTGGATACGTGTGGTGCGCAGTCCGGCCAGACCATGCTGGTCGATCGAGAACTGCCAGGAAAGGAACTCATCGACGGTCAACGTGTAGCGGCTGCAGGCCTCCTCAAGGGAGAGCAGGCCGCCGCGGACCGCAGCGACGACTTCAGCCTTGCGGCGGATGACCCACCGCTTGGTACCGGGGGCCGGCAGGTCCGCAATCGTTAACGGGCTGCCGTCAGGCCCGATGACGTATTTCACCCTCGGGCGATGGGGTTCTGTCATGGCGTACTCACAAACTCTCAACCACTGAACTCGCAGGAGGTAACCTACGCCCACCGGTTTAAAATTTGCCTAAGCCCAAGCGTTCAATACGAATCTCGTTGGAACGGCCGGGAACAGGGCGGCGGATTGGGCGCTTGGGAGCCGCGCGCTGCCGGCTGTGCGCCTCTTGTCGGGTAGTGGAGCAAGCGGCACCCCTCTCCCTAACTCTCCCCCGCAAGGGGGAGGGAACCCTCCCGCCTGTGCGTCCCTCACATCTCTCAGGTGTAAAGAATAGCGCTACGTGAGGTGAGCACGTCACTCAGGCTCCCTCCCTCCTTGCGGGGGAGGGTTGGGGAGAGGGGTAAGCCCCGGGCGAGATGATCGATCTTGGCCTGCTCGCGCAATCAGGGCTTCGCGTCGCGGAACGTGAATGATCGTCGAGCTTCCCACTTGTTCAAATATCCTTGATCTCCACGGTGACGTCGCGCGTAACCAACCGCCTTTGCTTGCGTAGAAGAGATTGTCCGCTCACTGCAGGTGGGCGCGTTTCCCCAATCACTCCATCCGAGCACTTGTCATGATCATGAACAGACGCACCTTCTCGACCGCCTTGCTTGCCGGAGCGGCAGCTTCGCTGGTGTCTTCGCGCGGCATCGCCGCAACGCAGCCGCCGGTGAAGGCACGCAACGTCGTGCTGGTGCACGGCCTGTTCGCCGACGGCTCGTGCTGGTCCGAAGTCATTCCGCGCCTGCAGGCCGCGGGGCTCAATGTGACGTCCGTGCAAAATCCGCTGACCACGCTGCCGGAAGCGGTCACATCGGCGCAGCGGGTGCTCGATCGTCAGGACGGCCCGACCGTTCTGGTCGGCCATTCCTTCTCAGGCATGATCGTCACTGAGGCCGGCGTGCATCCGAATGTCTCGGCGCTGGTCTATGTCGCCGCGCGCGCACCCGATGCGGATGAGGACTACACTGCGCTGGCCAAGACCTATCCGACGCCGCCCGCGAGCGCCGGCATTGTGTTCGATGGCGACGAGGGCCGGCTGAGCGAAGCCGCGTTCCTGCGCGACTTCGCCGGTGACATCCCGGAAGCGAAAGCAAAAGTGCTCTATGCCGTGCAGCAGCCTTTCCACAAGCAACTGCTGGCAGGCATGACCAGCCACGCGGCCTGGCGCAGCAAGCCGAGCTACTACGCCGTCTCGACCGAGGACCGCACCATCAATCCGGATCTCGAACGCTTCATGGCCAAGCGGATGGGCGCCACCACGATCGAGGTGAAGGCCAGCCATCTCGCATTGATTTCACAGCCTGAGCCGATTGCGCGGCTGATCCTCGAGGCCGCGGGCAGGTCGGAGTGAGTGTTGCCAAGCGTGCTTCGGCAGCGAGATCGGTTTCGCCTCTCCCCGGCTGCGGGGAGAGGTCGGAATGGTTGCGTTGCGAATGCGCGTGCGCCCGAACGTGGCAAACAGCCGATGTCCGGCACGATCCAAATTTCATCAAGGGCAGTACGTCGACGGAGCGGTGACGGCTCTCAGCTGTGCATCAAGAACGGTCCTGCGTGCGCGATCCTCGACTTTCCGATTTGTAGCGGCGGTGGGCATTTTCCGATCAACTGCGCCCACCGCAGGCTTGCGCTTGGTGCTGAGCGCGTTCAGGAGCGCCGCGGCGGCGATCATCATCAAGACGCCTCCGAGACTGACCGCGATCTGCATCGAAAGCCGGTTCGAAATGTCGAGCAGATCAAGCTGGCTAACCAGCGCCAGCAGAACGCCAAGACAATAGATCGGCAGCGAATTCTCGCCGCAGCACCGCGCGCTGCGCAGGATCGGCGTCGATAGTCCTCGCCAACCGGCGGGAACGAGCCATGACGTCACGATCGCAAGAGCCAGGAAATGCAGTAGCCGCAACGGGCTCAGATTCGATTTGTCCAATGGAAATAGCAGATCCGTCACGGCCTGCGGCAGCGCCTTGATGTCCTTGCCGAGCGCGAAGACGAGGCTCATCCCCAGAAAGAGAGTGGAAAGGACCAGCGCAGGGCGCGACGTTATCCATTCCCGGATTGTCTTCCCTTCGACGACGTACCATGCACCCAGCACGACCAGAAACTGCCATGCCAGCGGATTGAAGAACCAGAAGCCGTCAGGCCAGGCAGGAACACGCCAGCCGAAGACATGCGCCAGCGCATAAAGCAGCAGCGAAACGCCAAGCGTCACGTTTGGTGCGCGCAGCAGCAGCCACAACAACGGTGCGAACAAGACGTGACAGATCACAAAGACCGGCAAGACATCGGTATTGACAGGGCGGAACTGCAGGATTGCGGCGTGAGCGAGCGTCGCGCCCGGGCGCTCGAACAGAACCGTTGTATTGCTCTCGTCGGCAAGATCGCCGCCCGCGACATAGACGAGCACAGCGCAAGCGAACACAAGCAGGAGGAACGCGACGTAGATGTCCCATCCCCGCCGCAGCGAACGGCCGATCATGCCTCTCCAGCCGTCACGTTGACGGGCTCTGCCGTAGGCCAGCGCGCAAGTCACGCCCGAGATGAACATGAAGATCTCGGCCGCATCGCAGAAGCCGTAGTTGCGCAGCGTCAGCCAGCTTCCGACGTTGTTTGGAATGTGGTCGAGAAATATCCACCATAACGCGATCCCGCGGCAGACGTCGATGCGCAGGTCGCGATCCGTCGATCTGAATTCCGGCGGAGTTTCGCCGATCAATCGCTTCGAGGTGTGGGTTCGATCATGCATTTGTCGATCTGTCTGGCGCGCGCACGGCTCCCCGTCGGGCACAGGTCCACGGGACGCCTTTGATGCTCCAGGGCGTGCGCGTGCCGGATCAGCCTCCGGCCAAGCCATGGGATTGGACGCTCCAGCTACCCGAGGGTTGGCGGCGCTTTTGCCTGCCAGCCGCAGTCACGAGGCCCGGAACGATCGCCGTCTTCCGGCGGCGCCTGCAGGACTTCGCCGACGAGCGGTATCGAAAGCTGCTTTCGCATTTCGGCGAGGCGGGCACGACAGTACTCGTGATAAAGCATGTCGAATATGGTGGACATGATCGAACGCCTTCCTGATCACTGAGGTTGACTTCCCACGTGACAGATTTCGACCATTTCAACCGGCGGCCAAAAGCCAGCAGTGCCGCAGGCACTTTATGTCCGACAAATTCTGCTTAGCGATTTTGGCTAAAGCAGCGAAATAAGATCGGTATCTGCAATCTTTCAAAAATGACCTGCCCGCGGCTCCGTAAACCGGATCAATTGCGAACAGGGGCATCAACCGCTCTACCCTTGCGCGCCGCCAGGGATGTCCAATGAATCCGTTGGCGGCAATTACAGATAGAGCCCTTACGGCCATCTCCTCCTAAGGGAGAAAATAAAGGCCGCGACTTTCACGATCAGTATAAACGTAATATTCTGACCGGTACGTGAACCAGTTCACATCAGCATCGATCACAGGCAAATCAGACTAGCAGATCGATAGCATGGCTTCTTGGACTTGCGCGCACGGATCGAGAGAACGCCGGTGCGTGAATTGCAAAATGCAGACACTGAAAATGGTGTGCCGCAGCATTTCATCCTGATGCTCTGTGAAGGCTGGAGGTCCCATGCCTACGGACGCAGCCGATTTTGCATCGTATCGATTTTCGACGCGCGACCTTCCGGAGCGTATTCGTCTCCCTCTATGGTGCGAGCACTTTGGGCGATGCGTCGTGCACGCCGACATCGAGCCGCTGTCGAACACTCCGATCCAGGCCGATGCGTCGCTGCAGGCGATTCAGGGTCTGCGCATGCTCGCGCTAAAGGGCACTTCGATGCGCTTCAAGCGCTTGCAGGCGAACCTTGCCGATGGCGATGATTCCGTCGGCCTCATCTTCTGCTCTCCCGGCAGAAGTCAGCTATCGCAGCGCGGCCGCGAAGTTGAGCTTCGCGCGGGCGATGCAATCGCAATTCTGCATTCCGAGCCCGCCAGCGTTATCTATGTCGATGGATTGCAATTCGGTCTGGCGGTGCCGCGCGCTGAGCTTGAACAGCGCGTATCGGATGTCGAAAGCCTGGCCATGCGGCCGATCGGGCACCGAACGGAAGCATTCCGGCTATTCGCGACATATCTGAAGTCGGTGCTCAAGGCGAGAGCACTGACCGCCCCGAAACTTCGTCATACGGTCGTGACCCACATCCATGATCTCGTCGCACTCGCGATCAGCGAGTGTCCTGCCTTGGGCGAGAGCGGCGCGAGCGCCGTCGTGGCTGCGCGGCACAATGCAGCCCTCGACTACATCACCATACACTTTCAGGAGCCTGGGCTCAGCGTTCAAACGGTCGCCCGTTGTCAGGGCATCTCGCCGCGCTATCTACAGCGCCTGATGGCGTCATCGGGAACGTCGTTCACCGAGCGCCTGAATGAATTGCGTCTTCAGCGCGCGCTCGAATTGCTAACTGGGTCTCACGCCGGCCCTCAGCGGATTTCCGACATCGCGCTGGAGGTTGGTTTCTCGGATGTTTCGCATTTCAATCGCTTGTTCCGAATTCGTTTCGGCGATTCTCCGCGCGGCGTTCGGCTTGCCCGAAAGGCGGCCAGCTGAGCCGTGCTAACGTGATCGGCACGAGAGATTATAAGGCCATCGACGGCCGGTTCTTCACCGGGGGCTCGGTGTCGGCCGCCAGGAAAGGTCGTCGGACCAAAGGTAGATCGCGATCGCCGCCAGGCACAGGGCTATGCCTATCCAGAAAACCGGCGAGTGATGGATGGGGCGTCGATCGCTCGGAACTCGCTTCATTCGATCAACTCATTGCGCGCGAATATTGAGGTCGGCAATACCTGGAACCGGAAGTGTCGCTCAGCCAGGCCGCTCTTTGCAAGACATCCCTTGCAAGAGACCACGCCCCCGTTGACGCGGGTGAATCGGTTGCAAAGCAGAGTGAGCTAGATCACGGCGTGTGTGGGCGTCACGCATCATTGTCGGGGCGTCGCATCGGAGCGGCGAATGGAAAACGAAGGACCCCGACATCATGGCCAACATCGACCACAAGCAAGGCACCTATACGATCGCCGCCAATTCGAGCCAGTCGTTCACGTTCTGGTGGGGCAAGGATTCGAAAGCGCCGAACGAGTTTTTCGACGTATCGATCGCGCCGCATTTCGAGAAGAACCAGACCTCGATGGAGCCCCTGCACGAAACCGACCGGGCCGTGTACTGGGATCACCGCGGCGGCGTCGGCGTCGTGCTGATCCTGACCTTGCAGAATCGCAACAACTTTCCGGTGACGTTCGAGGCCAATCACGTCCGCATCTATTGATGCGGCGCGCACATGGAGCGGGCCGCGCCGGTTGCGCGGCCGGCGCAGGCCAGACCTTGTCAGCCTTGACTGGCGTTCGGGGTTCGTGAGCGCGGCGAGACAGCCTCGCACCCGGTCGTTCCACTCCGGCTGCGTTGCTACTCGCGGGCAGCCGGCGGCAGCCGTTCCCGAAGCGCTGCGATCTCGAGCATGACGGTGATGGCGATGGTCCTGAGGCGCGCATTCTCGGTCATTGTCTCGGCAAGCTGCGGGTGGGGTGCCCCGGCATGGCCTGGAGTGGTCTGGGTGCGTTCTGGCGGTGTCGGGCGTGTCGGGGTCACAGGCTAGCTCTTGCCGGCGGTCAAGGCGCGCAGCCCGGGCAGCTGCGGAGTTTCAGGAGGGAAGCGGCGTTCAAACGCGGAATATGAAGATAACGTCCGCTTGCTTACAGGAAGCTGACGTGTCGCAATTTATTGCTGTTTATGTCTGCCGATGTCGCTTGGGAAGCATGGGGCCCTGGCACTGATTTGCCCGACGGCGCAGGCCCCCGTCGCAAAAGTATTTAGCGTTATCCGAAATGAAACTCAGTATAAGGATTGCCCGTCTCACCCGATCGAGGGGCGCTGCGCATCGTCACGGGTGTTGCGACCCGCATGCGCGGGTGATGACACCGAACTTGCCCGAGATCGCCACACATTCAGTGTCGTCCTGGCGAAAGCCAGGACCAATTACCCTAAATCTCGATCGTTACGCGACGCTGGGGCCACGGCCCTCTCCAACAACACAACCCTGTGGTTATGGGTCCTGGCTTTCGCCAGGACGACGATCGCATATGATACCCGCACTGTCATCGCCCGGCTCGACCGGGCGATCCTGTACGCCGCGGCCTCTCGGCTCAAGCACGGGCGTCTCTGGAATACTGGATCGCCCGCATGCGCGGGCGATGACACCGAACTTGCCCGAGATCGCGTCACACACTCAGTGTCGTCCCTGCGAAAGCAGGGACCCATAACCACCGAAGTTCTTTGTTGTGCGTTGCTGCTATGACGAGTCCCGTCAACAACACCCGCCGCGGAGTATGGGTCCCTGCTTCCGAATGCAGGGACGACAGGTGTGTATGCGGCAACTCGCGACGCGCAAAAGCGCACGCGCAATTCCCGCGAAGCTGAACGCCCGGATTGGTTGGATGCAGCGAAGCCTTAGCTTAGCTGCTGCCCGTCGCGCCGCGCACCACGCGCTTGATCTTGTCGGTGGTATAGGTCTGGCCGCCGATCGAGAGCAGCGGCGGGGAGGCGGTCAGGTCGACGGAGTCGACGACGCCCTGAATCTCGGTCGAGATGGCGAGGTCGTTGCCCTTGGAATCCTTGCCGGTCGCGGTCAGCGTGTAGGTGCCGGCCGGCCATTGCGTGCCGTCCGTGCCCTTGCCGTCCCAGACGAAGCTGGCATTGCCCTGCTTCAGGTTGAAATTGCCGGAATAGGCGGTCTGGCCGGACGCGCTGGTGATCGTGATGGTGGCGCTGGTGGCTTGCGGCGACACCAGATTCCAGGTCGCGGATTTGTTGAACTGCGTCTTGCTGCCGTCGACCGCGACCGTGTTGCCGACATAGACCAGCGCCTGGGTCGATTGCGCGCTCTTCTCGATCGCGATCAGCTGCTTGAGCTGATCGTTGGATTTCAGCTGCTGCTCGACGCCGGCGAACTGCACGAGCTGCTGGGTGAACTGGTTGGTGTCGAGCGGGTCGAGCGGGTTCTGATGCTGCAACTGCGTGGTCAGCAGCGTCAGGAAGGTCTGGAAATTGTCGGCGATGCCCTGCGACGAGGTCGTCAGGCCGCTGCCGGTGCTGCTGCCGCTTCCGGAGCTCGTTCCGTTGCTGGTGCCCGGTGCTGAGACGACCGGCGTCGGCATGGTTGCGTCGACTGCCATGGTGAACTCCTTACACTCTGATATCGACGCCGCCGAGGGCGCCGGTTGCGCGGCCATAGGAGCGGCCCGCCGCTGCGGCGGGGACGCTGTCCTCCTCAGTGACGATCAAACGATGGGCGTTCGGATTGGACTGGCCGTTGTTGTTCTGGCCCGACTGCGACTGGTCGCGCAGGCTGAACTGCAATCCGCCATTGCCGGTCGACAGGCCGGCATTGTCGAGCGCGCGCTGCAGCTGGTTGGCGTCCTGGCGCAGCATCGACAGCGTTTCCGGGCGTTCGACGGTGAGATGCGAGGTCACCTGGCCGTTGCGATCGACGTCGATGCGGACATCGATGCGGCCGAGCTCGGCGGGATCGAGCCGGATCTCGAAGCGGCTCTTGCCGCTCTTGGCGGAGGCGGCGATCTGCATCGCAAGCCCGCTGAGCGGCACGGCGGCGGTCTGCGCGGCGTTGGTCACGGTCAATTGCGCGGTCGCAGACGGCGTCGTCTGGCTGGTCGGCAGTTGCGCCTGGAGTGCGTTCGCCGCCTGCGCGCCGGGATCGGGCGTCGTGAGCTGGGCCTGCGCAGCCGCGTGGCCGCCGGCCGTCGGCGTCGGCGCGGCGTTGCCGTCGCCGCTTGCATCGGCCTTGATGGCATCGGCTGCGCCGTTCGCGGTGGCCTTCGCCTTGCCGGCAACGGCCGCCGGCTGCGTGGCTGCGGGAACGATGGTGGTCGGAGCAGCCTGCGCGGTGTTGGCGTTGCCTTGAGTTGCGCCGTCCTGGTCGGTTGGCGTTGTCGCGGTCGCGTCCTTTGCGGCCACCTGTGTCTTGGCTTGCGTCGTCGTCTTCGTGGCGGGCGTTCCGGCGGCAACCGTGGCGGCGAGTGTCGCATCGCCGGTCGCCGTCGCTGCGCCGGAAACCGTTGCCGCATCCGTCGTGATGACCTGTCCCTCGGTCTTGACGCCAGCCGCCTTGGCGACCTTGTCGGCATTCGCCGCGGTGGTCGCCGCTGTTGCGGTGTCGGCGCCGGCAGGCGCGCCGCTGCCGGCCGGCGCACCGGTGGCGGCGATGGCGGAGCTTGCCGCGATGGCGGCAGCCGCGATCGCAAGCGGTGCGGCCGGCTGGCCGGCTGGCGCGGTCGCCGCTGCCGGATCAGTCGCCGGTGCGGCGGCGACGGGGACGGCAACCACCGCGCTGGCCGCTGCCGCATTGGCTGGATCCGGCTGCGGCACGGCTTGCGTCGTGGCCTTGTCGCCGGTGGATTGCGCATCGGTGCTCGACTTCGAGTCGTCCGATTTCGATTTCGACTTGGTCTTGGGCGGCGCGTCGCTGTCGCTATCGACCTTGTGGTCGTCGCGCGAGCTGCCGGAATCGCGCGACGTCCGGTCGGGGGCCGTGCTGGTGTCGCGGGAGCGTGCATCGGTCGTCGAGGTCGAATCGTCGGACCGGCGCGCGGGCGCCGGTTGGGCGTCGTACCTGTTGTTGTCGCTCGTGGACGCAGAATTGCTGTCGACCAGCGCGGCAAAGCCGTCGTTCCCCGCCTGCGGGGCGGGGTCGGGCCGCGCCGATCGCGGCGTCGAGCCCTGAAAAGACCGGCTTGCCAATGCTTCCGACGTCACGCTGACCACTGCCAACCCTCGCAAATGAGACTTCCGGCGTATTGTCAGCAAGGAGCGGGCCAACCATGGAGCGTGACAAATGATAAGTTATTTCAATTGGTTAAGAGTCGTGCGCGCGGCCTGGAACGGGTTCCGGACAGGCCTCCTTTTTGCCCGGCGGCAAGATTTGCCGTCCGCGCACGGCAAGACACGGATTCCGCCGGATTGCTTCGCCGGAATACGGCCTATATTAAAGGTGGCCTCCGACGCGTCCCGAACCGACCGAACCGGCCTTGGACGCGTTCTAAGGCTTTCTGGACAAAGGCTTTTTCCAATTTCGTCGCGGAGCGCATAAGCTCGCCGCGACAGTGACCAATGACCGCTTAGAGATGCTCAACAGTCTGGATCTTGAAGGCCGCCCTGAAGACACACGGATCGTCGTTGCCATGTCCGGCGGCGTCGACTCGTCGGTGACGGCTGCGCTGTTGAAGTCGCAGGGCTATGACGTGGTCGGGATCACGCTGCAGCTCTACGACCATGGTGCCGCGACCCATCGCAAGGGCGCCTGCTGCGCCGGCCGCGACATTCACGATGCGCGCAATGTGGCGGAGCGGATCGGCATCCCGCATTATGTGCTCGATTACGAAAGCCGCTTCAAGCAATCCGTGATCGACAATTTCGCCGACAGCTACGCGCTCGGCGAGACGCCGGTGCCGTGCATTGAGTGCAACCGTTCGGTCAAGTTCCGCGATCTGCTCTCGACCTCGCGCGAGCTCGGCGCGCAGGCGCTCGCTACCGGACATTACGTCGCCTCGCGTCGGCTTGCCGACGGATCGCGCTCGCTGACTTGCGCGGCGGATGCCGATCGCGACCAGAGCTATTTCCTGTTCGCGACCACGCGCGAGCAGCTCGACTTCCTCCGCTTCCCGCTCGGCGACATGACCAAGCCGCAGACCCGCGAGCTGGCGCGGCGCTTCGATCTCGAGGTCGCTGACAAGCAGGACAGCCAGGACATCTGCTTCGTGCCGACCGGCCGCTACACCGACATCATCGGACGGCTGAAGCCGAATGCGATCGCGCCCGGCGACATCGTCGATCTCGCCGGCAACGTCATCGGCCAGCACCAGGGCATCGTTCATTTCACCGTCGGCCAGCGCAAGGGCCTCGGCATCGCCTCGGGCCATCCGCTCTATGTGGTCAAGCTCGACGCGGCGACGCGCCGGGTCGTGGTCGGGCCGCGCGAGGCGCTGCGGATGGATCGCATCGCGCTGCGCGACGTCAACTGGATCGGCAACGGCGCGCTGGACCGCGTGATCGGCGAGGGTATCGAGATCTATGTCCGCGTGCGTTCGACGCGCGCGCCGCAGCCGGCATGGTTGCGCGCCACGGATGGCGGCTATGAGGTCGAGCTCGTCGCGGGCGAGGAGGGCGTGTCGCCCGGCCAGGCCTGCGTGTTCTACGACGCGGCCTCCGGGCAGGCGCGTGTGCTCGGCGGCGGCTTCATCAGAAGTGCGAGCGCGAGCCGCATGGCGCGGGCCGCGACGCAGGATGCGATGGCGCCGCTCGCGGAAGCGGTTCGCGGCTAGACAGAAGAAGCATCGGGGCAGGGGAATGGCTGGGGACATCGACCGCGAGGGGGTCGAAAAGGCGTATGGCCGCTGGGCACCGATCTACGATCTCGTGTTCGGCAAGGTGTTCGATCAGGGCCGTCAGTCGACGATCGCGGAGGCCGACCGGATCGGCGGACGCGTGCTCGACGTCGGCGTCGGGACCGGGCTGTCGCTGTCGGAATATGCGCGCACCACAAAGCTGTGCGGCGTCGATATTTCCGAGCCGATGCTGCGGCGGGCGCTCAAGCGCGTGCGCGCGCTGGGCCTCAGCAATGTCGAGACGCTGGCGGTGATGGACGCCAAGCACCTCGCATTTCCGGATTCATTCTTCGACGCGGTGGTCGCGCAATACGTCATCACCGCAGTGCCCGATCCCGAAGCCACGCTGGATGATTTCATCCGCGTGCTGAAGCCGGGCGGCGAGCTGATCCTGGTCAATCACATCGGCGCCGAGAGCGGCCCGCGCCGCATCTTCGAGCTCGCCTTCGCGCCGCTGGCGCGGCGGCTCGGCTGGCGTCCGGAATTTCCGTGGGAGCGGCTGACCAATTGGGCCGCGAAGCATGGCGGCGTCAGCCTTGCGGAACGGCGGCCGATGCCGCCGATGGGGCATTTCTCGCTGATCCGCTTCCGCAAATCGTGAGGCTGCGGCGATTTTGACTGGAACATCGGCGCGTCGTCACGGTTTTCTCGTCATGAGGATCAATCGAACGCTCGCTTTATCCTGCGCCCTGATCATGGCGCCCGTCGTTGCCGCGGCGCAGGCGCCGCCGACGCCCGCCACGCCGCCGGCACAGACGGCGCCGCCGGCGCCGCAGCGCGCCGCCGCGAATTGCGCGCCGCAGCAGCCTTCGCATCCGGGTGTTGCGGTTCCGGAAGGAACCACCACCGGGCAGGCTTTGGGCGACAAGCTCGCCAGATCCGACGGCGTGCTGTGTCCGCCGGCCGGCGTCGACCCCGAAATGCGTGCGCCGACCCCGCAAGGCGGCAACACGCCGGTGATTCCGCCGCCCGGCAGCCCCGGTGGCGACCCCTCGGTGAGGCCAAAATAGCCTCTATCTGCAATGGTTTGCGGTCTCGTCCGGGTTTGCTTGACAGGCGTGCGTGCCACTCTTTATATGCCGCGCGTTCGCACCCGCGGCTCTACGCCGCCGATCGCGAGCCCATGGCGGGGTAGCTCAGCTGGTTAGAGCACGGGAATCATAATCCTGGGGTCGGGGGTTCGAGTCCCTCTCCCGCTACCATCTTTCCCCACACTCCTCGGACGTTGTGGGGGTAGGCCTGCTCACCCAGCAGTGCGTTCAAACGTCCCACAATCTCAACGGTGACCCCGCCTGGATGCGAGCCGTTTCGAAATACCGTTACGGTCTCAACGAGATCCCTGACTGCTTCCGCTGCCTCAGAATCCCCAGCATTCACGCCCTTGGACAAAGCGTCCTGAAGATGGACGAGTTGTTGCTCATAGCGCGCCAGTACCGCCGGGTGGAGCGAGATAACATCGCCAACAGCAGGTTCGGCGTTCAGCTCGTTTGCTACCTGCTTTCGCTCTTCGTCTAAGGCGCTTGAGCGCGGACCGAGCACCGCTGGGTCACCGTGCCCTTTTGCTATCGCGTCGACGAGCCGGCTAATCTCGCGATTGAGCTCGCCGAGCCGCATTTCAAGGTGAGCCCGTTTAGCGTTCGCCTTGGCTGAGAGACGTTTCCGCTCTTCGTGATAAGTGTGCACGTACTCAGCGATCACGCTTGGATGCCGCATCTCGGCCTCCAACCCGGCAAGAACTGCACTCTCCACCGCTGTGAGATAAAATGTCTTTGCATCGCGACACACACCACTCTCCGTGGCGGCTGAACAGCGGATGCGAATACGTTCCGACTTATCCCTGCCGTTCGTTGACATTCCTGACCCGCATGCTCCGCAGCGGAGGAGGCCCGACAGCATGTGGCGCGGCCGCCTCTGATAATTCGGATGGGTATTGCCGCGCGCCTGCTTGCGACTCTGCGCGGCGTCAAACAGCTCTTGAGAGATAATGCGAAGGTCCGGCACGTCCGTGGCCTGCCAGTCGTTCTTGGCGTTCGGACGCGACAGTCGCTTTCCGGTGTCAGGATCTTTGACCATCCTCACTTTATTCCAGACGAGGCGCCCCGCGTAGAGTCCGTTCTAGAGTATGCCTGTGCCACGCTGCATATTGCCATTAATTGTCGAGGCGTTCCATGCGCGCCCGCGTGGCGGCGATATGCCTTCATTGTTCAGATCGTAGGCGATTTCACGAGGCGTCCTACCAGCAACGTATTCTTCGAAAATGCGCTGGACGATGTTAGCTTCAGCTTCGACAATGATCCGCTTGCCCTTCTCGCCGACGGCGGGAGCATAGCCGTAGGCCCTCCCGCCTGCATTGAGGCCTTGGCCGACGCGACCCGCCAGACCTCTGCGCACCTTGTGAGCGTTGTCCTCGCGATACAGCTGACCCACCAGCCCGCGAAGTCCGACCAGGACTGTGTTTACGACGCCTTCATGGACCGCTCGTATTTCAATACCGAGGAATGAAAGCCGCTTATGGATACCAGCGAGGTCTTCCATATCGCGCGAGAGGCGATCGAGAGCCTCGACGACCACGACATTGAAAGACAGGTCTCTTGCTTGATCCAATAGACGAAGCAAGCCACCCCGTCCCATGATGGAGCCGCCAGAACGGGCTCTATCCTCATACACTTCGATGATGTTTATGCCCTCGCGCGAGGCGTAGCCTCGACAGAGCGCGATTTGGTCCTCGATCGATCTTTCGTTTTGCGGGTCGGTCGAGAACCGGGCGTAGATCACCGCTTTCTTTATTGACAGTTTCGATGCTGGCCTGATCTCGTTCATGATCTTCCCTTGCCGCCTGGCGTGCCAATGCCCGTGCAAGGCGTAGAATCGCCTCGTCCGGAATCAACTGCAAGGGTAATTTGGGAATTCTGGGACGCACGATCAAACTGCTCGCTCGCAGATGCACAGCATGATCGAACGATCAAAAGCTCGGAAGAACTTAGGTTCATGAGGGCGAACCGCGCCACCAATGCTGATACTATCTCTATCCATGTGCGAAGCATGAATCCGCGCGCATTCCGCCGGAAGCTCAGAATACTTTCTGCCGTACAATCAGAAAGCGTGGCGTGCAAATCGGTTGGCGCGACCCCGGCGCCAGCGATGCGGAGATCAAGGTCGGTCAGACCATGCCATTCTCGGGGCCGGCATCGGCCTATGCCTCGATCGGCAAGACAGAGGCCGCCTATTTCAAGATGATCAACGATCAGGGCGGTATCAACGGCCGCAAGATCAACCTGATTCAGTATGACGACGCCTATTCGCCGCCGAAGGCGGTGGAGCAGGTGCGCAAGCTCATTGAGAGCGACGAGGTGCTCCTGACTTTCCAGATCCTCGGCACGCCTTCGAACGCAGCCGTGCAGAAATATCTCAATTCCAGGAAGGTGCCACAGCTGTTCGCGGCCGCCAGCGCCTCGAGGTTCTCCGATCCGAAAGACTTTCCGTGGACCATGGGCTATGACCCGAACAACTTTGTCGAGGGGCGCATCTACGGCCAGTTCATCCTGAAGGAGCATCCGGACGCCAGGATCGGCGTGCTTTATCAGAATGACGACTTCGGCAAGGATTATCTGAACGGCATCAAGGCGGGGCTCGGAGACAATGCCGCCAAGATGGTGGTCGCGGAAGCTGCCTACGAGGTGACCGATCCGGCCGTCGACTCGCAAGTCCTCAGGATCAAGGATGCCGGCGCCGACCTGTTCTTCATCGCCGCCACCCCGAAGCAGACGGCGCAGGCAATCAAGAAGACCGCTGAGATCGGGTGGCATCCGGTCCAGATCGTCGACATGAAGGCTAGCTCGGTCGGCAGCGTCCTGAAACCGGCCGGGCCTGAAAACGCCAAGGGTCTCATCAGCACCAATTACGGCAAGGAGCCGCTCGATCCGCAATGGAAGGACGATCCGGGCATAAAGCGCTATCTGGCCTTCATGGAGAAGTACGATCCGGACGGGGACAAGAGCTCGAACTTCAACACCTATGCCTACAGTGCGGCACAGCTTCTGGTCCACGTGTTGCAGCAGTGCGGCGACGACCTGACGCGCGAGAACGTCATGAAGCAGGCGGCCTCGCTCAAGAATGTCACGGGCGACCTCGCGCTGCCCGGGATCACGATCGACACCTCGCCGACCGACTACCGCCTCCACAAACGGTTGCAGATGACGCGGTTCAACGGCGAACGCTGGGAGCTGTTCGGCCCAATCCTGGAGGTCGCGGGGCCTGCGGGCTAGTTGCTGAGTTCTGCGATCCAATCGGCGGCCTGTGGGCCGCCGATTTTTTTCGGAGGCGGCATCGCGTGCCGGATCAGGCGCAAATCCTCGACCCCGGACGGGCACGGGCTCAGCGGCGTATGATCTTCTTGAGGATTTCGGTAAGTGTTCGAAATTCTTCCCGGGTCAAGGGAGCGAACGTCTCGCTTGAAATCTCACCGACCGTTTCGATTGCGGCGTCCGCCACTCGTCTGCCCTTGTCGGTCAAATCGACCTCCCGCCGTCGCGGATCCAAAGGATCCTCGGAACTCGTTATAAGGCCGCGTAATTTGAGACGATTAATAACGCCGGTAATGGTAGCTGAGTCGTAGTGTATCAGGCGTCCCAAATGGTTTTGCGAACAAGGTCCGACCTCCCTCAATTTCGCCAGCGTTGAGAATTGGGGCGCCGTCAATTCTTCAATCATCTTCGCGGCAAAGATGGCTGTGTGAGTACGGAGCGCGACGCGCAGCAAGAAGCCCGGTGCGTCATCCAGCCTGTATGACTGTGCAGCTTCTTTTTGCTTTTCCACCGAGCGCCGCTTCGTTTTCGTTTGCACGACTTTCGTTCCCTTGCGGTTGCCGCATCTCGCCGAGAGAGCTTTGGCTGATCAGCTCCGAAGTCTTCGGCGCCGATCATTTGTCTACATTCGTTGAACTCAGGAATCCATCTTTGTTGGCCGGAGACCAACTTTATCGTCCCACCGCCGTGCTGAGGTGATCCGGCACGAGCTGCCCGCTTCCCGGCTCCTCGGTCGTCCGGGTGGCGGACATCTACAGCTTTGAGGACTGAAGCCCGTGCGGCGCTCAACATTCGGCCGCGAGCTGTTGGACGGGCTTCCCTCATTCGCGGTGCGGTGCATCATCGTGTGTACAAGTGCAGCACTTGCATACAAGTGATAAATGCCGTAGTGTCCGCAGATCGCCTCAGCGGGGCACCAAGGCACCATCGGCTTCACCAATGTCGGCAATTGACCAAATGAGCTCCGTTCGACCAGACCTGATCGAGAAGGTCACCGGGCGCGCCGAATACATTACCGACCTGATGGTCCCGGGGATGCTGCACGGATTTGTGGTTCGCTCGCCGGCCGTTCATGCCCGCATCGTTTCGATCGAAGCGGGCGCCGCCCGTTCCACGGACGGTGTCGTGGACGTGCTGATCGGTGAGGATGTTGCCTCGTTCGGGCGCTGGGGCGTTGTGCTCAAGGACCGGCCGATCATTGCCACGGACCGCGTGCGATATGTAGGCGAACCCGTCGCCGTGGTAATCGCTGAAACCATCGAGATCGCGGAAAACGCCGCAGAGCTCATTGATGTCAGTTACGAGGAGCTTCCGCGGGCAACGAGCATACAGGAGGCCATGGCGGACGGCGCGCCGCTGATCCACGAGCGCCACGAAAATCTTCAGGACTTCTATTTCAAGGGTGGCGCCAAGCCGACGCAAGGCCGCAACATCTTCCACACCTACCGCAGCAATGTCGGCGACGTCGACGCCGCCGAGGCGGCCGCTGCCTACGTTCACGAGGATCACTTCACGTTCCCGGCCATCTCTCACTTTGCGATGGAGCCGCACGCGGTCATCGCGGACTTCAACGGCGATTCCCTCACGGTCTGGTCCGGTGCGCAGACGCCGACCGCTGTTCAAAAGGTGCTGTCGCGCCTGTTCGGTCTGCAGTTGGCCAAGGTCCGCGTGATCGTCCCTTTCGTCGGCGGCGGCTTCGGCGGCAAGGCGTCGGTGAAGATCGAGCCGCTGGTGGCGGCCGCGTCGTGGAAAGTGCAGCGCGCTGTCCGCGTGGCCCAATCCATTTCCGATTCAATGCTGACCTGCCGAAGGCTCGGGGCCGAGATCGCGATTCGCACGGCCGTGGACGCAAAGGGGCGAATCCTCGCCAAGAGCGCCAAACTGCTGCTCGATGGTGGCGCCTATTCCGACACGGGCTCCGCTGTCGCCACCAAATCGGCCAATCGCATCATCGGTCCCTACGCGGTGCCGAACCTGCGCCTCGAGGCTTCGGCCGTTTACACCAACACCGTGCCCGGCGCTGCCTTCCGTTCTATCGGCGGGCCGCAGGCTGTCTGGGCCAAAGAATCCCACATGGACAATGTCGCTGCGGCCATCGGCATGGATCCGGCCGAGTTCCGGTTGAAGAACCTCGCGGCCCGTGGCGAGCGCACGCGACCCGATCTGCGTGCGCTCGACATGGACATGAGTGAGCTGATGGGCCGTGTGACCCAGTCGTTCGCATCGGACTCGCAGGCCTCGAATCGGCGGTCTCGCGGAATGGCGGTCGCCGCGACCGATCCGGCGAACACGCCGATCGCCAACGCGATCGTCCGTCTCAAGATCGATGGATCGATCCTGGTTTCGGTCTCCAGCGTCGAAGTCGGCCAGGGCGCGCATGCAACCATGGCCCGGATCGCCGCGCAGACGCTGAAGCAGCCGTTCTCCGCAGTCAGCACCTTGCGCGCAGATACGGCCGTCGCCCCATACGACTGGGGCACGGGCGCGAGCCGATCGACCGTCGTGGTCGGCCTGTCGGTCGAGAACGCTGCGCTCGATGCCGCCGATCAGATCCTCGACATGGTCATGGATGTCTGGGAGCTTCCCAAAGAGAGTCTGTCGCTCGTCGAGGGGGGCGTCTCTACCGGGTCGGAGGTTCTGACCTTCCATCAGATTTTCCACCGCACGCTCGGCGTCGACTCCGGGGAGGTCGTCGGGCGTGGCGCGATCACGCCGCGTTCGAAGAAAGGCGCGCTGGCCGAGTCACCGCTGTTCTGGGAAACATCCGCGGGCCTTGCCGAAATCGTCGTCGATGAGGACACCGGCGAGATTCGCGTGCCCCGTTACGCGAGCGCCGCCGACGTCGGGCGCGTGATCAATCGCGTCGCCGCCGAAGGGCAGGACGAGGGCGCCGCCACCATGGGCTTCGGACACGCGCTCTACGAACAGCTGGAATTCGAGGACGGTCAGCCCGTCAATGCGACGCCGATCGACTACACGATCCCGCGCATTTCGGACGTGCCGCCGGTGTTCGATACCATCCTGATCGAGAATGGCGACGGGCCGGGTCCGAGCGGCGCCAAAGGAATGGGCGAAGGAGCGATCCTGCCCGTCGCGCCGGCAATCGCCAACGCGCTGTTCTCGGCCTACGGCGTCCGGATTACCGATCTCCCGATGACGCCTGAAAAGGTATGGCGCGCCCTGCAGAAGAGGAAGTGAGTTCATGGAATTCAATATGTCGATGCTGGTGCCGGCGACGCCAGAGGATCTCTGGAAGACGTTGATCGACGTGCCCAGCATCTCGTCCTGCATCCCCGGATGCGAGGACGTCGAAGAGATCGCGCGGCTGGAATCCTACAAGGCGACGGTCAAGCAGAAGATCGGGCCTTTCAAGCTCGAAGTGCCGGCTGAGATCCTTGTCGAGTCGGTGACGGAGCCGTCTCACGTCCGCACTCGTGCCACGGGCCGCGACAAAATCACCGGGACCAGGCTCGCGGTCATCCTCGACGTCAGCGTGATTCCGGAAGACTCGGGCTCCAAGCTGGCCGTCGACGCGAAGGTCGACATCCAGGGGCGCCTGGCGACCATGGGACTCGGGATCATCAGACGCCGCGTTGACCAGAATTTCGAGGAATTCGAGACGCGACTCAAAAACCTGCTGGGCGCGGCCTGATCATGCTGCCGACTCCTTTCGAATTTGAGAGGGCATCCACCATCGCCGACGCCATCAGGGCGGTCGGGCAGGAGGGCGACGGCATGTTTTATTCCGGCGGCACCGAATTGCTGCTGGCGATGAAGATGCGCGTCATCCATACCGAGCGGCTTATCGACATCAAAGGAATCCCCGGCCTCGATCGCATCGTCCTGAACGACGCGAACGAGCTGGAAATCGGCTCGCGCTGCACACACAAGAAGATCGCGGGCGATTCCATCATTCTCGAACACGTGCCGGCGCTGGCCTCGCTCTGTGCCAACGTGGCGAACGTCCGGGTCCGCAGCGTCGGAACAATCGGCGGCAATCTGTGCTTCGGCGAGCCGCATGCAGATCCGCCAACGATGCTCGGCGCGTTGGATGCGCGGCTTGTGCTTCAAGGTCCGAGCGGCACCCGCCTTGTTCACGCCGACGATTTTATCCGGAGCGAGCTGGAAACGGTGCGGGAACCCGACGAGTTGCTGACGCGCGTGGTGTTTCCGCGCCCCTCTGGGCCCGTGACCTATCGGCGGTTCAAGCACGGTGAGAGGCCCTCGGTGAACGTCGCCATGGCCTGGTCGCTGGACGCCAACGGAAGGAGGATCAGAAGCGCCCGCGTGCGGGTCGGAGCGCTCGGTTCGCGACCTCAGCCCTTGAAGGCAGTTGAAAAAGCTCTCCAGGACATATCCGTCGCCGAGGTTCGCCCGGCTATCGAGGCGGTGCTCCCGACGGCACTGGATGAGCTTGAAGTCAATGAGGATAGGCATGGCGGCGCCGACTATAAGCGCCACCTTGCAGGTGTCTTGCTGCTGCGAAACGCCGAAGAGGCCATCGCGGCAGGCGGGAGCGCATGACATGATACATGTGCTGCCCATTTCATTCTCGTTGAACGGCCAGGCGACCGCGATCGACGTCCCGACCCATACGCTGTTGATCGATCTGATCCGGGATCGCCTTGGTCTGAAGGGAACCAAGCGTTCCTGCGACATGGAAGTATGCGGCGCGTGCACCGTTCTGCTCGACGGTGAACCGATTTCGAGTTGCACCACACTCGCCGTCGATGTCGATCGGCGGGAGGTCACGACCATTGAGGGCGTGACGCCGCCCGATGGCCTGTCACGGATTCAGAAGGCGTTCGTGCTTCACGGCGGCCTTCAGTGCGGCTTCTGCACGCCAGGCTTCATTATGGCGGTCACAGCGCTGCTGAAGGCGACGCCGCACCCGACCGACGAAGAAATCCGTCACTACCTGCACGGCAACCTATGCCGTTGCACGGGATACACCAAGATTTTCGAAGCCGTAAGGAGCCTTGCCGCCGGGCAAGTCTCCGAAGATGCCGCTTAACCGATCGCGAGACAGCGTACTTATCGTTTGGAGATGTCATGAGTATTGAACGGGTCAGTAAATCGAGCGTCCTCATTGCCGGCGCCGGCATTGGAGGCTTGGCGATGGCGCTATCGTTGCTCCGTCGCGGCATCGATTGTGATGTATTCGAGCAAGCGTCCGAGTTGCGTGAGGTAGGAGCCGGCCTTTGGGTCTCCATGAACGGCGTGCGCGTTCTTCGGGATCTTGGCCTCACCGAACAGGTCGAGCAAAACTGCATAGCGGCCGAGCGACGCTCGATTCGGCTGTGGAACACCGGGGATAGGTGGCCGCTCTACAACCGCAGCTCCGATGCAGCGCGTAATCAGCCCTATCTGCTGCTCCGCGCTCACCTGCTGAAGCTTCTCGTTGACGGCGTGCGCCAGTTGAAGCCGGGTGCCATTCATCTGAACGCCCACGTTGTCGGGTTCAGTCAAAACGACGAAGGGGTTCGGGCCAAGCTCGCCGACGGCTCCGAGGTCGAAGGGCGCGCCCTGATCGGCGCTGACGGTGCTCATTCGAAGGTCCGTCTTGGCCTTATCGGCAAGATCGAGAGCCAGTACACGAAGACCATCGCCTGGCGTGGTCTCGTGCCGGTCGACCGCCTTGCACCGCATCAGCGCGAACCCGAGGTGGCAACCTGGATTGGGCCCACTGCGCATGTCACGGCCTATCCGGTCCGCTGGCAGAACACGGTCATGATGACCTTTTCGGGCCAGGTCGACCATAACGACTGGCTGCTCGAATCCTGGTCGGAGAAGGGCTCGGCCGAGGAGTGCCTGAAGGACTTCGAGGGTTGGCATCCGGACATCATCGAACTGGTCAAGAACGTGGATACGCTGAACAAGTGGGGCCTGTTCGTGCGGCCGTCGCTGGATACGTGGTCAATGGGACGTGTCACCCTGCTCGGCGACGCTTGCCATTCGATGCTCCCATACCTCGGGCAGGGTGTGAACATGGCCCTGGAGGATGCATCCGTCCTCGCACGTTGTTTCGAGGAGCAACCCGATGACCTCCCGGTAGCATTCAAGACCTATCAGAGCCTACGGCTCGATCGTACCACGGTGGTCACGAAGTCCGCGGCCAGCATGCTGCCGATCTTCCATAGCCAAGAGCTGAGCACGCCGGAGACGGCGAGTGATTACATCAAGACTCAGTGGGCGCCGGAGGCGTCGGCTGCGCGATACGATTGGATTTACCGGTACGACGCGACCACCGTGCCGCTTCACTGACATCCCCGCGAGTATGACCGCTGGAGCACAACAGTGACTGGCATCAAGCAACCTTGGGACGATGTGATACCCCTCGATGAGCGCGAGACCTATGCTCTCGCCGGGCTGGGTGGCGCAGCGGGATTCGGCAAACGACCGGCGTTGCTGGTCATCGACGTGCAGTATCGTTCGGTCGGCGACCGGCCGATGCCGATCCGCGAAGCGATCAAGCAATACCCCACCAGCTGCGGCGAGGCTGGTTGGCATGCCGTTGCACACATCGCCGAATTGGTGCGGTTGTTCCGCGAGAAGAGGTGGTCGGTGATTTTCCCGCATGTCGCGCGGAAGGTGGGCCAGGACCAGGGCGCGTTCTCCGCGAAGATCCCCGGTATCATGCGGATCCCGCCCGAGGGCTATGGGTTCGTCCGTGAGGTGGCTCCGGAGCCCGGCGAGTTGCTGCTGCCGAAGACGCAGGCAAGCGCATTCTTCGGTACTCCGCTTGCGACGTATCTGATCGGGGCCGCCGTCGACTCGCTTGTGGTGACGGGCTGCACGACCAGCGGCTGCGTGCGGGCCTCGGTCGTAGATGCGTGCGCGCTGAACTTCAAATCAATCGTGCCGAGCGATGCCGTCTATGACCGCTCGCCCACGTCGCACGCCGTCAACCTGTTCGATATCGCCAGCAAATACGCAGATGTGGTGCCGACGGAAGTCGCAATCGAGCGCCTTCGTCCGCTGTCGGACTTCCGCACAGAGGATTGGCCGACATGAGCCGCACCCCAGCCTCCGGACTTCTGTATGGGGCACATGTGCGTGCCAACGGCATCCGTCAGCACTATCTGCGTTTCGGCGGAACAGGACCTGCTATCGTGATTGTGCCGGGCATATCGACGACCGCGGCGCAATGGGCTTTCATCGCGGAGCGATTGTGCATCGGACACGACGTATACGTGCTCGATGTCCGCGGCCGCGGCCTGTCCGAAAGTGGCCCGCATCTCAATTACTCTCTCGACGCGTGCGCATCCGATCTCGTCTCGTTCGCTGAAGCGCTCGGACTTGGTCCGTACACACTGATGGGCCACTCAATGGGCGGCCGCATCGGAATACGTGCTGCACGCTGGCGGCCATCATCTGTTGAACAGCTGATATTGATCGATCCACCGGTCTCTGGTCCGGGACGCCGGGCCTACCCGATTCCGATCGAACCCCTCCTCAAACTGCTTCATAGCGCAAAGCTTGGCGAGATCGACGCAGTGCTGCGAAGCCCTTCCGCGCCCCAGTGGCCTGAGCAGCACATCCGCGCCAGGGCGGAGTGGATGCATACTTGCGACGAGCGCGCGCTCATCGAAGGTCACAAGGGCTTTCATCACGATGACATTCATCGCGACGTCGCCCACCTCAGCGTTCCGACCGCATTAATCGTTGCGGGGCGGGGAGGGGTCATTCGGCCCGAAGATGAAACAGAAATTCGCAGATTGCTGCCGTCGATCGCGATCAGGACGCTGGAGAGCGCGGGGCACCAAATGCAGATCGACGATACGGAGGGCTTTCTTTCGATCGTTGAAGAGCTTCTAGCGCGACCGGTTCGACCGACGCGCGTCCACGTCCAGCAAACAGGAGATCAGTGAAGATGTCCCGACAGATCGTTGATGTTGACATGCTAGAGCTTTTCAAGGCCGAGTTGACACTCTGCAAGGTGAAGAAGGGCGAAATTGTTGCGGTCCTGAGCGGCGGCGAGGATCAGCAGGAATACGCCCAGGCTTTCATGCTCGCTGCGCAAAGCCTGGGCGCAACGACCTTTCATCTCAACGTGCCGAAGTACGGCCAGGGCAAGGTCGCGGGCGTGCAGGGCCGGCATGCGCTCGCCGGCAACCAGCCGGCGATCGATACGCTCAAGCGCGTGGATATGGTGATTGATCTTCTGGGGCTGCTGTTCTCCCGTGAGCAACTCGAAATTCAGGAGGCAGGCACGCGCATCCTGCGTGTGATGGAGCCGTTCCACATCCTCAAGAAGATGTTCCCGACCGAAGATCTGCGCCGGCGAACGGAGCTCTCTCGAACCCTGCTGCAGTCGGCCAGCAAAATGCGGATCACGTCGCCGGGCGGAACGGACGTCATCTATGGCCTGAAGCAATACCCGGTCATTTCCGAATACGGATACACCGATGAACCCGGGCGCTGGGATCACTTCCCGTCAGGTTTTGCCTTTACTCAGGCGACCGACGGCGAGGTCAACGGCACCGTGGTGCTGATGCCCGGTGACATCCTCTGCGCGTTTAAGCGTTACATCCAGTCGCCGGTCACGCTGACCATCAAGGATGGCTACATCGTCGACCTCAAGGGCGAAGGCACCGATGCGTTGCTCATCAAGAATTATATCGACAGCTTCGGCGATACGCGCGGCTGGGCAATCTCGCATATCGGCTGGGGGGCGAACGAGCGCGCCACCTGGCACCACATCGCCGCTTCCCAGGAACTTTCGTCGGAGCACATCATGAATGCGCTCTCCTTCTACGGGAACGTCCTGTTCTCGACGGGTCCGAACACGGAGCTTGGCGGTACGAATGACACGCCGTGTCATTTGGACATTCCGCTTCGCGGCTGCAGCCTGTGGCTCGACGATATCCACATCCTCGACAAGGGCA